>CAYOBI010000028.1:0-31223 GCA_964402325.1 uncultured Propionibacteriaceae bacterium | reverse complement strand
CGCCGAGTGAGGCGCTGATCGACGCGCCGAGTGAGGCGCTGATCGTACGGAGGGGCCGGTCCTGCGGGGCCGGCCCCTGCTGCGTCCCCCGGCCCGGGGCGGGACCGTGCCGGGATCAGCGTCCGACGACCATCCAGGAGGTGCCGCGGGCCCGGATCCACAGTGTCACGGCCCGGGCGGCGATCCACACGCCGTAGGCGGCCCACAGCCAGGCCAGCCCGGCGTCGGTCGTGCGGACGGCCAGGGCGAGCGGCGTGTAGATCACGGTGACCAGCAGCCCGACCAGCGAGAGGTAGCGGGCGTCGCCGGCGCCGATCAGCACCCCGTCGAGGACGAACGTCACGCCGCCGATCGGGACGATGCAGGCGAGCACGACGAGGGTCACCATCAGCACCTCGTGCACCCGCGGGTCGGGACTGAACAGGCCTCCCAGCACCGGCCGGGCCGCCACCAGCAGCAGCCCGACGACGATGCCGAAGCCGACGCCCCAGGCGAGCACCCGGCGGGTGATCCGCCGTGTCCCCGCGACGTCACCGGCGCCGAGCCGCAGCCCGATCAGTGCCTGCGCGGCGATGGCGAACGCGTCCAGGGCGTACGCCATCGTCTGCCACAGGCTGTAGGCCACCTGGTGGCCGGCCAGCGCCACCTCGCCCATCCCCGAGGCGGTGAACGTGGTGACGGTGATGGCCGCCTGCAGGGTGGCGGCCCGCAGCACCAGCCATCCGCCGGACCGGGCGGCGGCGAGCACCCCGCCGAACGCCGGCCGGAACCGGACCCCGTGGCGGGCAGCGCCGCGCAGCACGGTCGTCCCGAGCACCGCCGCCCCGGCCCACTGGGACAGTGCGGTGCCGAGGGCCGCGCCGGCGATCCCCATCCCGGCGCCGTAGACCAGGGTGAGGTTGAGGACGATGTTGGCCAGGTTGACGCCCACCGCGACGTAGAGCGGCGTCCGGGTGTCCTGCAGTCCGCGCAGCACTCCGGTCGAGGCGAGGCTGACCAGTTGGGCGGGCAGACCGAGGGCCACGATCCGCAGGTACGTGGTGGCGTACCCGGTGGCCTCCGGACTGGAGCCGTACAGGCCGAGGATTGCCGGGGCGCCGACCACCAGGCAGAGGAACAGGCCGAGACCGATCAGCAGCCCGAGCACCATGCCGTCCATGCCGCCGGACAGGGCGCCGCGTCGGTCCCCGGCGCCGAGCCGGCGGGCGACGGTCGCGGTGGTGCCGTAGGCCAGGAAGATCGACAGCCCGACCAGAACGCCGATGACGTTCGAGGCGAGGGTGAGGCCGGCCAATTGCGCCGTGCCGAGGTGGCCGACGATGGTGGTGTCCACCAGGATCAACAGCGGTTCGGCGACCAGGGTGGCGAACGCGGGCACGGCCAGGGCGAGGATCTCGCGGTTCAGGGACCGTCCGACCGGAGGGTGCCGCCGGGTGCGGGACGGTGCTGTCGTCCGGGGCTCCTCGTTCACCCGGACAGCATAGGGCCGGGGACTCTCACGATGTCTTGACGCGATCACGGTCTCCCGACGGTTCGGGCGGTGGGCTGACCGGTTCGGCCGGTTCGACCCGGCGGTGGTGTCGGCGACGTCGGCTAGCGTGTCGCCATGGACATCAGTGGCGACCTCAGCGCCCTCTTCGAGACCTACAGCACCTTGCTCGCCGAGGGGGACCTCGACCATCTCGCGCGGCTGTACGCCTACCCGGCGATGGTGGTGGCGCCGCACGCGCGCCTCGTGGTGGCCGACCAGGACCAGACCCGGCACTACTTCGCCGGCGGGCTCCGGACGTACGCGGAGCGGGGGATCGTGGGCACCCAGCCGACCGTCACATGGAGCGACCAGCCCGGCCGCGGCGTGGCGGTGGCCTACGTCTCCTTCCGCAACGTCGACGCCCGTGGCGAGGAGGTCAGCCAGGAGCACTACTGCTACCAGCTGGTCCAGATCGACGGCTGGTGGAAGATCAGCACCATCACCCCGCTGCTCGGCTGATATCCGGCGGGGCCCGGTCACGCCGCGAGGGCCCGACACCTCGGCGGGGCGGGCCCTCGGCGGACGCTGTCAGCGATGGCTCACCAGACGCTGGCGATGGACTGCGCGACGTGCTCGACGTTGCCCGGGTTCAGCGCGGCGACGCAGATCCGGCCCTTGTCGGTGCCGTACACGTGGAATTCCTCGCGCAGCCGGACCATCTGGTCCTTCGACAGCCCGGAGTAGGAGAACATCCCGACCTGGTCGGTGATGAACGAGACGTCGTCGGTGATGCCGGCGGCCGACAGCCCGGCGACGAGGGCGGCCCGCATCTCCTTGATCCGGTCGCGCATCTCGCCGAGCTCGACCTCCCACTGCGCCCGCAGCTCGGGGTCACCGAGGACGGTGGCGACGATCTTCGCGCCGTGGGTGGGCGGGTTGGAATAGAGCGTACGGACCACCGGCTTGAGCTGGGAGAGCACCCGCTTCGCCTCGTCCGGGTCGCCGCAGACGACCGACAGGGCGCCGTCGCGCTCGCCGTAGAGCGAGAAGCTCTTGGAGAACGAGGTCGAGCAGACGAACTGCAGTCCGGCGTCGGCGAACCGGCGGACCACCTGGGCGTCCTCCTCCAGGCCCTGCGAGAAGCCCTGGTAGGCCATGTCGAGGTACGGGATCAGCCCCCCTGCCGTGACCACCTCGATCACGGTGCCCCACTGGTCGGCGTCGAGGTCGTAGCCGGTCGGGTTGTGGCAGCAGGCGTGCAGGACGACGATCGTCCCGGGGGCCGCGGCGCGCAGGTCCTCGACCATCCCCTCGATGTCGATGCCGCGGGTGGCGGCGTCGTAGTAGCGGTAGCTCTCGACCGGGTAGCCGGCCGCGGTGAACAGCGCCTTGTGGTTCTCCCAGGACGGGTCGGAGATCAGCACGGTCGCGCCGGCGGCGATCTTCTTGAGGAACTCCGCGCCGACCCGCAGCGCCCCGGTCCCGCCGAGGGACTGGACCGTCGCGGTGCGCTCGATCACCGGGCTGCCGGCGCCGAACACCAACTCCTTGACGTACGCGTTGTACGCGCCCAGGCCGTCGATCGGCAGGTAGGGCTTCGGCTGCGGGGTGGCGGCGATCCGCTTCTCCGCCTCGGCGACGCAGGCCAGCAGGGGCAGCTTGCCCTCCGCGTTCTGGTAGGCGCCGACCCCGAGGTTCGCCTTGCGGGGATCGGTGTCGGCCTTGAACTTCTCGGTCAGGCCGAGGATCGGGTCGGCGGGAGCCATTTCGACGGCGGAGAACAAGGACATGGAGACCCCTTCGCTCGGATCTGGGCTGCGCACGGGGTTGCGCGGTGTCCAGAGTAGTGCCCGCAGCGTGCCGCGGGGGCGTGGGCGGGCCGCCCGGACGCGGTTCCGGACGAGGTCGGCCCGATCGCGTGAGCGGATCCTGACAACTGGCGCGCCGCGACCGACGCCGCCGGGATCCCGATCCACGTGATGGCGCGGATCGGGCCCGACCGAGGAGGCCAGCCTCCGGCTGGGTTGTCAGGATCCGCTCACCGCTCGTGTCCGCCCCACCCGCGGGGTAGCGTCGGCGGGGTGAGGAATCCCAGTTCCGTCGACGCGATCGCAGAGGACCACACCCGCCGGCTCGCCGAGCTGCGCCCGACCTGGGCGACCGCTCTCGGCATCCCCGGCCACGACGACCGGATGGGCGACTTCTCGCCCGCGGGCCACGCCGCCTGGGCCGACCTGGTCCGCGACACCCTGGCCCGGCTGGACCGGGTCCCGGTGGACGACCGGGCGCCCGAGGACGTCGCCGCCCGGGACGCCGTCACCGTGGCCGCGATGCGTGACCGGCTCGGCCTGGAGCTGGAGCTGTACGAGGCCCGGGAGTACCGGGCCGCCGCCAACAACATCGAGTCGCCGGTGCAGGGCCTGCGGGACGTGATCGACCTGATGCCCACCGACACCGCCGCCGACCGGGAGGTGATCGCCGCGCGGGTCAGCGACATCCCGCAGGCGGTCGACGGGTACATCGCCTGCCTGCGCGAAGGCGTGGCAGCGCCCCCCGGCCCCGACGGCGGCCCCCGCCCCACCCGTCGCCAGGCCGAGCAGGCCCTCGCCGACGCAACACTGCTGGCCGACCCGGCCGCCTCGTGGTTCGTCACCCACCTCACCGGGCCCGAGGTCGCCGAGCCGGCCCTGGCCGCCCGGCTCCGACAGGCCGCCGTGGGCGCCGCGGCGGCCTACGGCAAGCTGGCCCGGGTGCTGCGTGACGAGGTGCTGCCGGGGGCCCCGGAGGCGGACGCCGTCGGCCGGGAGCGGTACGCGCGGTTCTCCCGCGACTTCGTCGGCGCGGCCGTCGACCTGGACGCGACGTACGCGTGGGGCCTGGACAACCTGCACGCGCTGGCCGCCGAGCAGGCGGCCGTCGCCGCCGAGATCGCCGGGCCGGGCGCCACCGTGCGGCAGGCGATCGAGGCCCTGGACGCCGACCCGGCGCGGTGGATCCACGGCACCGACGCGCTGCAGGAGTGGATGACCCGGGTCAGCGGGGAGGCGATCGAGGCCCTGGACGGGGTGCACTTCGACATCTCCGGGGATCTTCGCCGGCTGGAGTGCCGGATCGCGCCGACCAACACCGGCGGCATCTACTACACCGCGCCCAGCGACGACTGGTCCCGGCCGGGCCGGATGTGGTGGTCGGTGCCGGTCGGGGTGAGCGACTTCACCACCTGGCGGGAACGCACCACCGTCTATCACGAGGGGGTGCCCGGCCACCACCTGCAGATCGGCCTGGCCGTCGCCAACAAGGACGCCCTGAACACCTGGCGGCGTCTGGTCTGCTGGACCTCCGGACACGGCGAGGGCTGGGCGCTGTACGCCGAGCGGCTGATGGCGGAGCTGGGCTTCCTGGACGACCCGGGCGACCGGTTCGGCATGCTCGACGCGCAGATGCTGCGGGCGGCCCGGGTGGTCTTCGACCTCGGGGTGCACCTGGGCAAGCCGGCGCCCGTGGAGTTCGGCGGCGGGCGCTGGGACGCCGACAAGGGCTGGGCGTTCCTGCGGCACTACGTCGCCTCCGACGAGGGCACCCTGCGGTTCGAGTGGAACCGCTACCTGACCTGGCCCGGCCAGGCGCCGAGCTACATGATCGGGCAGCGGATGTGGCAGGAGCTGCGCGCCGACGCGGCCACCGCGGCCGCCGCCCGCGGGGAGGCGTTCAGCGCGGCCGACTTCCATGCCCGGGCGCTGTCCCTCGGCTCCCTGCCGCTGGACGTGCTGCGGGCGGCCCTGGCCGGCTGAGTCCCGCGGTCGAGGCGTACGCCCAGGTCAGAGCACCCCGGCGTACAACACCGCGGAGCACCGGCAGGCGGGACCCTCGCAGGCCGGGCAGCCGGGTGCCGCCCCCTCGCGCAGGCCCCAGAAGTCGGGCACCTCGGCGAAGGGTGCCAGCCCGACGCGGTCGAGGAAGGCGTCCATCGTGACGCCCTGCGGGGTCTTCCGCGCCGCGGCGGCCCACACTCCGGCGCGCTGGCGCCGGAGCTGTTCCCGGGCGGCCAGGGTCAGCCGGGTGCCGAGGCCGCGGCCGGTGTGGCCGGGGTCCACCGCGACGGTGTCGAGCAGGCCGATCCGGCGGGCGTGCAGGACGTCGGGCAGCCCGCTGTGCAGCATCCGGGCCATGGGGCCGGGCTTCATCATCGTGCCGAGACAGACCCCGACGACCGTACGGTCCGATTCCGCCACCAGGGCGAACGCGTTCTGGTCGTGGCGGAAGGTGTCGGTTCCTCCGAGCAGCGGTCCATGCCCCACCTGACGGCGGATGATCGCCCGCACGGCGGGGAGGTCCGCCGGGGAGGCGACGCGGATGCTGAGGACTGAGGTGCGCGGCATGGCGCCTCCAAGGTTAGGTCGGCTCCCGCCGCCCCGTCCACCGGGGTCTCCCGCAGGGTCGCACGGCCCGGCACTCACCCTGCTCTCAGTGCGGGTGCGGCAGGGTTTGGCACCGGTGATGCCGCACCTCACCATGTGCCCGCGCCGCGCCGCCACTCTCCCTTCTCCTCCCCGGCGGCGCGCGCGGGCCGTTCCAGCCCCTGTTTCCCGTCCGGCTGTTTCCCGTCCGGCGCGCCTGTGCCGGGCCTGTGAGCTCCCACGGATCGGCTGGAATAGCCTTTCGGTGATGGCCGGAGTCACGCGGACGTCCTAGCGTGGATGATGGACCGGGTGGTCGGCAATCCCCCCATTGTTGCCGACCACCGGTTCGCTAATTCTTCCTCTCCGGATGCCTTCCGGCAGGCTGTCGCGCAGGTTCGCGCGGGTCACACCGGGCGGTGGGCGAGTGACCCGGCCAGGGCCGTCTGCAGCTCGTCCGCCGTCCAGCGCCCGTGGAAGATCGGCGTGCCCGGGGCGAACAGCCGGCCGTTGGCCAACGGCCCCGCGTCGACGGCGTCGAACCCCATCGCGTCCAGCAGGGCACTGACCGTCGCCGTCGCGGCGGGGTGGTCGGAGGCGACCGCCAGGGCGCGGCGCCCCTCCTCGCCGGTCGGGCGGGAGTCGGTGCTGATCTCGCGGGCCCCGATGTGGTTGAGGGTCCGGACGACGTACGCGTCGGGCAGGTGCTGCTGGACGAGTTCGCTGGTCGAGCGGGGGTCGGCGTCGATCTCGGGGATCCGCCCGTCGACCAACGGCAGGTAGTTCATCACGTCGACGACGATGCGCCCGGCCAGTGGCGCCGACGGCAGCGAGCGGTAGCGCCGCAGCGGGACGGCGGCGATGACGATGTCGGAGGCGTACGCGTCGGGGCGGGTGACGGCCTCGACCCCGGGCAGGAACGGCGCGATCTGCTCGGCGGTCACCCGGGCCGGCCGGCGCGTCGCGAGGCGTACGACGTAGCGGGTCCCGAGCAGGCGCGACGCGATCGCCATCCCCAGGTGCCCTGCCCCGAGGATCCCGATCGTGACGCCCCTCTCGCCGGGCGCGCTCGCGGCGCCGGCGGGCTGGTGGTGCAGGTCCGAGGCAGGGGTGGTCGTCACCCCGCCATTGTCGGTGCCGGGGAGGCGCGGCCGCGCCGCCGGTCACGGGGTGACCCGGGGCCGGGCACGACGTGCGCTCGCCGTCCGGGGGACTAGGCTCGGCGGCATGAGCGACGAGGCCGACCGCTTCTCCATCGAGCACGAGCCGCAGCACCGGCAGTACGTCCTGCGCGACGGCGACGAGCGGATCGGGCGGACGATGTACGCACCGTACGGGCCGGACGGTACGGCGCGGGTGTTCTTCCACACCGAGGTCGACGAGGAGTACGGCGGGCGTGGGTTGGCCGCCCGGCTCGCCACCGCCGCGCTCGACGACACGGTGGCCGAGGGCCTCACGATCGTGGCCTGGTGCCCGTACATCCGGGCGTTCCTGCGCAAGCACCCCGAGTACGGGCCGCACGTCGCGCCGGTGCACGGCGAGCACCGCTCGGTCGTCCCGGAGCGGTACTGGGAGGGGTGACCGGCCCGGGCGGCTCAGCGCCGGACCGCGCGGCCGACCGCGGCCCTGACCGGACCGTAGGTGGCGGCCCACCACAGCAACGTGCCCAGCGCCAGCCCCCATGCACCGGCCCGCCGGGGCCGGGTGCCGTCGGGGCGCAGGCCGCCCTGCGCCGCCGTGCCGATGGTGGCGAGGTACACGCCGTACGCCGGGGCCACCAGCCGCTGCCGGGCGGGCAGCTCCTCGTCCGCGCCGAGGACGACCAGGACGGCGGCCACCGCCCCGATCGCCGCGCCGCCCGGGACGTCCGCCCAGACCCGTCGGCCGGTGAACCCCAGCCGGCGGCGCCGTCGGATCGTCGCCGCGGTGGCCAGCGCCACCGCCCCGACGCTCGCCCAGGCCATGGCGCGGGCGTACCGGCCCGGTCCGTCGATCGCCTGCTCGAGCAGTTCGTCGTCGAGGTCGTCGGGGTTGAGCAGGCCCAGGCGGGCGGCGACCGCGCCCATGTTGACCGCCCACCCGATGCCGAAGACGTGCGGCACCACCACGTGCGGATCCGACGGGTCGAAGGTCGCCGCCATCCGCTCGAGCACCCCGGCGGCGAGGGAGTTCGGGATGCCGAACACCGTCGTCAGGGGGCGTTCGGTACGCAGTTCCGCGTCGAGCTCGGTGGCGTACGCGCGGGCCGAGCCGAACGACGCCACCGCCGCAGCAGGCGGATCGTCGGTCCCGGCCAGGCCGGCGGCCGTCTCGCGCAGCGCGGCCTCGAGGTCTGCCAGGGCCTGGCGCCGGGCGGTGCCGCGGGCCCGCAGGTGCCGGGCCACCTCGTCGACGTACGTGGAGATCGGGTCGGTCATCGTGATCCCTCCGAGAGAAGTGTGTCCATCGCCGTGACGACCTGGCGCCAGGCCGCGGCCTGGGCGCTGAGTTCGTCCCGGCCGGTGTCGCTGAGCGTGTAGTACTTGCGCGGCGGCCCCTTCGGCGACTCCCGCCAGGTGGTGTCGACCAGTTCAGAGTTCTTCAGCCTGGTGAGCAGCGGGTAGATGGTGCCGGTGGTGGCCTCGAGCCCGGACAGTCCGGCGAGACCGTCGACGATCTCGAACCCGTACGAGGGGGCGCGGTCGAGCAGTGCGAGGACGGCCAGTTCGAGGGCGCCCTTGCGCAGCTGGGTCAGGTGGTCGGTGCGCATATCTATATTGCATTGCAAAGTATCCGGCTGTGTCAATATGCTGGGAGTGCCGGATCCGCCCGGAAGTCCGGGTCGCCGTTCCCCGCACCGATCACCCCGGAGGGTGTCATGGTCCCCGTCGCGTCGTTCGTGTTCATGGTCGTCGACCTCGTCGTCTGCTTCGGCGTCCCGCTCGGCGGGCTGGCCTGGCTGGCGACCCGCCGGACCCCTGACGGCGCTCGGCGCCACCCGGCGATCGGCCGGGCCTTCCTCTGCGGCATGCTGGCCTTCGCCGCGTCCCAACTGCTCACCCGTCTGCCGCTGATGGCCCTGGTGGTGCCACAGTTGCCGGCCCCGGTCGCCGGCTTGCTGCTGTCCGGTCCGGTCGCCAGCTACACCGCCGGCCTGTTCGAGGAGACCGGCCGGCTGGTGGTGATGGTGCTGCTGCTGCGCCGTTTCCACCGCTGGATCGACGGCGTCGCGTTCGGCCTCGGCCACGGTGGCCTGGAGGCGATGGCCCTCACCGGGCTGACCATCGTGTCGAACCTGGTGCTCGCCACGATGATCAACACCGGCAGGTGGTCCACCGTCGCCGCGGCGCTGCCCGCCCCCCAGGCGCAGACCATCCGCGACCGGATGGTCGACACCGCTCCGACCCTGTTCCTGGCTGCCGGCGTCGAGCGGATCGGTGCCATCGGGGTGCACGTGGCGCTCTCGGTGCTGGTGCTGTGGGGCGTCCGTCGCGCCCGCAGGCTGCTCGCCTGGGTGCTCGCCGTCGTCCTGCACGGCACCGTCAACCTCGTCGCGATCCTGATGGCCGGTGCCGGGGTGCATCCCTGGTGGATCGAGCTCGTGGTCCTGGTGCTGGCGGCCGCGCTGCTCGTGATGGCCGTACGCCTGCGTCCCGCCTTCGCCACCGAGGTGGCGCCGGACCTGCGCCGGCTGCCGCCGCCGGTGCTGCCGGGCTGAGCCCACCGGCCGCGTCGTACGTTCCCGCGGGAACGTCACGCCCCTCAGCGGACCGGACGGTGCATGTGCTCGGCCGGCGGCTTGGCGAAGAACAGGGCGGCGACCAGGCCCAGCAGGATCGCCCCGGCGCCGAGCAGCAGCGACTGGCCCATCGCGGTCGCGAACGCGTCGTGCAGGAACACCGGCAGGGTCCCGGAGAAGCCCTCGGACGAGGTCCCGGCCGGGATGTGGGCGCGCTGGGCCGGCGGCAGGGCCTCGACGGCCCTGGTCATCTGCACCTGCAGACGGTTCGACATCACCGCGGCGATCGAGGCGGACCCGAGCACGCTGCCCATCTGCCGGGTGGTGTTGTAGATGCCCGACCCGGCGCCGGCCAGCCGCGGCGGCAGGTTGCGGGTGGCGGTCATCGACAGCGGCCCCCAGATCAGGCTGTTCGCCAGACCGAGCAGGGCCAGCGGGAGCAGGAACATCCAGATCGGGGTGTCCGCCCGGGTGATCGACCAGGCCCAGACCTGCGACAGCGAGAACAGCAGGAAGCCGAGGACGGCCAGCCACTTCGGGTCGACCCGGGTCTGCAGCTTTCCGGTCACCGGGGCCAGGCCGCCGGACAGCAGCGCCATCGGGATCATCGTCAGGGCCGACTGGGTCGGGGTGAGGCCCTTGACCTCCTGGTAGAAGAGCATCAGCGGGAACGAGGTGCCGACCACGCAGAAGCCCATCACGGTGATCGCGACGTTCGCGGCGGAGAAGTTGCGGTCCCGGAACAGGGCCAGCGGCACCAGCGGCTCGCGGGTGTTCACCGCCTGCCAGACGACGAACAGCACCAGCACGATGACGCCGATGCTGATCAACCCCCAGACCGACACCGGGATGTGCGTGTGCAGGCCGGCGACGGTCAGGTCGTCGGTGATGCCGCCCCAGGCGTACGTGTTGCCCTCCTGGATGCCGAACACCACCAGGAAGGTGCCGAGCGCGCTGAGCACCACGCCGAGCCAGTCGAACCGGTGCGCGTGCACCGGCAGGGCCGGCACCAGGCGGACGGCCGCGATGAAGCCGAGGACGCCGATCGGCACGTTGATGAAGAAGATCCACTCCCAGCCGAAGCCGTCGGTGAGCAGGCCGCCGAGCAGCGGGCCGACCAGCATCGCGACGCCGGCGGTCGCGCCCCACAGGGACATCGCCTGGGCGCGTTCCTTCGGCGGGAAGAGTCGGGTGATCACCGCCATCGTCTGCGGCGTCATCAGTGCCGCGCCGAGACCCTGCACGACCCGCCAGGCGATCAGCGCCGTGGCGGTTCCGGACAGGCCGCAGGCCAGCGAGGAGATCGTGAAGACCGCCAGGCCGATCAGGTAGAGGTTCTTCGGCCCGTAGCGGTCGCCGAGCCGGCCGGTGATCAGCAGCGGCACGGCGTACGCCAACAGGTAGGCACTGGTCACCCAGATGGCGGCGTTCAGGGTGGTGTCCAGCCCGGTGATGATGTGCGGCATCGCCACCGAGACGATCGTGGTGTCGATCAGGATCATGAAGAAGCCGACGACCAGGGCGAACAGGGCGCGCCAGGCATCCCGGGTCGAGACACCGTGGTCCTCGACCAAGGGTCCGGGCCCGTCGGGCAGGGCCGGCTGTTCGGGGCCGTCGGGCCCGGCCGGGTCGTCACGGCTGGTGCTCATCGCCGCTCCTCAGGATCGTCAGGGGTCGATCGTCCGGGCCCACTATTCCAGCTGTGGCGTGTTCGGGCTCCGGGTCGAGACGGGTCGGGACGGGTCGGGACCGGGACGCGCCGCTGCATGCGTAGGGTCGGGCCGCTGCATGCGTAGGGTCGGGCCGCGGCGCGCGTAGGGACGGGTCGCGGCGCGATCAGGGACGGTCCGGTGCGGGCGCCGGATCAGTCCGAGATCACCTCGTCGCGGTAGCACCACCGCCACGACTCACCGGGCTCGAACGAGCGCATCACCGGGTGTCCGGTGGCCTCGAAGTGCTTGCGGGCGTGGTTGCCCGGCGAGGAGTCACAGCAGCCGACGTGGCCGCAGGTCAGGCACAGCCGCAGGTGCACGGGGGTCAGACCCTCGAGTTCGCAGTCGGGGCAGCCGGTGTAGCAGGTGGGCCGGGGACAGTCGCCGGCCTCCTGCAGGTGGGGGCAGGGTTCGGTCGGGCTGCGTACGGCCAGGGCGCCGTTCATGGCCTCGCTGTGGTCGATCAGGTGCTGCGTCATCACGTACTCCAGATCCAGCACGTTGAACACTCGTGAGACGACCGTCTGATCGGCCCGGCCCTCGTCGCGGATCCCCAGAACGACCTCGCGCTCCTGCTCCAGGGCGACGAGTCGCAGCCGGCGGTGAGCGGCCTCGGGGGTTTCGCGCTCGGATTCCGGGCGTCCGAGCCGCTCCCAGATGGAGTTGAGGCGATGGGTGTTCTCCTGGCGGAGTTGGGTGACGGTGTCCTTGTCCGCCGGGGCGGCGGCCCGCTCGGCGGCCTCCAGTCCGGCGGCGGTGGCGCGTTGCAGGATCATCGCCCTCTCGATCGCGTCCTCGCGGGCGTCCGGTCCCCGCAGTCGGAGGGCACGCGCGAGCGGGGGCAGGGTGATGCCCTGGATCGCCAGGGTGCCGATCGTCACCACCAGTGCGACCAGCACGAGCACCGCCCGGCTCGGGGTCTCGAGCGGCAGGGCCAGCGCGGCGGCCAGGGTCACCACGCCCCGCATGCCGGCCCAGCCGATCACGAGTGTCTCCGCCCAGGAGCGGCTCCCGCGGCGGATGAGCAGCACCCCGGTGGCCAGCAGCCAGATGAGCCGCAGCAGGATCACCGCCGCCAGCGTCGCGAGGCAGACCGCGACCAGCGTGCCGTGTCCGGTCCCGGATTGCCAGGCCGCGGTGACGATCTGGCGGGTCTGCAGGCCGATGAGGAGGAAGACGGCGTTCTCGAGCAGGAACTGGATGGTGTGCCAGTTGATCCGTGCCGCCAACCGTCCCTCCGCGCTCTGCTCGCGCTGGGAGCGGTGGCCGAGCACGATGCCGGCGACCACGACGGCGAGCACTCCGGACCCCTCGAACCTCTCCGTGAGGGCGTACGCGGCGAACGGTACGAGGAACGACAGGCCCGTGGTCATCGCGGCATCCTGCAGCCGACGGAAGAACAGTCCGGCCAGCCGTGCCACCACCAACCCGATAACCACCGCCAGCGCGACGGCCCGGCCGAAGTCGAGCAGCACCGCACCGACCGACAGGGTCGCGGTGAGTGCGAGGGTTGCGGAGCGCAGGCTGACCAGCGCAGTGGCGTCGTTGACCAGCGATTCGCCCTCGAGGATGGTCACCACCCGGCGTGGCAGGCCGACCCGCCGGGCCACGGCGGTCGCAGCGACGGCATCGGGAGGGGCGACGACCGCCCCGATGGCGAAGGCCGCTGCCCAGGGCACCCCGAGGATCGTCCGGACGACGACACCCACTCCGGCCATGGTGAACAGCACCAGGCCGATCGACAGCCAGCCGATCGAGGTGAGGTTGGACCGGAAGTCGGCCAGCGGGGTGCTGACCGCCGCCGCGTAGAGCAGGGGTGGCAGCAGCCCCACCAGGACCAGTTCGGGGGACAGTGCCGGGATCTGCAGAAAGGGGATCATCGACCCGACGAGTCCGACCAGGATCAGCGCCAGGGGCGCCGATATCCGCAATCTGTCGGCCCACCAGGTCACCACCAGCACGACGAACGTGAACAGGGTGACCGTCACGACGATCTCCATGCGCCGATGGTAGGCGCAGGCCGGACCCCGTCGGTCCGCCCGGTGGCCCCGCCTGCCTGGGGCCGCCTCCGAGGCTCCGTCTCCCTGGGGCCACCTCCGTGGCTCCGTCTCCCTGGGGCCGTCCCTTGGACACGCCTCCGGCTGAGGCATGCTGGACCCATGCCCGACGAACCGGTCCCCCCATCCTCCCCGGCCTCCGGGTCCGGTCCCGTGGCGTACGAGGCGCAGGCCTTCGGGTCGCGGGCCTTGCGGTCGCCGGAGATCCCGGTCTCGGCCGGTGCCATCGTGCTGGACGATCAGGGGCGATTGCTCGTGGTGAAGCCGTCGTACAAGTCGGGGTGGACGATCCCCGGCGGCATCATGGAGGCCACCGGTGAGACGCCATGGGACGCCTGCCGTCGCGAGGTGTTCGAGGAGGTGGGGTTGGTCCTGGAGGGGGGCCGTCTCGTCTGTGTCGACACCCGCCCGGCTCACGACGGCCGCAAGCTCGGCCTGCGGTTCCTCTTTCACTGCGGGGCCCTGGCGCCCGAGTGTGTCGACGAGGTGACGATCGACGGCGTGGAGATCGAGCAGTTCCGCTTCGCCCGGGTCGGCGAGGCCCTGGCGCTGCTGCGCAAACCCGTCCGCCGCCGCGTACGCCATGGCTTGGAGGCCCGCCACTGCCTCTACCTGGAGAACGGCCGTCCCGTCGACGCGGTCTGCTGAGCCCCGGAGGGGGACTGGTTCTCGCACGGGGAGACCATGGGCGACCGGGCACACTGAGGCCCATGACGGTGTGTGCGACGCCGGGCAGGCGAGGCGACGCCCGGCAGGCGAGGCCGACTCGACAGGTGCTCCCTGGAGTTGCATCTGCACCCGCTCGAACGCCCGCAGATGCAACGTCAGGGAGCACCTGAGTCATGCACCGCGACGACGGTGCGCAGACGACACAAGAGTGCGCAGATGACTCGCCCGCCGGGAGATCCATCACCCGCGGAGATGCCGAGGTGATGCTCCCGCAGGATGTGGGCAAAGCCACCATCGCATAGGTGTGTCAAACGATTGACATTTGGTTTACCCTAGTGGTGTGACGACAATCCAGGATCTCCGCACCGCTGCCGACCTGGCGATTCAGGAGTCGCGCGCCACGCGCGACCCCGACCGCCCCATCTTCCACCTGGCCCCACCGGTCGGTCGACTGAACGACCCCAACGGTTTGGTGGTGGTCGACGGGGTTTACCACGCCTTCTACCAGTTCGGCCCGTTCTTCCCCGTCGACCGGACCATCTACTGGGGCCACGCCACCTCGACGGACCTGCTGACGTGGCAGCAGCACGCCCCGGCGATCGTTCCCGACTCCTCGTACGACCGCAACGGCGCCTACTCCGGTGGAGCGTACGTGCACGACGGGGAGGTCTGGCTGCACTACACCGGCAACGTCAAGGACGGCGACGTCCGGACAGCCACCCAATGCGCGGTCACCTCGTCCGACCTCGAGACGTTCACCAAGCATCCCGGGAACCCGCTGATCCCCGGGCCTCCGGCGGGCTACACCTCGCACTTCCGTGACCCGATGGTCTTCGCCCATGACGCCGGGGGTTTCCGGATGTGCCTCGGCGCCCAGCGCGAGGACCTGACCGGCTGCGTGCTGCTCTACCGCTCCCCGGACCTGACGCACTGGACCCTCGAGGGGGAGCTCCGTTTCCCCGGCGCCGACCTCGGCGACTTCGGCTTCATGTGGGAGTGCCCGAACCTGATCCGGGTGCCCGACGAGCGGACCGGCGAGCTGCACGACGTGCTCATCTTCTGCCCGCAGGGGGTGGGACCCGACGGTGAGTACTTCCGCAACGTCGACCCGTGCGGCTACCTCGTCGGACGGCTCGAAGGGCGTGACTTCCACATCGCCCGGCCATTCACCGAACTCGACCGCGGCTTCGAGTTCTACGCCCCGCAGACCTTCCACCGCCCGACCGGTTCCGACGCCGGCCCCGATGCCGACCCCGATGCCGACATGGCGCCGCTCCTGCTCGGCTGGCTCGGCAACCCGTCGGAGGACGACCTGCCGTCGTTGGAGTCGTACGGCTGGGTGCACACCCTGTCGATCGCGCGGCGGCTCACCCTGCGCGACGGTCATCTGCACCAGCGGCCCGTCATCGTCCCCGACGGTCCCCGCACGGTGACCTGCCGGGCGTCGGTTGCCGGTACGGTGCTGCGTGACGGGAGCCGCGCACTGGACGAACTGGCCGGCCGGGACACGTACGCCCTGCACCTCGAGGTCGACCGGGCCGAGGCAGCCGACTGGACCGTCACGCTGCGGTCCGGCGACTCCGGGGTGGAGTTGCGCTTCGACCACGGCCACCTCACCGTCGACCGCAGCCGTACCCGCTACCCGCACGGCGGGCGCCGCACCGTCAGTGTGCCTGCCGACTCCGTGTTGACCGTGGACGTGGTCCACGACCGCTCCGTCACCGAGGTCTTCGTCGGCGACGGGCACACCAGCTTCAGCATGCGCAGTTTTCTGGCCGACGGACCCCTCACCACAGAGCTGTCGGTCACCGGTACCCTCGTCGTCCGCGACGCCGCGACCACCCTCATCTCCTGACCCGAAACCACCCCGGCAGATCAGTCGGGGCAACCGCTTGACACGTATGTCAAACGATTGACATACTGTAATCACGAAGCCACGAAAGAGTTCGAGGAGGAACTTTCATGGACCACGCTAGAGTCGCCCAGACGGTGCTCACCGCTGTCGGCGGCGAGGAGAACATCTCGGCCGCCGCCCACTGTGCCACCCGCCTGCGGCTGGTTCTCGCAGACAAGGATGTGGTTGACCAGGCCACGCTGGACAACGACCCCGACATCAAGGGCACGTTCATCGCCGGCGGCATGTTCCAGGTCATCATCGGTCCCGGCGATGTCGACACGGTCTTCGACAAGCTGATCGGCCTGGGTGTCAAGGAGGTCAGCAAGGATCAGGCCAAGGAGGAGGGCGGCAAGCAGAGCAACGTCGTCGTACGGCTGATCAAGGTTCTGGCCGACGTCTTCGTGCCGATCCTGCCGGCGCTGATCGCCGGCGGCCTGATGATGGCCCTCTACAACGTCCTCTCCTCGCCGGGACTCTTCGGTCCGCAGTCGGTCATCGAGATGTGGCCCGCGTTGGAGGACGTCGCCGACATGGTGAACCTCTTCGCCTCGGCCCCCTTCGCCTTCCTGCCGGTGCTGATCGGCTTCTCGGCCACCAAGCGCTTCGGCGGTAACACCTACCTTGGTGCCGCGATGGGCGCGGCCATGGTGATGCCCGCGCTGGTGAACGGCTATTCGGTCTCCGCCGCGATGAGCGACGGCTCAATGACCTTCTGGCACATCTTCGGCTTCAACGTCGCCCAGGCCGGCTACCAGGGCACGGTCATCCCCGTGCTGGCGGTGAGCTTCCTCCTCGCCACCGTCGAGAAGCAGTTGCACCGGGTGTTCAAGGGCACCGCCGACTTCCTCCTCACCCCGCTGATCACGCTGATCGTCACCGGCTTCCTCACCTTCATGCTCGTCGGCCCGCTGACCCGCCAGCTCGGCGACGGCATCACCTACGGTCTGCAGTGGCTGTACGAGTCGACCGGCTTCTTCGGCGGCTTGATCTTCGGCCTCTTCTACTCGCCGATCGTCATCACCGGCCTGCACCAGAGCTTCCCCGCGGTCGAACTGGCGCTGATCGCTTCGGGCGGCTCCTTCATCTTCGCGATCGCCTCGATGGCCAACATCGCCCAGGGCGCCTCCACCCTCGCGGTCTTCTTCTCGACCCGGGACGAGAAGCTCAAGGCACTGTCCGGCGCCTCCAGCGTCTCGGCTCTGGCCGGCATCACCGAGCCCGCCATCTTCGGTGTCAACCTGCGGCTGCGCTGGCCCTTCTTCATCGGCATCGGTGCCGCCGCCGTCGGTGGCGCCCTGATCAGCATCTTCAACGTCACGGCCGTCTCGCTCGGCGCCGCCGGTGTCATCGGCTTCGTCTCCATCAACGCCGCCGACATCCCGCACTTCCTGCTCTGTGCGGCGATCGTCTTCGCCCTCTCCTTCGGTGTCAGCCTGGCGTACGCCAGGACCCGGGGTCGCGCCTCCATCGCCGGCACCCACATCGGTGAGACCGTCGAGGAGGAGGCGGCCGAGAACGCCGCCGCCGCGCTGCCGCTGGCCGGTTCCGAGGTCGACGTGAAACTCCCGGGCCCCGAGGCCCCGCAGACTGCCCCGCTCGACGCCGACACCGCCGGTCATCTGATCGGCTCCCCGATGCGCGGCCGGCTGATCCCGCTCGCCGAGGTCAAGGACCCGACGTTCGCCGGCGGCATGCTCGGCCCGGGTGTCGCGATCCTGCCGGAGAACGGACCGGTCGTCTCCCCGGTCGACGGCCAGGTCATCGTCGCCTTCCCCACCCACCACGCCTACGCCATCCGCAGCACCGACGGGGTCGAGGTGCTCATCCACATCGGCATGGACACCGTCAAGCTCGAGGGGCGCGGCTTCACCCCGCACGTCGTCGCCAAGCAGAAGGTCCGGGCCGGTGACCCGCTGGTGGACGTCGACTGGGCAGCGATCGCTGCCGCCGGCTACGACATCACCACGCCGGTCGTGGTGTCCAACGCCAAGCGGTTCGGTCAGGTGATCCCGACCGTCCCGGGCGACATGCAGACCGGCGACCCGATCATCGCCGTCACCCCCCGCTCCACCACCGACACGGCGCAGGGGTCGACGAAGATGTCGAACGCCTGATGCCAAAGGTTTGACAGGCCCACGGGCCCGATCGGCAGCCCGCCGGTCCCCTCAGGTGGTCGTCCCCTCGAGAAGTTTCACGGGGAACACGACCGGCTGGACGGGGACCGGCGGGTCGTCGTGCCGGGGGCCGGCCTCGATCTGGCCGACGAGCAGGTCGACCGCGGCCCGACAGATCATCCGGATCGGCTGCTGGACGGTGGTCAGCCCCGGCAGGGCCCGACGGATCGCGGTCGTCCCGTCGAAGCCGATCACGCGCAGCTCGTCGGGGACCCGCCGGCCGCGGCGGGCGGCCCAGTCGAGGACGCTGCCCGCGGTCAGGTCATCGGTCGCGAAGACCCCGTCGACGTCATCCCCGAGCCGGTCCAGGGCGGCGTCGATCGCCTCGGCCCGCTGGTTCTCCGGGGTGGCGAAGTCCACGGTGGCGACCAAGGGAGCGATCCCCGACTCGGCGAGCGCGGCCCGATAGCCGTTCTCGCGCAGGTTGCGGGCCGAGGAACTCGAGGTGAGCAGCGCCGGGCGTCGCGACCCGCGACGCAGCAGGTGCTCGGTGGCCAGGCGTCCGCCCGCCTCGTTGTCGGCCCGGACGTTCGGCACGTGCGGCGCCATTTGGCGGTCGACGGTCACCAGCGGCAGCCGGGTGCGCTCGTAGTCGGCCACCACGTTCTGGTTGTGCGCCCCGGAGACCAACCCGTCCACCCGGTTGGCATGCAGCAGGTCGAGGTACTGCCGCTCGATCTCGGCGCGGCCGAGGCTGTTGCACAGCAGCATCCGGTAGCCCTGCTGGGACAGCGCATGCTCGAGCGAGACCGCCACCTCGCCGAAGAACGGCAACGCCACGGTCGGCATGATCACCCCGATCATCCGGGTCCGCTGCCCGAGCAACGCCCGGGCGATCTCGTTGGGCCGGTAGTCGAGCTCGTCGATGGCCGCGGCCACCCGGTCCTTGGTCTTCTGGCTCAGATAGCCGCGGTTGTTCAGCACCCGGGACACCGTCGTCGGGGACACCCCGGCGAGCGCGGCCACGTCGGCGAGGCTGGGCTCGCGCTTGGGCTCCGGCACGTGGTCTTCCTTCCGCGGTGGAGGTCTTCCGGGCAGTCGCCCGTGGGGCGTACGGGCAGATGGCCAGTTTAGGCCGCTGGTCAGAATCCGGCCCAGGCCGCCACCGCCGCGGTCAGCTCCGGGTCGTGGGGGACGGGGGCTCCGTCGAGCTCCAGCACGGGGCAGACGCCGCGCACCGTCGACACGAGCCACGCCCCGCGGCAGCCCGCCAGCGCGTCCGGGTGCAGCAGTCGCTCCTCGGTCGTCCACCCGGCGGCCGTCGCCGCGGCGAGGACGGTCTCGACAGTGACCGACGCGAGCACCCCCGTGGCCCCGGTGGGTACCGCCACCAAGCCCTTGTCGGTAGCGACGAGCAGCGCCGAGGTCGGCCCTTCCAATAGATGCCCGTCGGTCGAGACGAAGAGCACGTCGTCGGCACCGCGGGCAGTCGCCTCCCGCTTCGCCGCGACGTTCACCCCGTACGACAGGGTCTTCGCGCCGCCCAGCAGCCAGGGCGCCTCGGCGAAAACGTCCGAACGGTGACCCCGCGACAGCGCCACCACCCGCAGTCCGGCGCGGGCCCGGGCCTGCGCGGCGACATCCACCGCGGTGAGCAGCAGCAGCCCGGTCGGCGACCCCGGACGGTGGGCGGGGCCCCGGGTCAGGACGAGCTTCAGACTCGCCTCCCCGGGCACGGTCCAGGCGGCCAGGGCCTCGGCCACCAGCGCGCGCCAGGCGGCCAGGTCCGGGGCCGGCAGTCCCATCACTGCGGCGGAGTGGGTGAAGCGGGCCAGATGCCGCTCGAGGTGGCGCACTTCCGCGGTCCCGTCGTGCACCACCCGGCAGGTGTCGAAGCAGCCGTCGCCACGGGTCAGGCCTGCGTCGTCGGCGCACAGCACCGGGACGTCGGGGTCGACGACCCCTCGCCCCATCACCGCGACCAGTTGGGCGGTCTCCATGGCGGTACTCCTGTTTCCGTTGCTTCTGCGGAGTCTAGGACGGTGCATCGACATCCGTGCCCCCGTATACCCCCTGGGGGTACCCTGGAGTAGTCGAGAGGACACACCATGGCCACCCAGTCCCACCGCGCTGCGCCCCGGGCCGACGACCGGCGCGACGTCGAGTACACCTGCCCGATGCACCCGGAGATCCGCCGGCCCGGGCCGGGCAGCTGCCCGAAGTGCGGGATGGCGCTCGAGCCGGTGGTGGTGACGGCAGAGTCCGGCCCCAACCCGGAGCTGGTGGACATGCGCCGCCGGTTCCGGATCGGCGCCGCCCTGGCTCTGCCGGTGCTGCTGGCGTCGATGCTGGTGCCGCTCGTCCCCGCCCTGCACGCCGCGATCCCGCTGGGTCTCTCGCAGTGGATCCAGTTCGTGCTGGCCACCCCGGTGGTGGTCTGGGCCGGCGCGCCGTTCTTCGCCCGCGGGGCCCGCTCACTGGTCACCCGTGAGCTCAACATGTTCACCCTGATCGCGCTCGGCGTCGGGGCGGCGTACGCCTACAGCCTGGTCGCCCTGCTGGCCCCGGGCGCCTTCCCGGCCTCCTTCCGCACCCCCGAGGGCCTGGTCGAGGTCTACTTCGAGGCCGCCGCGGTGATCACCGTGCTGGTCGCGCTCGGCCAGGTGCTGGAACTGCGCGCCCGCGAGCAGACCTCGGGGGCGATCAGGGCCCTGCTCGACCTCGCGCCGGCCACTGCCCGCCGCCTCGCCCCGGACGGCACCGAGGAGGAGGTGCCGCTGGACCGGCTCCAGGTCGGTGACCTGGTCCGGGTCCGGCCGGGCGACAAGGTCGCCGTCGACGGCGTCGTCGCGTCGGGCCACTCCGCGGTGGACGAGTCGCTGGTGACCGGTGAGTCACTGCCGGTGGAGAAGTCGGCCGGCCAGCGGGTGGTCGGCGGCACGCTGAACGGCAGCGGTGCGCTGGTGGTCCGCGCCGAGTCGTTGGGCGCCGACTCGATGCTGTCGAGGATCGTCGCGATGGTGGCCGAGGCGCAGCGGTCCCGTGCGCCGATCCAGGCCCTGGTCGACCGGGTGTCGCAGGTCTTCGTCCCGGCGGTGATCGGCGTCGCCGTCCTGGCCGGGATCGTCTGGGCCGTGGTCGGCCCGGCCCCGCGACTGCCGCACGCCCTGGTCGCCGCCGTCTCGGTGCTGATCATCGCCTGCCCGTGTGCCCTCGGCCTGGCCACCCCGATGTCGATCATGGTCGGCGTCGGGCGCGGCGCCCGGTCCGGTGTCCTGGTCAAGGACGCCCAGGCCCTCGAGGTGACCGAACGCGTCGACACCCTGGTCGTCGACAAGACCGGCACCCTGACCGAGGGCCGCCCGACCGTCACCCGCGTCGTCACCCTGGCCGGGGCCGACGAGCGGCAGGCGCTCCGGCTGGCCGCCGCCGTCGAACAGGCCTCCGAGCACCCGCTCGGCCAGGCCGTCGTCGCGGCCGCCCGGGACGCCGCGCTGTCGCTGCCCGAGGTCACCGACTTCGGCTCGGAGGCCGGCGGTGGCGTACGCGGGATGGTGGACGGCCACGTCGTCGCGGTCGGCAACGCGGCGTACGTGCTCGGCGACGGCGGCACCGGCGATCTCGAGGCCCGCGCCGACGAGTTGCGGGCCGACGGGGCCACCGCGATCCACCTGGCGGTCGACGGCCGGCCGTACGCGGTGCTGGCCGTCGCCGACCCGGTCAAGCCGACCACTCCCGAGGCCCTCGCCGCCCTCCGGGCGGACGGCATCCGGGTCGTGATGCTGACCGGCGACCACCGGGCGACCGCCGAGGCGGTGGCCCGCCGGCTGGGCCTCGACGAGGTCCGCGCCGAGGTGCTGCCCGAGCACAAGAGCGAGGTGGTCCGGCAGCTCACCGCCGAGGGCCGGGTGGTCGCGATGGCCGGCGACGGCGTCAACGACGCTCCCGCCCTGGCCGCCGCGGCGGTCGGGATCGCGATGGGCACCGGCACCGACGTGGCGATCGAGAGCGCCGGCGTCACCCTGCTGAAGGGCGACCTGAACGGCATCGTCCGGGCCCGGCACCTGTCGCGCGCGACGATGCGCAACATCCGCCAGAACCTCGTCTTCGCCTTCGTCTACAACGTGATCGGCATCCCGATCGCGGCCGGCGTGCTCTACCCGGCGTTCGGGCTGCTGCTGTCACCGATGATCGCCGCAGCGGCGATGGCACTGTCCTCGGTCAGCGTGATCAGCAACGCCTCCCGGCTGCGGATGGCGAAGCTCTGAGGCCGTGCGCCGTTGCCGGATCGTCAGGCGGTCGGCAGCCACACCGTGAAGGTGCTGCCCCGCCCCTCGCCGTCGCTCACCGCGGTCAGCGTGCCGCCGTGCCCGGTCACCAGGGCGCGGCTGATCGTCAGGCCGACGCCCGAGCCGGAGTGGTCGTGCTCGCGCGCCGCGGTGCCCCGGTAGAACCTCTCGAACACGTGCGGGAGCTGCTCAGCGGCGATGCCCTCGCCGGTGTCGCCGACCACGATCGCCACGCCGACCTCCGCCGCCACCCCGCCCGTGGCCGACCGCAGGGTGGCGGGTCGCAGGGTGACCGTCACGGTGCCGCCGGCCGGGGTGTGGCGCAGGGCGTTGCCGAGCAGGTTGACCAACACCTGGCCGAGCCGGGCCGGGTCCCCGTCGACCGTACGGTTCGCCCGCCGGCTCGGGTCGGGCTCCTCGACGAGCAGCCGGACGCCCTTCGCCTCGTACGCCCCGGCGAGTTCCTGGTGCGCCGCGGCGACGACGTCGGCCACGTCGAGCGGCTGGCGCTCGAGGCGTACGGCACCCTCCTCGGCCCGGGAGACCGCGGCGATGTCGCGGGCCAGGGCGCTCATCCGGTCCACCTCGTCGCGGAACAGCCGCCGCAGGTCGTCGTCCCAGCCGATGATGCCGTCCTCCAGCCCGTCCAGGTGGGCGGCCATGGTGGCCAGCGGCGTACGCAGCTCGTGGCCCACGTCGGTCAGCAGCCGGCGGCGGGTCTCCTCGGCGTGCGCGATGGTGCCGGCCATCGAGTTGAACGCCACCGCGAGTTCGTCCAGTTCCCGGCCGTTGCCGTGCTCGGGCACCCGGACCGCCTCGTCACCCACGGCCACCTGCCCGGCGGCCCGGGCCAGCTGGCGCATCGGGGCCCGGAGCCGCCGACCGACGTACCAGCTGACGGCGACGGCCACCGCGACCGCGACCCCGAGCCCGGCGGCCAGGGCCAGGGTGCTGGCGTCGCGGAACGCGAACTCGACGTGCTGCAGTTCCGGGGAGTCCGCCGCCCCGCCGGCCTGCAGCAGGTGCCGGTGGAAGATCATCGGGCCGACCAGCGAGGCGACCAGCCCGGCGGTGGTCAGGCTCGCCGCGACGACGACGGCCTGGGTGACCAGCAGCCGGGTGGACAGGCTGGCCGAGCGGCGCGGACGGGCCATCGGGTCAGCCCTGGCCCATCCGGTAGCCGACCCCGCGCACGGTGAGGACGTAGCGCGGGTGCTCCGGGTCGTCTCCCAGCTTGCGACGCAGGTTGGCGATGTGCACGTCGACCAGGTGGTCGTCGCCGACCCAGTGCTCGCCCCAGACGGCGTCGAGCAGCCGGCGCCGGGCGAAGGCCCACCGCGGCCGCTCGGACAGCGTCAGCAGCAGGCCGAACTCGGTCGGCGTCAGGGCGAGCCGCTCCCCGCCGAGGAACGCCTCGTGCCCCGCCACGTCGATCCGCAGTGCCCCGAACGTCCGGTCCAGCCCGTCGGCCGGCGCCTGTCCGGTCGGCTCCTCGTCGGTGGGCGCCTTGCCGGGCGACGCACCGGTGCCAGGCCCGCCGACCAGGGTCCGGGGCCGGCGCAGCACCGCCTGCACCCGGGCCACCAGGGTGCGGGTGCTGAACGGCTTGGTGACGTAGTCGTCGGCGCCGGCGGCGAACCCCAGCTGGGTGTCGAACTCGTCGTCGCGGGCGGTGAGCATGATGACGTACGCGTCGGACGTCTCCCGCAGCCGGCGGCAGACCTCCATCCCGTCCAGACCGGGCAGCCCCAGGTCGAGGATGACCACGTCAGGGTCCCAGGAGCGTACGGCCGCCAGGCCGTCCGGGCCGGTGTGCTCGAGGCGGGTCGCGTAACCGGCCCGTTCCAGGTAGCTGGCGACCATCCGGGCGAGAGCCTTCTCGTCGTCGACGACGAGGACGCGCGGGGACGCGCCGTCGGTCGGTTCCATGTCCCGACCATACGTCTCCCGACCATACGTCCCGACGGACCGGGGCGTCCCGGTCACACCGGCTGCCGGCCCGGTCACACCAGCTTCAGGGTGGTCAGGCACGTCGGAGCGTCCTTGCCGGTGGAGATCGGCTGGCTGACCCGGCGGCCGTCGTACGTCACGGTGACGGTGCCGGTCGTGTCGCGGGGCAGCCAGAAGCCGGCGAACCCGTTGGCGCCGAGGGTGACGTCGCGGTCGACCAGGGCCGCCCCGGCGGCGTCGGTGATCGTCACGTGTACCTGCTTGCCGGCCAGCTCGCCCTGGCAGGTGGCCAGGTTGTGGTAGTAGCAGTCGTGCGTCCTGGTCTCGTACGGGGCGAGGGACAGGTAGAAGCGGCCGGCCGGGATCGCCATCGCGACCTTGCGGTCGCCGGCGGTGAGCAGCAGTTGGTCGTAGCGCACCGAGGCGACCGGCCCGGCCGTACGGTCCGCGGTCGACGCCTCCAGGGCGGCCACCACGTCCTCGGTGCTGCGTCCGGCCAGGCCGGCGCCCGCCAGCACGGCGTCGACGCTGCCCGCATCGGTGGCCGGTGCGGCGCCGGCCGAGGCGGACGTGACCGAGGCGGACGTGACCGAGGCGGACGTGGCGGGGGAGGTCGGTGCCCCGGCCGCCGTGCCCGCCCCCGGGGTCGCGGAGCACGCGGCCAGCGTGAGGACGGCGATCGTCACGACCGCCGGGATCGCGAGGGTGGTCAGCTGCTTCTTCACGTGTCCTCCAGACATCGCCGGTGCGGCGGTGCCCCGAGGTGCCGTGCCGGTGGGGAACCGCTCCCCACCATCAACGCAGGCGCACGTCAAGACGCCGGATCCGTTCTGTCAAGATCCGGTCAAGACCGATCTCCGGGCCGGTGACGGCAGGGGATGGAGTGCGGGGGCGTCGGTCAGAACTTGCGGCGCATGTACGAGCGGCCGAGCTTGCCGTCGCGCGCCGGGACGAAGGAGGTGAAGCCCTCGCTGGCGTAGAGCCGGCGGGCGCGGGCGTTGTGGCACTTCATGTCGAGCCACATGCCACGGCTGGCGTACGTCTCCTTGGCGTAGTCGACGATGTACTGCACGAAGAGGTGACCGAGGCCCTTGCCCCGGTGCCTCGGATCGATCACCATCCGGCGGAGTTCGATGTCACCGCCGTCGAGGACGCCGGCAAGAACGGCATAGCCGGCCAGTTCGCGGCCGTCGAAGAGGAGGAGGTGCTCCTGGTCGGGATCGGCCAGCGACGCCTCGTGGTAGTCCCGGCCCGTCGGGCCGAGCCATTCAGCGGTGTCCGTCGCCTTCTCCAGGCGAAGGATCGCCTCGATATCGCCCTCCGTCGTGTGTCGGACGGTCAAGGGCAGGGTAAGTGCCATGAGCACGATGATGACACCGTAACGGCGCCGTACCAACTCGACAGCCCAAGGTTGCCTGTGGGGACTCTGAGTCCTGCTTGCGGTGCCCGTACGGGCGCCGTACGGGTCAGGCGTGCGGCATGATCGCCACGAAGTCGCGGCTGGAGGGCTGCAGGTAGCGGTCCGCCGCGGCGACCTCGTCATCGGTCAGCTTCTTCGGGGTGGTGGTCCCACCGTCGTGGCTGTAGGTGATGAAGCTGGTCCAGTCCTTGTTGATGTCCAGTTGCATCGCCTCGACCGCGCCGGCGTCGTGCAGGATCTGGGCCAGCGCCCCGACCGTCAGCGACGGGCCGAGCACCACCACGGTGGAGCCGTCCGCCCGGGTGCCGACGCCGCTGCGCCACACCGCGGCCGCATTGCCGACCGTCTTGCCCCAGACCGCGGCGCTCGGGTCGGAGACCTCCTGGGTGACCTTGCCGTCGTGCACCAGCGGGATGAGGTTCTGGCGGACCGCGGCGACCCCTTCGCCGGGGTCACCGCCGGGCCAGCTGGTCACCTTCAGCGAGCCGTTCGTCCCCAGCACCATCGACGCGGCGCCGGCCTGCAGCGGCGCGATCGTGTGGCCGCCCTGCCAGTAGCCGCCGCGCGCGTCGGACATCTTGAAGCCGCTGTTGAAGCTGGCCAGGACGGTGTCCGCCGCCTCCCCGGTGAGCCGGTTGGACTGGCCGGGCACCGGGCCCGGCTCCTTCGAGCCCGGGTGCAGGACGAAGGAGTTCAGCTTCGGGTCGAGCCAGATCGCGTGCACGACGTACGACGTGTGCACCGTGTCGGGGCGCAGCGAGGCGACCATCGCCGCGGTGTCGCCCTTGGCGGAGTAGAGCGGCTTCCACTGGCCCTCGCCCTCCATCGCGGGCCCGGCCTGGGACGGGATGGTGGCCGGTCGGGCGGTCTTGGTGACGACCTTCCCGGTCGGGCCGACCTCGAGCGCCGCGGCGTCCGGGGCGCCACCGGACTTCGGCGGGTCCAGCTGGTACTGCCACTGTTCGAGCTGGGTGATCACGCCACCCAGGTAGTGGTCCCGGGCCCATTCGGCCACCCGGGCGGCCGTCGTGTCGGTCCCCGGCGCGGCCAGCGCCGACCCCAGTGACACCGAGGTCCACAGCACCACCGCGGCCAGCAGGGCGGCGGGGACGGCCAGCCGGCGCCGCTGCCACCACCGGCGGGTAGGCACTCCGCGGCGCCCGACAGCCCTCATGGGCGCCTCCTCGGGCAGGGCGCGGCGGGGCGTCGGGGAGAGCGGATCGGGGGCGAGGTCTGGCACGAGGGTCCTTCCGGGAGCGACCGACCGGGCGTCGTCACCCCGAATCCCGGCCAGCGGATCGCCCCCACCTTGCCCGTCCTGGGTGAGAGCACGGTGAGAACGCCGTTCGGCGTGCCGTTCCGGCGCCTAGGCTGGCCGCGACGCGGGCCGGCCGCAGGGTGGGCCGCACAGGAGGACGGATGGGACGTGGTGTGACCGGCGTCGGCATGCGGGTCAAGCTCGCCGCCGCCACCATGGCGGTCGTCGGGATCGCGCTGGTCGTGGGCACCGGCATCGTCAGCCTGGCCCTCTACACGGCCCTGATGTCCTCGGTGACCAAGGAGGCCACCGGCCAGCTCGGCGCCGTGACCGACCTCGTCGGCCGGGAGGGGGTCGAAGGGCTCAGCGGCGAGAACGGCGCCGGGCTGGCGGTCGGTTCCACCGTGCAGCTGATCGGCCCGGACGGCACCCTGGTCTACTCCTCGGGTGCCACCGCCCCGCTGACCCGGCAACGGCCCGCCATCGGCGAGGTCGTCCTCGAAGGGGCGACGCCGCTGCCGCAGCCGACCGAGGACCCCGACCTGGTGATCGCCTCGACCGGCGTGGCGTACGGCGACCGACGCGGCACCGCTGTCGTCGGCGTCTCCCAGGACTCCCAGTACGAGGCCGTGCACACCGTCCTGAAGCTGCTGCTGGTCGGCACCCCGCTGATCGTGCTCGCCGCCGGCGTGGTGGCCTGGTGGCTGGTCAGCCGCTCGCTGCGCCCGGTGGAGGCGATCCGGACCACGGTCGAGTCGATCTCCTCGCGACACCTCGACGCCCGGGTGCCGATCCCGACGGTCGACGACGAGATCGGCCGGCTCGCCCTGACGATGAACGCGATGCTGGGCCGGCTCGAACGCGGCCGCCAGCAGCAGAACCAGTTCGTCGCCGACGCCAGCCACGAACTGCGTTCCCCGCTGGCCAGCCTGCACACCGCCCTCGACATGGGCACCTCCGACGCCTCCGGGCGGCGCTGGCAGGACCTCGCCCCGGTGATGTCGACCGAGACCCGCCGGATGGAGCGACTCGTCGACGACCTGCTCACCCTGGCCCGTGGCGACGCCGGCATGGTCACCGCCAACCGCTGGCGCGACGTCGACCTCGACGACCTGGTGGTCGAGGAGGCCCGCCGGCCGCGCAGCCCGGGACGGGTCGAGGTGGAGTTCGAGGTCCGGCCGGCCCGGGTCCGCGGCGACCGGCTGCAGCTGATCCGGGTGCTGCGCAACCTGGCCGACAACGCCGTCCGGGCCGCAACCGCACGGGTGGTGCTGTCGGTGGTGACCGAGGGCGGTCATGCCGTGCTCCGGGTGGAGGACGACGGGCCGGGGATCCCGCCGGAGGAGCGGGAACGGGTGTTCGAGCGGTTCGTCCGGCTGGACGCCGCCCGCACCCGTGACGACGGTGGCAGCGGTCTGGGGCTGGCGATCGTCCGCGAACTCGTCGCGAACCACGGCGGCACCGTGGCGGTGGACGCTTCCGGTCTGGGCGGGGCGAGGTTCACCGTACGACTTCCGCTGGACGGCCCGGAACCGGCTCAGCCGGCCGGCGGGCTGTCGACCAGGCGGTAGCCGACACCGCGGACCGTCTCGATCGAGTGCCGCGAGAACGGCTCGTCGACCTTGCGGCGCAGGTAGCTGACATACACCTGGATGATGTTGGTGTCCCCGGCGAACGCCGGGTCCCAGACGCTGTCGAGGATCTGCGACTTGGTGACCACCTGGTCGCGGCGCCGCATCAGGAACTCCAGCAGGGAGAACTCCTTGGCGGTCAGCTCGATCTCGGTCTCCCCGCGCCACACCCGGTGGCTGCCCGGATCGAGGGACAGGTCCCCGACGGCCATCACGGTCGGCCGTTCCGGGGCGCCGCGGCGGATCAGCGCCCGCAGCCGGGCGACCAGCACGACGAAGTCGAACGGCTTGGTCAGGTAGTCGTCGGCGCCGACATCGAAGGCGTCCACCTGGTCGTACGGCCCGTCCTTGGCGGTCAGCATCAGCACCGGGGTCCAGACCTGGCGGGCCCGCATCCCCTTGACGATGTCGTAGCCGTTGAGGGCGGGCAGCATGATGTCGATCACCGCCACGTCGTACGTCCCCTCGACCGCCATCCACAGGCCGTCCCGACCGTTGGCCGCGACGTCGACCATGAAGCCCTCGCTCCGCAGGCCGTCGGCGACCAGCTTCGACAGGGACGAATCGTCCTCGACCATCAGCACACGCATGGGCCCATTGTCGTCCCTCGGCGGGTGCGCGGCGGGCCGCCCCGCCGCGACCGTGGTCGGGGGCGCGGGTCGGGCCGGCGGGTCGACGGGTCGGCGACACCCTCGTGGCTAGCCTGCAGCCGTGACCCTCGTCATCGCCCATCGCGGCTGGTCCTCCCGTCAACCCGAGCAGAGCCGTGCGGCGTACGTCGCCGCCATCGACCTGGCCGCCCGCACCGGGCGCCGGCTGGGGCTGGAGTGCGACACCCACTTCAGCGCCGACGACCGCCTGATCTGCCTGCACGACCTCGACCTGGCGCGCACCGGCGGCCTCGAGGTGGCCGCCCGCGACCTGACGGTCGCCCAGCTCAAGGGCGTCGACATCGGCTCCTGGCTGGTCGGCCCCGGGGCCACCCCCGAGCAGCGCGAACTGGTCACGGTGCCCGAACTGTTCGACCTGGTCGCCGAGGCCCGCGGGCGTGGCGTCGACGTCTTCGCCGTGGTCGAGACCAAGCACCCCAACCCCCGCGGCACCGACGTCGAACGGGCCCTCGCCTCGCTGCTGCGGGAACGCGGCTGGGTCGGTGCCGACGCGCCGGTGCGGATGATCAGCTTCGACCCCGAGGGCGTGCACGTCTTCGCCGAACTGCTGCCCGACGTGCCCCGGTCCCAGCTGCAGTACCCGGTGCAGGTGCTCACCGGCGTCGAGGCCCCGGCCGTCAGCCCCTGGCTCGGCATGGTGCGCCGCGACCCCGACCTGGTCCGCCGCGCTCACGACGCCGGCCTCGAGGTGCACGTCTGGACCGTCAACGACCCGGCCGACATCGCCTTCTGCGTGCAGCTCGGCGTCGACGCGATCACCACCGACCGGCCCGACGTGGCGCTGCAACTGGTCGCCGGCTGAGGCGGCCCCCTGGGGCGGGCCCCGGGGGCAGGTCGTCGCGGGTGGGGATGCTCACCTGGCGCAGTCGTTCGTGTGACGTACACGTCGGCGTCACGCCGGCAGCGCCGGCCATTCATCAACGGGGAGCAGTGTTCCGGCACGTGAGTCCGTCGATGCCCTCGCCGCGGACGAGCGGCGCAGCCCCCCAGGGGGTGGCCTCCATCCCGCGGCCCCGCCCCGCTGCCCCGGCCGTGGTGCTGCGGCGGCGCCCGTACGCCTGGCGTGAGGTCGCGCTGGCCGCGGCGCTGGTGCTGCCCAACCTGGTCCTGCTGGCGCTGTTCACCTACCGGCCGCTGCTGGACAACATCCGGTTGTCGTTCTTCCACTGGAACATCTCCTCGCCGCGACGGACGTTCATCGGGTTGGCGAACTACGTGGAGTGGTTCACCGCCCGCGACACCGGCACGGTGGTGCTGAACACCGTCATCTTCACCGTCGCGGCGGTGGCCGGGTCGATGGTGCTCGGCCTGGGACTGGCGCTGCTGCTGGACCAGAAGCTGCTCGGCCGCGGCGCCGTACGGTCCATGGTGTTCGCGCCGTTCGTGATCTCGGGGGCGGCGATCGGCGTCGCGTTCCAGTTCGTCTTCGACCCGACGTTCGGGCTGGTGCAGGACCTGCTCGGCCGGATCGGCGTCACGTCGCCGAACTTCTACCAGGTGCCCGGCTGGGCGCTGTTCATGGTGACGGTCACCTACATCTGGAAGAACGTCGGCTACGTCTTCGTGATCTACCTGGCCGCCCTGCAGGGCCGGCGGGCCGAACTGGACGAGGCCGCGGAGATCGACGGCACCTCGGCGGTGCGGAAGTTCTGGCGGGTGACGCTGCCGCAGCTGCGGCCGACGACCTTCTTCCTCTCGGTCACCGTGCTGCTCAACTCGCTGCAGGTGTTCGACATCATCAACGTGATGACCCGGGGCGGCCCGCTGGGCACCGGCACCACGACGATGGTCTACCAGGTCTACCGGGAGACCTTCGTCAACTCCCGCGCGGGCTACGGCGCCGCAGTGGCCACCATCATGTTCCTGGTCGTTCTCGCCGTCACGCTCGTCCAGGTGCGTCTCCAGGACAGGCAGGACTGACGATGACGACCATCGACACCCCCACCCTCACCGACACCCCCACCCTCAC
>CAYOBI010000027.1:18973-31928 GCA_964402325.1 uncultured Propionibacteriaceae bacterium | reverse complement strand
CCCCAGCTGAGCGTCGAGCACGCCGACCCGGCGGTCCGCCCGGTGCTGCGGGAGGTACGGGCCGGGTTCGACGGCTTCGGCGGCTGAGCAGGGACAACCGGATCGACAACGCGAGGACCCGCTCGGTGGCCGGGAGCGGTCAGCCCAGGTGCCGGCTCCAGAACCGGTCATCCGCCCAGCCCTTGGGGACGCCCATCCCCGCGAGGTTCATCGGTGGTCGCAAGCTCAGGGTCTTGTGGAGGCGCTGGGCCCAGCCACTGCGCGGCGAGATGACGTCGAGCACGGACTGCAGTGAAACAAGTACCGGGTACAGCCGCTTCCGGGACCGTTCAGGAATGGCGTTCGGCCCCGTCAACCAGGACACCGACGGGGACTTCGGAATCGCCGGATAGACACCGAGACCGACGTTCCACAGCCTCCCGTGGTGGGCGCAGATGTTCCGGACGCGAACATAGACGCGCATCCATGACTCCAGCACCACATCGGACAGACCGATGCTCCTCGCCACGGAGGTCCGATCCGAGCGGTCAGCAAGATTGCGGTATGCACTCGACCAACACGTCGTCGAACGAGGTTCCCCTGCGGAAGACATGGTCGGGCCCGCCCTGCTGGAACGGGATGGTGTAGGGCGAGAGTCGGTAGTACCCGATGTGGCGCAGGTACCGGACGGCCCGGTCTCGATCCCGGATCTGCAGACCACGCTGGCCCAGGCGATCCACGAGGTCGTCAAGTGCCAACGGCGGCTTGCCGTAGTGCAGAGTTCCGCGTTCCCGGGGCGTTCGGGGCATCTGTGGTCCTTCCGGAGCCCGGGGCAGAAAAAATCCCCCAAGTGCGCATCGTGGAGAGGCGTGGGGGATGTAATGAGATCAGGCTAGCACGCCTCGAGTGGCATGAAGTCCCGGTCGTACCGGATGGCTGGAGAGCGACCCGTATCGCGCACAACACAGTCGACAGGGCGCTGCCGCTGAGGCCGCCACCCCTCCCCCACCGCGGTGCCTCAGACGGGCGGAATAGGCTGCCCGGCATGAACGCGACGCCCCCGTCGCCGGACGACCTCACGCCCGACGCACTCCTCGATCTCGCCCGTCACGGCGAGACCCTCGCCCTGCTGGCCGCCCTCGACGGCGGGCACCCGCTGGAAGCGGCCAGCCACGACGGCACCACCCTGCTGATGCTGGCGGCCTTCTACGGCAACGCCGAGTCGGTGGCCGCCCTGGTCGCCCGGGGGGCGAAACTGGACGTGGTCGACTCACGGGGACGTACGGCCCTGACCGGGGCGATCTTCAAGGGCGAGGAACGGGTCGCCCGGCTGCTGCTCGCCGTCGGCGCCAACCCTGACCTCGGCGCCCCGAACGCCCGCGACACCGCCGCGGAATGCGGCCAGGAGCGGGTCTTCCAGCCCGACCCGGAACTCGACGCCGAACTGCGCAGCGAGCTGGGGCACGCGTTCCGCTGATCGCCGCAGGCGGCCGTGACCCTCAGGTCTCGGCTGATCGACCGTGCCGAGTCTCCTGACGTGCGGTCACATGGCTCCCCCACCGACGCCTGAGCAGTGCTCAGGGACCCAGCAAGGCAAGCGGCACGACATGGACACCGTCGGACCGGGTGTAAGCATGCTGCCCCGCGGTCACGACGACGAGTGAGGCAACGCGGTCGTCCCCCAGGCGGTCACGCAACCACTGCAGGTGGCGCACCTCATGGGCCTCGACCGGTGCCTGCAGTTTTACTTCGATAGCGATGATGCGGCCGTCATCCCCCTCGACGATGAGGTCGATCTCGTGCTCGCCACCTTGGGTGCGCAGATGTCGGACGTCGGCCATGTGCCGCTGCGCAAAGACACGGACGCTGGAGGCGACCATTGATTCCCACAGCTGGCCGAGGACCGTGGCATGACGTTCAGCCTCCCGCCGGAGCCGGTCCGGCGTGAACCGAAGCAGCCGGGCCGCGAAGGCAGGGTCGGCGAGGAAGTGCTTGGGAGCCTGGCCGATCCGCTTGAGCGGGGACCCCGTCGGCAACCAGGCATCGACCGGGTCGAGGAACCACAGCCGGGTCAACAACTCGCGATAGCCCGCCGCAGTTTCCCGGGCCGGCTTGTCGGCCTCCCCGGGCGACGCCGCATCACGAAGTTTCTCGTAGCTCGAAGTCGTGGCTGTCGCCGCCGCATAGGCCGTTGCCCACTGACGGATGAGGACGGTCTGGCGCCGGCTCCCCCCGACCGCCTCGATCTCATGGTCGAAGAGCCTCGTCAGGTATCCGTCGAGGAACGCCTGGACGGCTCGCCATCCGCCGATGCTCGGCGCACCGGGCAGTCCCGAACGGCAGATCAACTCGATCAAGTCGTCGAGCGTCAGATCAGTGTCGCCGTGCACGGCTTCGGTGCCAAGCAGGAGATCGGCGAGACGCACCGTCGGCTGCGAGACGTCGCGTTCCGGCAGGGTCATCGGCCGCATTCGCAGCGGGATGATGCGCCCCGCACCGGAGTGGATACGGGCCACCGGGGTGGCGGAACCGGTCAGCAGAAAGGTCCCCGGCACAGCGCCGTCATCCACGGCGTGGCGGACGAGATCCCAGGCACGCGGCCACTCGGTCCACTCGTCCAGAAGGACCGGCGGCGGTCCGGACACCACCCGTTGCGGATCGGCGCCAAGCAATTCGCGCACGTCAGCCGCGTCGAGGTGTCGTACGGTCCGGGCGCGCGCCAAGGCCGTCGTCGTCTTGCCCACACCCTTGATGCCTTCCAGCGAGATGGCGGGCAACGCAAGGAGGAGCTCGTCGAGCTCTGCATCAATCACCCGGCGGCGATATGACGGAGCGACCATACGATGACTCTACTGTTCCGCAGATCGAAATCTGACAGTTTCGCACCGCGAGAGTCGACAGTTTCGCACCGCGAGAGTCGACAGTTTCGCACCGCGAGAGTCGACAGTTTCGCACCAGCGGCGACGTTTCGGCCATTCACACGGCCCGGCGACGCAGGCTGCGAGGACCAGGCGCCCGGGCGCACTACGAGACGATGTCGATCACCACGACGGCCTCGGGCGTACGTCCCCCGAAGAGTTCCTGCGCCCGGTCGACGGCCCCGGCGAGGGTCGCGGCGACGCCGTACTTGGCCTTGATCGCGGCCTTCGCCTCGTCGAACACGGTGCCCTCGGTGAAGACCTGGGCCCGCCCCTCCCGTACCGGCTCCTCCAGATGCGGCTTCCCGCTGCGGGCACACGGCCGTACGCTCACCACCGGGCCGGCGCCGAACCGTTCGGCCGCCCCGGCGCCGTCCGGTAGCCAATAGGCGAGGCGGTAGTCCGCCAGCGCCGCTACCCGCTCGACCGACGTGACCGGGTCGGCGTGCGGCGGGTAGGACGTGACGAGGATGTGCTCGGCCTCCGCGATGCTGCCCACCGGATCAGCCCTGCGGTGCGGTTGGGCCGGTCGGGCCGCCGGCGGCGCGCTGGCGGATCTCCGCCTCCCGCGCCGCGGCCGACGACTCGAGCGCCTCCTTGCGGATCCGCCCCGCGGTCCTTCGCGGCATGCCGAGGCCGACGCCGAGCGCGAGCCCGCTGCCGAGGGCCAGGCCGATGGCGAGGACGATCTCCTGTTGGGGGTTGGGCTGAGGCGCACTGCGCATCGCCTCGGCCGCGGCGACCAACCGCTGCAGGTCGAGCCATCCCAGGTAGGTGTAGACGATCGCCCCGATGAGGGCGGCGACACCGACGAGGACCAGAAGCCACTTCAGGACCTTCATGCCCCCAGCGTAGGAGCCGGATGCCGCCGTCCGCCGGTGTTCGGGTCGGGCGGAGGGCTCCAAGCCCGCCACCAGCCCCGGCACGCCGTACGGCACGCACTTGGTTCTGCCCCCGGCACCTCCTAGACTAGTTGACAGTTCAATCGAAAGGGTCTGTCATGCAGTTCGGCGTCTTCACCATCGGTGACGTCACCCCCGACCCGACGACCGGACGGGCGCCCACCGAGCACGAGCGGATCATGGCGATGATGACGATCGCCGAGCACGCCGAACAGGCCGGGCTCGACGTCTTCGCCACCGGGGAGCACCACAACCCGCCGTTCGTCCCGTCCAGCCCCACCACGATGCTGGGCTACCTCGCGGGACGTACGCAGACCATCGTGCTGTCCACCTCGACGACGCTGATCACCACCAACGATCCGGTGAAGATCGCCGAGGACTACGCGATGCTGCAGCACCTGGCCGGCGGGCGCGTCGACCTGATGATGGGCCGGGGCAACACCGGGCCGGTCTACCCGTGGTTCGGCAAGGACATCCGCAAGGGCATCGAGCTCGCGATCGAGAACTACCACCTGCTGCGCCGGCTGTGGCGCGAGCCGGTGGTCGACTGGAAGGGCGAGTTCCGTACGCCCCTGCGCGGCTACACCTCGACCCCGGCGCCGCTGGACGACACGCCGCCGTTCGTCTGGCACGGCTCGATCCGCTCCCCCGAGATCGCCGAGCAGGCCGCCTTCTACGGTGACGGCTTCTTCCACAACAACATCTTCTGGGACAAGGGCCACGTCGGCCAGATGGTCGACTTCTACCGGCAGCGGTACGAGCACTACGGCCACGGGCGCGCGGACCAGGCGATCGTCGGGCTGGGCGGCCAGGTGTTCATGCGGCACAACTCGCAGGACGCCGTCCGGGAGTTCCGCCCGTACTTCGACAACGCGCCGGTCTACGGCCACGGGCCCTCGCTGGAGGAGTACCAGGCGATGACCCCACTGACCGTCGGCTCGCCCGAGCAGGTGATCGAGAAGTACCTGTCGTACGCCGACGTGGTGGGTGACTACCAGCGCCAGCTGTTCCTGATGGACCACGCCGGTCTGTCACTGCGCACCGTCCTGGAGCAGATCGACCTGCTCGCCGAGGAGGTCGTCCCGGTGCTGCGCCGCGAGTTCGAGGCCCGCCGGCCCGCACACGTCCCGTCCGACCCGCCGACCCACGCCTCGCTGGTCGCGGCGGGTCCGGAGGGTCCCCATCACCTGGTGCAGCCCGCCACCCTGCCGGAGGACCGCGAGGCCGCGGACGCGAACGCCGCCACCGAGCGGTCCGAGACCACCACAACCTCCCAGGAGCTCGCATGACCCGCCGCCTCGCCGTCGTCAGTTCCGGGGTCGGCACCCCGTCGTCGACCCGGCTGCTCGCCGACCGGCTCACCGAGGCCGTCCGGAGCCAGGTCGGCGCGCGCGGCGAGGACGTCCACGTCGACGTCATCGAGGTCCGCGAACTCGCCGCCGCCCTGGCCACGATGACCACCGCCGCGGGCCTGCCCGTCCCCGAGGTCACCCGCGCCCAGGACATCGTCCGCCACGCCGACGGCGTCATCGCGGTGACGCCGGTCTTCTCGGCGAGCTACGCGGGGCTGTTCAAGATGTTCTGGGACGTGTTCGGCCCCGACGACCTCGACGGCATCCCGATGCTCATCGGCGCGACCGCCGGCACGCCGCGGCACTCCCTGGTGCTGGACCACGCGATCCGGCCGCTGTTCACCTACTTCCGGATGACCGTCGTGCCGACCGGCGTGTTCGCCGCCACCGAGGACTTCGGCGCGGGGGCCGGTGGGGAGCAGCTCAACCGCCGGATCGTACGGGCCGCCGGCGAACTCGCCGCCCTGATGGTGACCACAAGCGACGCGGTGGAGGGATTCGTGCCGACCGGCCGCACGACCCGGGCCCAGCGCGGTGACGGGTTCGATGTGACCTCCATCACGCCCTTCACCCGCTTGCTGGCTGGTCACGACGGCAATCACGGCGACTGACGCGCCCGGCCACTACACCATGGCGAACGGGCCACATCGCGGGCCCGTTTGCCTTGGGGCGGCATCAGATTCCTATAATCATGGTCGGTTAGAGGTCATTTAACCTGCACTTATAGGAGTGGGACACCCCGGAGGTCGCATGCCCGACTCGCAGCACCGAGCCAGCCGGCTCCGCCATGGCCCGTGGGCCGGGCGAGGCGTCGGCGACCGGCGACGGCCGGGACGGCTCGTAGCCCTGGCGATGTCCCTGGCGATGTCCCTCCTCCTGGTGGTCGCCCTGGCCGGCTGCGCCGGCGGCTCGAGCGACGTCCCGGGTGCCGCACCGGCCCCGGCCGACGGACAGGTGCTCAACCTGTACGCGTTCTCGGTCGCCAAGCCGGGCTTCGAGGCGCTCGCCACGGCGTACGCCCAGACCGCGGACGGCGCGAAGGTGACCATCCTCAGCTCGTACGGCGCCTCCGGCGACCAGTCCCGCAAGGTCGTCGCCGGCGCCCCGGCCGACGTGGTGAGCTTCTCCATCACCCCGGACATGACCCGGCTGGTGAAGGCCGACATGGTCGACGCCTCCTGGAACACCGGCGCCTACCACGGCACCCCGGTCACCTCGGTCGTCGTGATGGTGGTCCGCAAGGGCAACCCCAAGAACATCCACGACTGGAGCGACCTGCTCCGCCCCGGCGTCGACGTCGTCACCCCCAACCCGCTCAGCTCCGGCTCGGCGCAGTGGAACCTGCTCGCCCCGTACGCCGCGCAGAGCGACGGCGGCCGAGACAAGCAGGCCGGCCTGGACTACGTACGCTCCCTGGTGCACGAGCACGTCAGCACCCGGCCGTCATCGGGGTCCGACGCCACCGAGACGTTCCGGCAGGGCCACGGCGACGTGCTGCTCAGCTACGAGAACGAGGCGATCGCCGCGATCGGCAAGGGCGACGCCTTCGAGTACGTGGTGCCCCCGCAGACGGTCCGGATCGAGGCCCCGCTGGCCGCGGTGAGCACCTCCCCGCAGCGGGACGCCGCCCAGGCCTTCGTCGACTTCGCCGCCACCCCCGCCGGCCAGGAGGCCCTGGCGAGCGCCGGCTACCGCCCGGCCGACCCGACCGTGGCCGCCGCGCACGCCGGCGGGTTCCCGGCACTGGGCACGGTGTGGACGGTCGCCGACCTCGGCGGCTGGAGTGCGGTGACCGCGGGCCTGTTCGCCAAGGACACCGGCGCCATCACGGCGATCTACAGCGAAGCGACGAGGTGACCCCCGTGAGTCTGTCCACCGACACCCCCCGCACCCCCCGCGCGAAGAAGGTCCGCCCGCCGGTGGAGCGGATCCGTCTCGGCGTCAGCCCGGCCGCCCTCGGCCTGGTCGTGCTGTGGGCCAGCATCCTCGTCGCGCTGCCGATCGCGGCCCTGGTCGCGACCAGCCTGACCGGCGGCCCGCGCGGCTTCTGGGCCGCGGTCACCCGGCCCAGCGCTCTCACGGCGCTCGGCATCACGCTGGCCCTGGCCGCCGGCGTGGCGCTGCTCAACGCAGTGGCCGGCACGGTGATCGCCTGGGTGCTGGTCCGCGACGACTTCCGCGGCAAGCAGTTCGTCGACGCGCTGATCGACCTGCCGTTCGCGCTGCCGACGATCGTCGCCAGCATCGTGCTGCTGTCCCTGTACGGGCCGGAGAGCCCGATCGGCATCCACCTGGCCGGCACCCGGGCCGGCGTGACGCTGGCGCTGGCGTTCGTCACCCTGCCGTTCGTCGTGCGGGCGGTCCAGCCGGTGATGCGCGAGCTGGACGCCGACGCCGAGGAGGCCGCGGCCTCCCTCGGCGCGCCGGGCTGGACCATCTTCCGGCAGATCGTCTGGCCGGTGCTGCTGCCGGCCGTCGCCAGCGGCACCGGGCTGTCGTTCGCCCGGGCGATCGGCGAGTTCGGCTCGGTCGTGCTGATCGGCGGCAACCTGCCGGGCCGCACCCAGATCGCCTCGCAGTACATCCAGCAACTGATCGAGGTCGGCGACCCGGCGTCGGCGGCCGCGGTGTCGGTGGTGCTGCTGGTGGTCTCGTTCGCCGTGCTCACCACGCTGCGGGTGGTCTCCGACCGGATGCAGCGCCGCGAGGAGGCGTCATGAGGCAGACCCGTACGTTGCGCTGGAGCCTGCGGCTGGCGACCTTCGCCTATCTGGGCGTGCTGGTCGCCGTCCCGGTCGGGATGATCCTGGTCCGCACCTTCGGCGCCGGGCTGCGCACCTGGTGGTCGTGGGTGACCACACCGGCGGCGATCTCGGCGCTCAACCTGACCCTGCTGATCATCGCCGTCGTCATCCCGCTGAACGTCGTCTTCGGCGTCATCACCGCCCTGGCCCTGGCCCGCGGCCGGTTCCCCGGCAAGGCGCTGCTGCAGACCGTGGTGGACCTGCCGTTCGCCGTTTCCCCGGTCGTCGCGGGCGTGGCGATGATCGCGCTGTGGGGCGTCAACGGCTGGTTCGGCTGGCTGCCGCAGCACGGCATCCGGGTCGTCTATGCGCTGCCCGGGATGGTGCTGGCCACAGCGTTCGTGACGATGCCCTTCGTCGTCCGCGAGGTCGAACCGGTGATCCGCGAGATCGGCCAGGACCAGGAACAGGCCGCCGCCACCCTCGGCGCGAACCGCCGCCAGGTGTTCTGGCGGATCACCCTGCCCGGCATCCGCTGGGGCCTGACGTACGGCACCGTGCTGAGCATCTCCCGGGCGCTCGGCGAGTACGGCGCGGTGCTGCTGGTCTCCTCCAACCTCCCCGGCGTCTCGCAGACGCTGACCCTGCTGGTGCACGCCCGCTTCGTGGAGGACCACAACACCTACGGGGCGTACGCCGCCTCGACCGTCCTGATGGGCCTGGCGCTGCTCACCCTCGTCGCCACCACCCTCCTCGACCAGTGGAAGAAGCAACGATGATCACCGTCACCAACGCGGTCAAGAACTACGGCGACTTCCGGGCCATCGACGACGTCAGCCTGGACGTGCCCGCCGGCTCGCTGACCGCCCTGCTCGGCCCGTCCGGCTCCGGCAAGTCGACGCTGCTGCGGGCGATCGCCGGGCTGGAGGTGCTCGACTCCGGCCGGATCGAGATCGAGGGCCGCGACGTCACCGACGTGCCGCCGCAGCGGCGCGGGATCGGCTTCGTGTTCCAGCACTACGCCGCGTTCCGGCACATGACCGTACGCGACAACGTCGGCTTCGGGCTGAAGATCCGCAAGGAGTCGAAGGCGGTGATCCGGTCCCGGGTCGACGAACTGCTCGACCTGGTCGGCCTCGGCGGGCTGCAGGATCGCTACCCGGCCCAGCTGTCCGGCGGCCAGCGCCAGCGGATGGCGCTGGCCCGGGCGCTGGCGATCCAGCCGCAGGTGATGCTGCTGGACGAGCCGTTCGGCGCCCTGGACGCGAAGGTACGGGCCGAGCTGCGCGACTGGCTGCGCCACCTGCACGACGAGGTGCACGTGACGACCATCCTGGTCACCCACGACCAGGAGGAGGCGCTCGACGTCGCCGACAACATCGCGGTCCTCAACAACGGCCGGGTCGAGCAGGTCGGCGGCCCGACCGAGCTCTACGACCACCCCGCCAACGCGTTCGTGATGGGCTTCCTCGGCTCGGTGTCGCGGCTCGGCAACGCACTGGTCCGCCCGCAGCACATCCACCTGCGCCGGATCCCCGAGGGCTCGACGGTGCACCCGGACTGGTCCGACGACACGGTGACCGAGCGCGCCGTCGTCGAGCGGGTCACCCACCTGGGCTTCGAGACCCGGGTCGAGCTCGTCACCCTCGGCAAGGGCGAGGGCTTCACCGTCGCGCTCACCCGGGCCGACGCGAACGAGCTGGGGCTGGCCGTCGGCGACCAGGTGTTCGCCACCGCGGACCGGGACGCGTCCACGGCGACCTTCGACGACTGGGTGATCTGAGGGCCGACCAGTGGCACGACTGGTTCCATCCGAAGGGGGAAGCGTGTGAAATCGACCACACATCCGGGGCGCGGGGTTCCCTTCCTGCGGTAGGTAAGGCTAGCCTTACCGCCATCGGCACAGGCGCCGAGGCCCCACACCCTTCCCGAGGTAACCGTATGTCCGAGATCACCGTCACCCTCTCCCGGCGTCAGGTCGACCGTCCCGCCCCCGACTCCGGGCGCGCGCTGCGCGGCCTGCAGGAGCTCCCCCAGGGCGAACCGGCGATCATCGCCCGGGTCTGTGACGGGGCCGACGCGGCCTGCGCCCGCCGGCTGTTCGACCTCGGCTTCGCTCCCGGCACGCGGGTCGAGAAGGTGCGCCACGCCCCCTTCGGCGGCCCCGCCGTCTACCGCGTCGCCGACTACGAGATCGCCCTGCGCCCCGCGCAGGCCCGGACCATCCTGGTCGAGCCCGTGCCGGCCCAGGACGCCACCGCACCGCACGCGCTGCGCTCCCTCGCGGCATGAGCCACGAGCACCACGGCGGTGGTGGCCCGGTCGCGGTCGCCGAGGGCACGCCGCGGATCGCCCTGGTCGGCAGCCCGAACTCCGGCAAGTCCACCCTGTTCAACGCGCTGAGCGGCCTGCACGCCCGCACCGGCAACTACCCCGGCGTCACCGTCGCCCGGTACGAGGGGATGGTCCGCACCCCCGCCGGCACGGTCGTCGTCGAGGACCTGCCCGGCGCGTACAGCCTCGACCCGATCAGCCCCGACGAGAAGGTCGTCGACGACGTCCTCGACCCGGAGCGGTCCTCCCCCACCACGCCGGACGCGATCCTCGCCACCGTCGACGCGACCACGCTGCGCCGCTCGCTCGGCCTGGTCGCCCAGGTGCTCGCCGTCGGCCTGCCGACCACGGTGGTCGTCACCTTCACCGACGAACTGGCCCGCCGCCACGGCCACCTCGACCTCGCCGCGCTGGAGCGCGCGCTCGGCGTCCCGGTGCGCGGCATCGCCGCCGGTGACCCGCGCGCGGTCGGCGAACTGCGCCACCACCTCGACCACGCCGCGCACTGGGCCCGCCCGGTGGTCCCGCCGCCGACCGACCCCGACGAGGTGGGCGGCTGGATCTCCTCGGTGCTGGAGTCCGCCGGCTACCAAGTGCCGTCCATCGACGCCCGGACCCAGCGGATCGACGCGGTGCTGCTGCACCCGGTGTGGGGCACGATCGTCTTCTTCGTGACGATGTTCCTGTTCTTCCAGGTGATCTTCACCGTCGCCGCGCCCGTCCAGGACCTCGTCCAGAGCTTCTTCGACCGGCTGGCCGGGCTGGCCCAGACGTACGTCCCGATCGGCTGGCTGGCGGCGTTCCTCAGCCAGGGCCTGATCGGCGGCGTCGGCGCGGTGATCGTCTTCCTGCCGCAGATCGCGCTGCTGTTCATCCTGATCTCGCTGCTCGAGGGCACCGGCTACATGTCGCGGGCCGCGTTCCTGATGGACCGGGTGATGGCGAAGGCGGGGCTGGAGGGCCGTGCGTTCGTCGCACTGCTGTCCTCGCTGGCCTGCGCGATCCCGGGCATCATGGCGACCCGGTCGCTGCCCAGCGCGAAGGACCGGCTGGCGACGATGCTCGCCGCCCCACTGATGACCTGCTCGGCCCGGCTGCCGGTGTACGTGATGCTGATCAGCCTGCTGGTGCCCTCCGACGTACGCGTCGGGCCGATCGGCGCCCAGGGCGCGGTGATGTTCCTGCTCTACCTGGGTGGGGCGTGCGCCTCGATGGGCACCGCGTGGTTCTTCAGCCGGGTGACCGGGCGCCGGCAGGGGCAGCTGCCCTTCTACATGGAGATGCCGCCCTACCGGATGCCCCGGCTGGCGACCGTCGTGCACGCGGTGTGGGACGCCTGCGCCGCGTTCCTGAAGAAGATGTCCACCGTCATCCTCGGCGCGACCGTGGTGATGTGGCTGCTGCTCAGCCTGCCGATGCCGTCCGCCCAGCGCCTGACCGATGCGGGTGTGGACCCGGCCGACAGTGCGGCGGTGGCGACGTACACCCTCGAACACTCGGCCGCCGCCACGGTCGGCAAGGCGATCGAGCCCGTCTTCGAACCGCTGGGCTTCGACTGGCGGATCAACATCGGCATCATCTCGTCGCTGACGGCCCGCGAGACGTTCGTCTCGACGATGGGCCAGGTCGCGGCGGCGAGTGATCCGGCCGACCCGGGCACCGCGCTGGCCCGGATGACGGTCGACCACGGCCCCCGCGCCGGGCAGCCGCTGTTCACCGCGCCGGTGGTGGCGTCGCTGATGGTGTTCTTCATGCTGGCCCTGCAGTGCATGGCGACGATGGCGGTGATGCGCCGCGAGACCGGCACCTGGAAGTGGCCGCTGATCGCCTGGGGCTACATGTTCGCGCTGGCCTGGGTGGTGGCGTTCCTGACCCGCCTGGTGGTGGGGGTGTTCGTGTGAGCGCCGGGTCGGGCCGCGCGGCGGTCATCGCCGTGCACCCCGAGGCCACCGACGACCCCCGGACGATCCGCTGGGTCGTTCCCGCGGGAACGTTCACCTTCGTCGGGACGCCGCGGGCCGTCCCCGCAGGGCTGCAGGCGTTGCTGGACGACGGCTCGCTGACCGCGATCGTGGTCGAACCGGCGTCGCTGCTGACCAGCACCGACGGCGATTGGCGGACGCTCGGCGCCCCGGTCCGGAGCGCCCTGGTGCGCGCCCTCGCCGACCCGCCCGGCTGGCTGGCGCCGGCCGGTACGCCGCCCGTGCCCGGGGCCGTGCTCGCCGCGGCGGTCGAGCAGGTCATCGCCGGGGAGGTCGGCGGGTACGTACGTTCCCACGGGGGGACCGCCCGACTGGTACGGGTCGAGGGCTCGGTCGCGACCATCGCGCTGTCCGGGGCGTGCTCGGACTGCCCGGCCCGTGGGGCGACCCTGGGGCTGCGGTTCGGCCGGGCGGTCGCGGCGCTGTGCCCCGGGGCCGAGGTCGTGCTCGAGGAGAACGGCCGGCCGCAGCTGCTGCGGTGGGGGCGACGCGGTCCGTCGACCTGACCGGTGCCACAGTGCCAATCAGAGTAACACTCACAGTATCAATCCTCCTCAGGCTCTGGCCGACACGCCACCCTCGCACCTAGAGTTTGAAACTGTGAGTGTAAGTGTGGAGGCTCTCCAGCAGCTGATCTCCGACCTGCGTATCCGGGGACGCGACCGTGCCGAGGTCGAGGTCAAACGCGCACGGCTGGGTGTCCCGAGCCTCGCGGAGACCCTCTGCGCCTTCGGCAACATGCCC
>CAYOBI010000027.1:14604-18873 GCA_964402325.1 uncultured Propionibacteriaceae bacterium | reverse complement strand
CTGGTGATCCAGAACCCCGGCGGCCTGTGGGGCATCAGCCAGGAACAACTGGGCCAGCCGGGCGGGAAGTCGGCGGTCAACGAATTCCTCTACGAGATCTGCAAGCTGACCCGTACGTCCAGTGGCGCCAGAATCATCGAGGGCGAGGGCGGCGGCATCCGCGAGGTGAGATCAGCGCTGAGGGCGGCGGGGATGAGCCAGCCGAGATTCAGCGACACCGGAGTGATGTTCACCGCCCTGGTTCCGCGCCACGCTCTGCTCCCGACGCAGGACCTCGAGTGGCTGGGCACCACCGTGGGCCCCCTCGGGCTGTCCGACGTCCAACGCACCATCCTCGTTTCCATGCGCCACGGCGAGACCTGGACCAACGCAAGGGTCAGGGACGAGTTCGCCCCGATCGACTCACGCGCCGCCCAGTCAGCTCTCCAGGGCCTCGTCGCCGCCGACTTCGCGATGCAGGACGGTGAACGGGGTCAGACCGCGTACAGGATCCTCCCGGTGTACGCCTCCACCGCGGCGGAGCCCTCCGCGCCGCGGATCGTGGTCCACCCGGCGGGACAGGTCGCGGCCTCGTCCACGCCGGACAGCTTGCCCGAGGGCCCGACAGCGGACAACGACACAGGACACCCGCGGAGCGCCGACACGAAGAACGGGCCCGTCATCCTGCTGGCACTGGCGGATGGCCCCCTGACGAAGTCCGGCATCGTGAGCCGAACCGGCCTGAGCCCCCGTCAGGTCACCTACGCGCTGAGGATCCTGCAGGACGCCGATCGGATCGCCATGGACGGGCGGTGGGGCGATCGCACCACGCGATACCGAAAGACATGATCATGATCACACCTGGCCCGGGGCGACACGGCGGGCGCTCCGGGCCAGGCTCCTGACTACCGCACCGTCACCGAGACGTCGTCATCGGGACGGTCGAAGAGGGCCTCGTCGCCGTACCCCTCCTTCTCCGGGTCGCCGTGCAGGCCGCCGGTGAGGGCGTACTCCTCCTCGGGCGAGAGCACCAACTGCTTGCGCCCGAACACCGCGAACAGCACCAGGGCGGCGATATAGACCACGACGACGGTGTAGATGGCCGCGGTGTAGGCCGGGTTGAGCAGGACGCCGACGAAGATCGCCAGGGCGATCACCCCGGCCACGACGGCACCGGCGATGCCGAACGGGCTGGTGTGCGGCCGCTCGGCGGTCGGGAACCGGCGGCGCAGGATGACGTACGAGGCCATCTGCAGCAGGTAGGACACCACCGCGCCCCACACGGCGATGTTCAGCACGACCGAACCGGCCTCCGAGCTGCCGTAGCCGACGACGAACAGCGACACGAAGCCGATCAGCGCGCCGACGACCAGGGCCAGGTACGGGGTCCGGCGCTCGCCGGTCAGCGAGAGGAACTTCGGGTAGTAGCCGGCCCGCGACAGCGAGTACATGTTGCGGCCGTACGCGAACATGATCCCCTGCACCGAGGCCAGCAGGCCGATCAGTGCGAAGGCGGACAGGATCGCCGCGACGTTGCCCGGCATGATCGCCCGGAAACCGTCCAGCAGGGGTTCCAGCGACGAGCCGGTGGCGGAGGAGCCGAGCACGGCCGGGTTGAGGAAGAGCACGATCGCACCGGTGATGACCAGGGTCAGCATCCCGAAGCGGCCGGCGCGCGGGATGTCGCGCTGCGGGTCGTGGGCCTCCTCGGCGGCCAGCGGCAGCTCCTCGATGCCGAGGAAGAGCCACATCGCGAACGGCATGGCGAAGAAGACCGCGCCGACGCCGAACGGCAGGAAGACCGAGCCGCCGGCCTGCGGGGCGATGTCCCAGAGGGTGGCGAGGTCGGCCTTGCCGGAGAACAGCGCCATCGCGGCGTACACCACCAGGATCGCGACCGACATGATCGCCACCACGACCGCGAACCTGAACGAGGCGCTCGCGCCGGCCGCGTTCAGCAGCACGAACACCACGTAGAGGACCAGCCACCAGACCCAGGACAGGCCCATCCCGATCAGGCTGAAACCGCCGGTCAGTTCGGACATGATCGCGTCGGCGTACTGCGCGGAGAAGAAGATCACCACGGCGGTGGTCATCACGTACTCGATCGTCTCGGCCAGGCCGGTGACGAAGCCGCCCCACGGTCCCATCGCGGCACGGGCGAAGGAGTACGCGCCGCCGGTGTGCGGCATCGCCGAGGCCATCTCGCTGATCGACTCGATCATCATCACGTACATGACGACGATCACCACCGTCGCGATCGCGAAGCCACCCCAGCCGGCCGCGGCGATGCCGCCGTTCCAGCCGGAGAAGTTGCCGGAGATCACGGCGGCGACACCGATGCCCCACAGTCCCGCGAGTCCCGCGGTGCGCTGGAGCCTGCGCTTGTCGAAGTAGTCGGCGTCCGCCTTCTGGTAGGTGACGCCCGAGACCGCGAGGGTCTCGTGGCCGGTGTCGGTGGACATACGCTTCCCTTTCTTGTCACCGGTGCTGCGTGTCGCCCCGCCGGTCGCCGGTCACTGGGTCGAACCGCGGTCGACAGGGCATGCCCGGCAACGCGCGCCGGGGGGCGTCGGACGTCGGGGGCTCCGGGATACACCCGGGTATCCACGGATGCTAGGAGTCGCCGGGGGTGCGATTCGACGCCAGAGGCCCGATTCACCAGCTCTTAACGCGGCGGCGGCCACCTCTTACATCCGGACGACCGTCCGTAACACGCGGACCGGGTCCAGCCCTCTACTCCTCGATCCGCGGGAACTCGGAGGTCTGCAGCGAGGCGTCCGGGTCGAACCAGCCCTCGCCGTCCGGCCGGTCGTCGGGCGCCGGGGCGGCCGGGCGGCCCAGGATCGGGATCACCCGGGGCCACAGTCCGCGGGCCCGGTCCTCGGCGAGCTTCTCCGCGGTCCGCCGGCGCTCCTCGGCCTCCAGCTCGGCGACGATCTGCTGCAGCACCCCGAGGATCGACCCGCGCAACAGCCACAGGCCCCGCTCCACGGCCGGGTCGACGGTCATCAGGTCGGCCAGCATCGCCCGGGCCTCACCGAGCTGGGAGAGCGCCCGGTCCAGCTGCCGCTCGATGTCCGCGGCGTTCCCGGTGGGCCCGGTTTCGCCCCCGGCGGCGCGCGCGGTCGGGCCGCCGTTGACCTCCATCTCGACGTAGCGCCCGTACGCGGCGATCGCGTCGGCGAGGGTGGCCAGCACCCAGGCGAAGGCGGGGCGGACGGCCTCGCCGTAGCCGTCGTCGCGGGTCTCGCGCACCGGCGCCTCCAACGAGACGACGTGGAAGAGGTTGCGGACGTCCAGCACGATCCGCTCGACGGTCCCCACGCCGAGCTCCAGGACCGGCCCGACATCCGTGGTGCCGAACGCCCGGGCGTTCATCCGGCGCGCCTCCCGCGACTCCTCGACGACCTGGCGCGCCTTGGCGACGTCCCCGCTGAGGGCCCGGGCCTCCCCCAGCCAGTCCATCGCCCGGTCCCGGACGATCGGCTCGGTCGACATCGACTCCGCCGCCCGGGTGAGCAGGTTGGAGGTCGCCAGGGCCGACCGGCGGACCAGCCGGGCCGCGAGCCGGGAGGGCACCGGCGAGGGCAGCACGATCACGAACAGGAAGCCGATCGCGGCGCCGATCAAGGTGGTGAAGATCCGGTTCTCGACCGCGATCTGCTGGCCCTGGACGGCGAGGATCAGCATCGCACTGATCGGCGTCTCCAACGACTGCTCACCGAGGTGGAACACCTTCGCCGACGCCAACGACAGCGCCACGACGATCGCCAGGCTCCACCAGGACAGACCGACGAACTGCGACACCAGCACGGCCAGCATCACCCCGGTCACCACCGCACCGATCCGGACGACCATGCTGCGCAGGGTGCCGAGGTTGGTGCCCTGGACGACCAGCAGGGCGGTCAGTGGGCCGGTGAGGTCCGGCGGTCCCTGCACGATCGGCATGCTCGCCAGGTAGGCGATCACCGTGGCGGTGGTCAGCCGCAGGATCCAGATGCCGGTGGGCTGCAGGCGTCCGGGCACGTCACGCCAGCGGCGCGGGTGGGACGGCCACAACCGTTCCACCAGCGACCAACCGAGTGCCTGCAGCCGGGACATGCAGCCAGACTAGTGCGCCGCCCCAGCCCCTCGATCGGGGGCGCACCCACGCAATGACGCCGATGGCGCGCGCCAACGGGGCTCGGGGAGGTGCGCCGGCGAGACAGTCGGGAGAGCAGTGCCCGGCGACCGGTGACGCGGATCACCTCACCACTTCTACGGCACCAGTAGTACCTGAATACCCGC
>CAYOBI010000027.1:6066-14504 GCA_964402325.1 uncultured Propionibacteriaceae bacterium | reverse complement strand
GGTGACGCGGATCACCTCACCACTTCTACGGCACCAGTAGTACCTGAATACCCGCAGGGGTATCCTCAACCCATGAGACGGCTCCTCATCCTCGGTGCCGGCACCGCCGGCACCATGCTCGCCAACCACCTCCGCGACGAGCTCGACGACGACTGGGCGATCACGGTGGTCGACAAGGACAACGACCACCAGTACCAACCCGGCTACCTGTTCATCCCGTTCGGCACCTCCACGCCGGAACGGGTCACCAAGCCGCGGACCCACTTCATCCCCCGGGGTGTGGACTTCGTCCAGGCGGGCATCCGGACGGTGCGCGCCGACGACAACGAGGTCGACCTCGAGGACGGCCGGACCCTGGCGTACGACTGGCTGTTGATCGCCACCGGCACGGTGCCCCGCCCCGACCTGACGCCCGGAATGGCCGACGGCCCGCTCTGGTACCGGAAGATCTTCGACTTCTACACCCTGGAGGGCTCCACCCGGCTGCACGACGCCCTCGAGACGTTCCAGGGCGGCAAGCTGCTGGTGCAGCTGACCGACATGCCGATCAAGTGCCCGGTGGCACCGCTGGAGTTCGTCTTCCTGGTGGAGGACTACTTCCGCAAGCGCCACCTCCGCCACAAGGTCGACATCACCTACGTGACGCCGCTGGACGGGGCGTTCACCAAGCCGGTCGCCTCGCGCCACCTCGGCGACCTGCTGCAGGACCGGTCGATCCGGCTGGCCGCGGACTTCGCCCTGGAGCGGATCGACAACGACCGCCAGGTGCTCGTCGCCTACGACGGGCGGGAGCTGCCGTTCGACCTGCTGGTGACGATCCCGCTGCACACCGGGCAGCAGTACGTCGTCGACTCGGGGCTGGGCGACGAGAGCGGCTTCATCCCGGTCGACAAGCAGACGCTGCGGTCGACGGCGTACGACAACATCTTCGTGCTGGGCGACGCGAGCAACATCCCGACCTCCAAGGCCGGCGCGGTGGCGCACTTCGCCGTCGAGACGTTCATCCCGAACTTCCTCGCCGTGATCGACGGCCGCCCGATGCCGAACGCGTTCGACGGGCACGCGAACTGCTTCGTCGAGTCCGGCCGCGGCCAGGCGCTGCTGCTCGACTTCAACTACGACACCCAGCCGCTGACCGGCACCTTCCCGCTGCCGGGCGTCGGGCCGCTGAAGCTGCTCGGCCGTTCCCGGATCAACCACCTGGGCAAGCTCGCCTTCGAACAGATCTACTGGCGACTGCTGCTGCCCGGACACCGACTGCCCGTCCCGACACTGATGTCGATGGCCGGCAAGCACCAGGAGGACTGACGTGCCCACCAACACCCTCAACGACCGTACGTTCCAGGTGAACGACGAAGGCTTCTTCACCCACCGCGACGAGTGGAGCGAGGACCTCGGCGCCGACCTGGCCGCCCTGATCGGGATCGAGATGGACGAGGAGCACTGGGCCCCGATCCGTTTCATGCGCGAGGACTCCGCGAAGAACGGGCCGACCCCGACGCTGCGGCGCCTGCAGACCGTCGGTGGCTTCGACATCAAGGAGCTGTACCGCCTCTACCCCGGCAAGCCGGCCAAGAAGATGGCCTGGATCGCCGGGCTGCCCAAGCCCGTCGGCTGCGTCTAGTCGGCACTCACCGCTCGACCACGCTCGACCGACGCGTCAGGAGAACACCATGACCACCACCACGCAGGCCCGTACGCTGCCCGCCCGGATCCCCGACGGGTTCATCATGCCGGACTTCGGTCCCCGCCCGGGGGCGCCCACCGGCGCCGCTGCAGGGGCCGCGGCCGCGCCCGCCGAGGCGTACGCGGGGGCCGCCCCCGGCTACGCCGGTCCGCGCAAGATCGCCTTCATCTGCTCCAAGGGCAACCTCGACATGGCCTACCCCGCGCTGATCATGGGCAACGCCGCCCTCAGCGAAGGGGTCGAGGTGCACATCTTCTTCACCTTCTGGGGCCTCGACATGGTCAACCAGAAGACCAACCAGAACCTGAAGTTCACCATCTCGGGCAACACCGCCATGCACATGCCGGCACTGGGCAACATCCGGCCCGGGCTCGAGCACTTCTCGGTGCCCCAGCAGATGGGCGGCCTGCCCGGCATGGGCGCGTTCGCCACCCGCTACTTCAAGAAGGAGATGGCCGAGCTCGACATCCCCGACGTCCCGGAGTTCCTCGACCTGATGGCCGCCCAGGGCGCCCACATGTACGCCTGCCGGCTGACCTTCGACATGATGAAGCTCCTCGAGGCCGACCTGCACCCGGCCGTCGAGGGCGTCATCTCCGCCGCCGACTTCATCGTGATCAGCGAGGGGGCGCAGGTCATCTTCATCTGATCCTCGTCACCGAGCACCTACTCCGGCCGCACCGTCATCGCCAGTACGTCCAGTGCCGCGTCGAGCTGCTCCACGGTCAGCAGGCCCTGCTCGACGAAGCCCTGCTCGAGGACGACCTGGCGGATGGTCTTGTCCTCCTTCAGCGACAGCTTCGCGACCCTGGCCGCGTTCTCGTAGCCGATCCAGCGGTTCAGCGGGGTGACGATCGAGGCGGACGACTCGGCGTACGTACGGCACCGGTCGACGTCGGGGATGATCCCGGTGACCGTACGGTCCGCGAAGAGCCGGGAGACGTTGGACAGCAACCGGATCGACTGGAGCAGGTTGTTGCCCATCATCGGGATCATCACGTTCAGCTCGAAGACGCCCGTGGTGCCGGCGAACGCGACCGCGGCGTCGTTGCCGATCACCTGGCCGCCGACCTGGATCATCGCCTCGCAGAGCACCGGGTTGACCTTGCCGGGCATGATCGACGAGCCGGGCTGCAGGTCGGGCAGGTGGATCTCGGCCAGCCCGGCGCGCGGGCCCGAGCCCATCCAGCGGATGTCGTTGGCGATCTTGACCAGGGAGACCGCGATGGTGCGCAGGATCCCGGAGGCCTCGACCAGCGCGTCGCGGGCGGACTGGGCCTCGAAGTGGTTGCGGGCCTCGCGCAGCGGCAGGTCGGTCTCGAGGGCCAGTTCGGTGATCACCGTGCGCGCGAAGCCGGGGCGGGTGTTGATCCCGGTGCCGACCGCGGTGCCGCCGAGGGGGAGTTCGGCCACCCGGTCCAGGCAGGCCCAGATCCGCTCGATGCCCATGTTGACCTGGGCGGCGTAGCCGCCGAACTCCTGCCCCAGCGTCACGGGGGTGGCGTCCATCAGGTGGGTGCGCCCCGACTTCACCACGGTGGTGAACTCCTCGGCCTTCACCGACAGCACCTGTGACAGGTGCTGCAGCGACGGGTAGAGCTGGTGCTTCAGCGCCCAGGCGACGGCCACGTGCACCGCCGAGGGGAAGACGTCGTTCGACGACTGCGAGGCGTTGACGTGGTCGTTGGGGTGCACCGTACGCCCCAGCCGCCGCGACGCCAGGGTGGCGATCACCTCGTTGGTGTTCATGTTCGAGGAGGTGCCCGACCCGGTCTGGAACACGTCGACCGGGAACTCGTCGAGGTGCTCCCCGGCGACGATCTCGTCGGCGGCGTCGCGGATGGCCAGCGCGGTGTCGGGGTCCAGCACCCCGAGGGCCCGGTTGGCGCCGGCCGCGGCCTTCTTGACCCGGGCCAGCGCGACGACCAGGGCGGGTTCGAGGGTGGTGCCGGAGATCGGGAAGTTCTCGACGGCGCGCTGGGTCTGGGCCTGGTAGAGCGCCCGGGCGGGCACCTTCACCTCGCCCATGGTGTCGTGTTCGATGCGGTACTCACCGGTGTCACTCATGTCACCAGTCTGTCCCTCCGGCCCCCCGGACGGCACCCTAGACTGGGCCCATGTCCGAGGGCACCGCTGCACACCGTCCCGTCGTCGTGGGCTACGACTCCTCCGAGATGGCCTGCCGGGCGGTGACCTGGGCCGCTGGCACCGCCGGACGGCTCGGGCTGCCGCTGCGGGTGGTGTCGGCCCGGGAGAACGACGCGCAGCCGATCCGCAGCGCCGAGGCGCTCGAGCGCGTCCACACCGACCATCCCGGCCTCGAGGTGACCGGCGAGGACCCGGTCGGGTCGGGCGCCGGGGTGATGGTGCGGGCCGGCGACGACGCGGCGATGCTGGTGATGGGCAACCGTGGCCGGGGCCGGATCACCTCCGCCCTGCTCGGCACCGTCTCGATGACCACCGCCCAGCACGCCGCCTGCCCGGTCGTCATCGTGCACGGCGACGACGTCACCGACCGGGCCCCGCGCTCGATCGTCGTCGGCGCCGACGGGTCGACGTCGAGCACCGCCGCCCTGGACTTCGCCCTCGGCCTGGTCGCCGACGGCGGCACCGTCACCCTGCTGCTGTGCTGGTCGACGATGCCCCAGGACTCGACCGACCCGGTCCCCGCGGTGGCGCACGCGATGCTCCAGCAGACCCTCGCGGGTCGTACGAAGCCGGGCGTCACCCTCGACCTGCAGGCCCGCCCCGGCCACCCGCGCGATGTGCTGGTGAAGGCCAGCGAGCAGGTCGACCTGATGGTCGTCGGCCGCCGCGGCCAGGAGGGCTTCAAGGGCCTCAAGCTCGGCAGCGTCGCCCAGCACGCGCTCTACGGCGCCCGGTGCCCGGTCGCCGTGGTCACCGCGTCACACTGACCGGCCGACCAGCCCCGCCTGGAAGCGCCGGATCCGCGTCAGGGCCTCGGCGACCGCCGCGGCGCCGGCTGACAGGGACAGCCGGATGGTCCGGTCGCCGTACGTCGCGTCGAAGTCGAGGCCGGGCGTCACCGCCACGTGCTGCTGCTCGAGCAGCGCCGCGCACCACTCCCGCGAGGTGGCGTACGGCCCGAGCACCGGGCTGATGTCGGCGTACACGTAGAAGGCGCCGTCGGGCGGCGCGAGGGTGCCCCAGCCCATGTCGGCGCACAGCACCACCTCCCGGGCGGCGGCGAAGTCGGCGACGGCCTGCTCCGCCTCGGCGTACGCGGCGGGGGTGAACGCCTCGACGGCCGCCCACTGGGCCGGTGCCGGGGCGCAGAGGAAGAGGTTGCCGGTGAGCCGGTCGACCGGGTCGACCAGGTCCTCGGGCAGCAGCATCCAGCCGAGCCGCCAACCGGTCATCGACCAGTACTTCGAGAACGAGGAGATGACCACCGCCGAGGGGTCGTACGTCCAGGCGCACTCGCCGCGGCTGCCGGTGAAGCTGATCCCGTGGTAGATCTCGTCGCTGATCAGCCGGACGTCGTGCTCGCCGCACCAGGCGGCGAGGGCGGCCATCCGCTCGGCGTCGAGCATGGTGCCGGTCGGGTTGGCCGGGGAAGCGAGCATCACGCCGGCCAGCGGCGCCCGGGCGTGGGCCGCCTCGAGCAGCTCCGGGGTGGGCTGGAACCGCTCGGCGGGGCCGCACTCCAGCTCGACCACCTCGCAGCCGAGCGCCCGCAGGTCGTTGGTGTAAGCCGGGTAGGTGGGCCGGCCGACCGCCACCCGGTCACCGACGTCGAAGCAGGCCAGGAAGGCCAGCAGGAAGGCCCCCGACGACCCGACCGTCACGCAGACCCGGCCGGGGTCCACGTCCAGGCCGTACCAGTCGGCGTAGTGCCGGGCGATCGCCGCGCGCAGCGGCGCGACGCCGAACCCGGTGGTGTAGCCCAGGTCGGTGCCGTCGAGGGCGACCGCGGCCAGCTTCTCCCGCACCGGCCGGGGTGCCCCCTGGACCGGTTCGCCGACGCTCAGCAGCAGAACCTCCTGACCCGCCGCCTGCATCGTGGCAACCTTCTGTTGGATGGTCATCACCTCGAAAGCGTCGATGGCCGAGCGACCGGAGATCTTCATGCAGTGACCTTAGACCCAGGGGGTGACGATGCGGATCGACGAAGTGCTGGCAACCGTCGAGGCCACCGTCCACGCCCTGTCGGGTCGCCTGCTGCTGCGCCCGAGCGACACCCACCCCACGCTGCTGGCCATCGCCGACGCGCTCGGGTCGCCGCCGTACGAGGTGCACGGGCCGCAGGCGAGGTTCCGTTGGCAGCACGACGGAGTGCTGGTCGAGGTGGGCGTCGACCGGTTCTTCGACGAGTGGGAGGTCGGCTACCGGGCCTTCCCGTACGAGCCGGACGTCAGCCGGCGCGAGCAGGAGGCGTTCGCCTCGGCCACCCCGGACCTGGCGCCGCCGTACCTGTGGTCGATCGCCCCGGCCGAGGAGCCCGTGCCGTCCTGGCGGCCCGGCCCGTTCCTGCTGCCGCGGTGGGCCGACGTGGCGACCGAGCTCGGCTTCCTGCTGGCGATGCTGCCCACCGACCTGGCCACCATCCCGCCCGCCTGGTTCCACGGACCCGTCATCCTCGGCAGCACGCTGGGTGGGCGGGTGCTCAGCGTCCGCGCCGAACCGGACCGGCTGACGATGACGGTCGAGGGCGTGGAGGTCTCCCTCGACGCCGACCAGGCCCGGCGGGCCGGCAAGGTGATCGGCCGGATCTGGGCCACCACGTACGAGGACCGCGCCCCCGGCGACCTCACCATCGGCATCGTCCCGACCACCCCGCCGTTCCGGCTGCTGCCGACCCCCGGCGGTGCGCCGACCGGCCCGGGGGGCCGGACGGTCCCGGACGCCCCGCTGGAACCGGCGACCGTGATCGACCTGCTGCCGTTCACCGCCGCGGTCCCGGAGCGCGAGCCGCCCCCCCGCCCGGGAGGGACGTACGTCGCCGCGTACGCCTCGCCGAGGGAGGCCGCCGGCCTGATCGACGAGGTGGTCCGGACCGGCATCCCGGCGTTCGTCGAGCACCACGAACTCGTCGCCGCCGCCAACCGCTACGGCATCCCCGAGCTGCGGGCCTCCCCCGGCTGGCGGGTGCGGGTCCGCGGCGGGACGATCGACCTGACGGTGCTGGACGCCTGGCGGGCGCCGGCCGCGATCCGGGACTACACCCGCGACCTGCTCGGCCTGCTCGACGCGGCGTACGGCGAGCCGTGGGGCGCCGCCTGCGACTCCCGCGGCCGGCTCAACCGGACCTGGCGGATCGGTGACCTCGCCGTCCGGGCCGGGTCCGCCGGGACCGCCGTGGTGATCGAGGTGACGCGCTTCGACGACCTGATGATCTACCACTTCGGCTGACCGCCGACCGTTCCGTTTCCGCTACTCACCGGGGGTATCCCCGCCCGCCGGAGCTCCTACTGTGGGCCCCGGAGCGTCGTCCCAGCGTTGCCGTGTCTCCTCACACGACTCGACCCGATGACACCTGTTCGTCCCGTCAGTCGTCTCCTCGAGGAGGACCCGTCATGTTCACGCTCGCCGACACCCCGGTGAAGTTCGTCTCGCTGTTGATCCTGTTCCTGTTCTGCACCGCGTGGTCGGTGTACGAACTCACCCGGCCCCAGGACCGCACCCAACGCGTCTCCAACGTGCTGCACCTGGTGATGTCGCTGGTGATGCTGGTGATGGTGCCGACCATGACCTGGCGCCCGTTCGTGCAGCTCGTCGGCGGCCCGGTGCTGATCGCCGTCTTCGTGCTGTCGACGGCGTGGTTCGCCGGCCTGGCGGTCGTCCGCCGGGAGGCCCGCGGCCACTACCTCGGCCACGCCGCGATGTTCGGCGCGATGGCCTGGCACCTGGTCGGCATGGTGGTCAAGATGCCGCTGATGGCGGCGGGCATGCAGCACGGCACCGGCATGGGCTCGGGCTCGATGGGCGGTATGGGCGGCATGGGCGGCATGGCGAGCACGATGACCCCGATCGCGCAGGCCTCGCAGCCGGGCGGCTCGGTCTGGTTCGTGGCCCTGGTCGGCATCCCGTTCATGGTCTACCTCCTGGTCGCGGCGATCCGTGACCTGGTCACGGCCGTACGTCCCGCGAGCGCCGGCCACGCCGGTGGTCACGCGCACGCGCAGCACGAGCACCACGCGCCCACCGCCGCGATGGCCGACGCCCAGCCGACCGGCGCGCAGACCGCGAGCCAGCAGACTGCGACCCGAACCGTCGAGCAGGCCGTCGACGCGGCCACCTGTCACGAGGTGCGCCCGGCCGGCTCGGCCACCTTCCGGCTCGCCGCCCTGGCGGGGTTCGCGATGAACTTCGGCATGTTCTGGATGTCGACCGGCCTGCTGACGCCGATCCTGCCCTGGATGACGCTGCTGGCCTTCTGACCCTGATCGCAGGGGCTGCTGTCAGGCCCGGGGGCGGAGCGCTCCCGAGGCCTGCAGCGGTCCCCCGATGGCGGGCGCCTGGTGGTCGAAGAACAGCCGGGCGACGAGTTCGCGACGGCTGCGGACGCCGGCCTTCTCGAAGACGGCCTTGAGATGGTCCTGCACGGTGTAGGCCGACAGGTGCAGGGCGTCGGCGATCTGCCGGGTGCTGCGTCCCTCGATCACCGCGCGGACCACCTGGGTCTCCCGCTCGGTGAGCCCCAGCGCCTCCACCAGCAGGGACACCACCTCCGAGGGATGGCTCGGTTCGAGCGACACCACGGTCCGTTCGCTGCCCGCCGCCCCGGTCA
>CAYOBI010000027.1:0-5966 GCA_964402325.1 uncultured Propionibacteriaceae bacterium | reverse complement strand
ACCCTGACTTCGCCGAGGCCGCCCGCCCCTGGGCGCTGTCGGTGCCCAGCCACCCGATGGCGGTGCTGGTCGCCGCATCGCCGCAGGACGTGGCGACTGCCGTACGGTACGCGGGCGAACGCGGCCTGCGGGTCTCGGTGCAGGCGATCGGCCACGGCGCCAGCACCCATCTCGACGACACCCTACTGATCCGCACCGCCGCCCTGGACGAGATCTGGATCGACGCCGAGCTGCGGGTCGCCCGGGTCGGCGCCGGCGTCACCTGGGAGCAGCTGCTGTCGGCGCTCGACGGCACCGGCCTGACCGCACTGCCCGGCTCCAACCCGATGATCAACGTCGTCGCCTTCAGCCTCGGCGGCGGGCTCTCCCTGCTGTCGCGGGCGTACGGCAACGCGGCCGGGATGCTCCGGGCGGCGGAAGTGGTGTGCGCCGACGGGGAGCACGTCTGGGTCTCCGACGCCAGCCATCCCGAACTGATGTGGGCCCTGCGCGGCGGCGGGGGCGACTTCGCCGTCGTCACCGCGGTGGAGATCGACCTGGTGCCGAGCGCCCTGTCGGGCGGGCGGCTGGAGTTCTCCGCCGCGGAGTCCGCCCGGCTGGCAGGTCCGTTCAGCCGGGCCGTGGCGGCCGCCGATCCGCGCAGCACGCTGATGTGGACCCGGACGCACTTCCCGGACATCCCGATGCTGCCGCCGCCACTGCGCGGGGCGCGGCTGCTGCACGTCGACGGTGTGCACGCCGGGCCGGTGGCCGAGCTGCGCCGGCTGCTCGCCGAGGTCACCGACGGGCCGGGCCCGGTCCGCGACACCCTGGCGCCGCGCTCCCCCAGCGGTCTCGCGGCGATCTGTGAGGAACCCACCGATCCCTCGCCGGGGGCGAGCGTGGCGCTGCTGGTCGACGCGGTGACCCCGCCGCTGCTCGCGGCCCTCGACACCGTGATGAGTCACCACCCGGCGCTGCTCCAGGTCCACGTCCGTACCCTGGGCGGCGCGCTGGACGAGCCCGCGGGGCGGCCGGGTGCGTACGGGTCGCGGCGTGGTGCCGCGCTCGTCCTGGCGTTGGGCAAACCGGTCGACGAGGAGTCGCGAGCCGCGGTGGAGGCCGGGTTCGCCGAGGTGACCCGGGCGCTGGCCCCGTGGCGGCGACCGGGGCGCCCGTACACCTTCCTCGCCCCGCAGGACCCCACCGAGGACGCCTTCGACCCGGAGACGCTGGAGCGTCTCCGGGCGACGAAGACTCTGGTGGATCCGTACGGGACGATCAGGTCGAACCACCCGGTCGACGCGCACCGGACCGCCTGACCGGGCGGGTCGGGTGGGTCAGAGGGCCTGCCCGATCCGCTCGGAGAACTCGACCAGTCGGTTGGAGAAGCCCCACTCGTTGTCGTACCAGCCGAGCACCTTCACCTGGCGGCCGACGGCCTGGGTGAGCGGCGCGTCGAAGATCGACGAGTGCGGGTTGCCGACGATGTCGTGCGACACCAGCGGGGCCTCGGAGTACTGCAGGACGTGCCCCATCGGGCCCTCGGCGGCGGCCCGGAAGGCGGCGTTGACCTCGTCGACGCTCGCCTCCCGGTCGAGCACGACGGTCAGGTCGGTGATCGAGCCGACCGGCACCGGCACCCGCAGCGCGAACCCGGTGAGCCGGCCGTCGAGCTCCGGGATCACCTTGCCGATCGCCTTCGCGGCCCCCGAGGAGGTCGGGATGGTGGACACTGCCGCGGCGCGGGCCCGGCGCAGGTCCTTGTGCGGGGCGTCGTGCAGGCGCTGGTCGCCGGTGTAGGCGTGCACCGTGGTCATCAGGCCGGACTCGAGGCCGAACGTGTCGTTCAGCACCTTCGCCAGCGGCGCCAGCGAGTTGGTGGTGCAGGAACCGTTGGAGAACACGTCGCTGCCGGCGGGGTCGAGGGCGTCGTCGTTCACGCCGAGCACGAACGTCGGGACGTCGCCCTTCGCCGGGGCAGAGATGATCACCTTGCGGGCACCGCCCTCCAGGTGGGCCAGTGCCTTGCCGCCGTCGGTGAACCGGCCGGTGGACTCGATCACCACGTCGGCGCCGACGTCGCCCCACGGGATGCCCGCCGGGTTGGCCTCGGAGAAGACCCGGACGAGCCGGTCGCCGACCTGCAGGTCGCCGCCATGGACGGCGACACCGTCGAGGTGGCCGCTGACGGAGTCCCATTCGAGCAGGGTGGCGAGGGTGTCGGCGTCGGTGAGGTCGTTGACGGCGACCACCTCGACGTCGGCGTTGTTGGCCAGTGCGGCGCGCAGGTAGGTGCGCCCGATCCGGCCGAATCCGTTGATTCCGATGCGTACGGTCATGCCCGTACCTTTCTGTGGGGTGGGGTGGACGTCGGTGCCGCGGCGACGGTGTCGGCAGCGGCGGTGTGGGAGGCGCCGGAGGCGGCCCGGAGCAGGTCGAGCACGCCGGCGACCGCCTCGTCGAACGGGGCCCGGTCCTGCCGGGCGATGGCCAGGACGTAGCCGCCCTGGATGGTGGCCTGGAGGAGGGAGGCGATCCGGTCGGGATCGAGGTCGGCGGGCAGCTCGCCGGCGTCGATGGCCGCACGGAGGACGGTGACCAGTACGGCGTGCACCGTGTCGAAGGCTTCGGTGACCGGGGCGAGCAGCCCGGGGTCGGAGGCGACCAGCGGGTCCTGGGTCATCCGGCCGACCTTGCAGCCCTTGAGCGCCTCGCGCGGCCTGGTCATGTGCTCGACGAGCTTCTCCAGCGGGTCGCCGGGGGCGGTGAGCGGGTCGGTGCTGCCGGGCAGCAGGTCCTGGCAGTTGCGCTCCAGGGCGGCCAGGGCGAGGTCCCGCTTGCTCGGGAAGTGGTGGTACATGCTGCCCTGGCCGACACCGGAGCGGGTACGGACGTCGCGGGGGCTGGTGGCGGCATAGCCCCGCTCCCACATCAGGTCACTCATCGCGACGATGAGCCGCTCCCGCGAATCCATGCCCCCACTGTACATACCTCCAGGTACAGAATCCATACCTCCAGGTACGGACGGGGTACGGAGGGAGGCTCAGTTGAGCTGTTCGAGCTTCCGCGCCCAGGCCGACCGGATCGGGTTGGCGTCCGCCACCAGGGCATCGAACCGGGCGTCGGCGATGTGGCCGACCTCGGTGACGGCGGTCACGAGTTCGCGGGCCGGGGAGCTGGCCACCCGGTGCCAGCCGTCACCGACGAGCTGCTCGCGACCGGCCAGGTTGGCCAGGCAGACCACCCACGGCATGCCGTGCCTGTCCCGGTAGGCCTGGCTGAGCGCGGCGATCTCCGTACGGTCCCGGTCGTCGAGGCGGTTGACGGCGAGCGATCCGGTCTCCTGCAGGGCCCGGATGTCCTCGGCGGCCTGCTCGGGGTCGGTCAGGAGGAGTTCGGAGATGTCGTGGTAGCTGTCGATCAACGCCCGCTGCTCCTCGGGGGAGGCGGTCAGCACGACGTGCTGGAAGGCCTCGCGCAGCTCCTCGGTGCTCTCGAACGGGCGGTCGTCCCAGGCACGGGCGACCGGCCAGGAGACCGGGAACAGCCCGCCGAACGCGGCGACGAACTCGTCCTTGGACATCGCGTTCACCTCGTCGAGGCGGACCGGCCTGCCGTGCGCCATCGCGACGTCGGGGCCGCGGCGCCGGCCGACGTGGAAGAACAGCAGGTTGAGGATGATCGCCACGATCGAGCCGAGGGTGACCCCGGAGCCGAAGATGATCTGCAGCCAGGACGGCACCGCCTGGGCGATCGTCGGCTGCAGGGTGACCAGCATGGCCAGGCCGATCGAGGTGGAGACGATCACCGCGTTGCGGTTGTCGTGCATGTCGACCTTGCCGAGGGTCTGGATGCCGACGACGGCGACGTTGGCGAACATCGCCAGTGACGCGCCGCCCAGCACCGGCGCCGGGATCGCCGCGACGATCGCGCCGGCCTTCGGCAACAGGCCAAGGATGATCATGATCACACCGGCGGCGGTGACGACCCAGCGCGACGTGACCCGGGTCAGCCGGACCAGGCCGACGTTCTGCGCGAAGCAGGTGTAGGGGAACGAGTTGAGCACGCCGCCGAGCGTGGTGGACAGGCCGTCGGCGCGCAGCGCGGCGGCGATGTGGCGGGGGGTGATCCGCTTGCCGACGACCTCGCCGGTGGCGAAGACGTCGCCCGTCGTCTCCACCGCGGTGATCGCCATCACGATGATCATCGAGATGACGCCGGTCAACGAGAACGCCGGCCAACCGAAGAAGAACGGCGCGGTGATGCCGATCGGGGCGGCGGTCGCCACCCCGGAGAAGTCGGTGTGGCCGAGCGCGGCGGCGACGGCGGTGCCGGCGACCAGGCCGATCAGCACCGAGATGGTGGCCATGAAACCCTTGAAGATCCGCTGCACCAGGACGATGACGGCCAGCGTGCCGAGCGCGTAGACCAGACCGGGGCCCATCTTCGCCGGGTCGGCCTGGCCCCAGCGGACCACGTCGCCCGCGGCCACGCCGATCAGGGTGGTGCCCATCACCGTGAGCAGGGTGCCGGTGACCACCGGCGGGAAGTACTTCAGCAGCTTCGCGAAGTACGGGGCGCCGAAGAACGTCGCCAGGCCGGCGATGATGATCGACCCGTAGACCGCGGCCAGCCCCTGGGTGCCGCCGCCCGACGCGAGGCCGATGGCGATGATCGGCGACACCGCGGTGAACGTGACGCCCTGCAGCAGCGGCAGCCGGACGCCGATCCGGCGGCCCAGCCCGGCGGACTGGATGATCGACGCGATGCCGCAGGTGAACAGGTCGGCGTTGATCAGGTGGATGGTGTCCTGGGTGGACAGACCCAGGCCCTGCGAGATGACCAGCGGGACGATGACCGCCCCGGCGTAGAACGCCAGCACGTGCTGGACGCCGAGGACCGTCAGCTTCGGGAGCGGAGGGACGGCGTCGACCGGGTCGACGGGCCGCACGGGGGCTGTCGTGGATGTCACGGACCGATCCTAGGGACCGGACCTCGGGCGGTGGCGGTCAGGTCAGGCGGTCACCGTCAGGGTGGAGGAGCCGTCCGGTCGACGCCGGACGCTGATCCGCTCCGGGATGCGGTCCTTCATGTCCGCGACGTGGCTGATCACCCCGACCGTACGGCCCCGGGCGCGGAGCCCGTCGAGGACCGCCATCACGTTCTCCAGGGTCGCCGGGTCGAGGGAGCCGAAGCCCTCGTCGATGAACAGGGTGTCGAGGTCCACCCCGCCGGCCTCGGCGCGGACGATGTCGGCCAGCCCGAGCGCCAGGGACAGCGACACGTAGAACGTCTCGCCGCCCGACAGGGTCCCGGGCGAGCGTGGCTGGTCGGTCAGCTGGTCGAGGACCTGCAGGCCGAGGCCGAGCTTCTGGGACCGCTGCCCGGCCTCGTCGTCGACCCGCTCCAGCAGGTAGCGCCCGTCCGACATCACTTGCAGGCGGTCGTTGGCCGCGGCGATCACCTCCTCGAACCGCCGCACCAGCACCCAGGTGGCCAGTTCGGTCCGGTTGAGCGACTGGGACCCGGCGGCCGCCAGGTCGGACACCCGCAACCACGCCTTCCCGCCGGCCTCCTCCCGGGCGTACGCGGCCATCGCCGCCTCCAGCCCGGCCCGGGCCGCGACCACCTCGGTAGCCAGGGTCGCTGCGGCGTCCGCGGCCGAGGCGGTCGTCCGGGCGGCGGTCCGGGCCTGCTCGTCGGCGGCCCGGTGCTCCTCGAGCCGGGGGTCCTCGTCGCCGGTCAGCCGGGACAGCTCGGCCAGTCCGGTGTCGACGGCGTCGCGGTCCTTCTCGTACGCCCGCACGTCGGCCTGGGCCCGGGCCTCGGTGGCCCGGTCGAGGGCTGCGGCCCGGGCGGTGGCGGGACCGTCGAACGGCGAGTCGGCCAGCGCGGTGTCGAGGGCGAGCCGGGCGGCCTGCTCCTCGGCCCGGGCCCGGACGACGGCCCGGGCGGTGTCGGCGCGGCGGCGGGCCACCCCGGCC
>CAYOBI010000026.1:0-33389 GCA_964402325.1 uncultured Propionibacteriaceae bacterium | reverse complement strand
TCATCGTGCCGGTGCCACCCGAGAGCCCCGAGAACCACGGACCGCCCGAGCTTCCACCCGACCGCCGCCGGCCAACCGGCGTACGCCGGGGCGATCGACCAGGCCGGGTTCCCCGCCGCGACCGCACTGGTCGCCGCTGGGAAGTGAGCCACCACCACCGCGACGACCGGGGCCCCCGAGCAGATCGCTCGGGGGCCCCGGTCCGTGTCCGCCGGTCGACCGGGGTCCTGGTGGTCAGAGCTTCTTGAACTGGAACTTCTGGGCCCGACTGGCGTTCCCGGCCCAGGTCCAGATGTCCGCCCCGTCAGAGGTGCGGGACCGGGCCACGTCCAGGTAGAGCCCGTTGGCCCGCGACACCAGGTAGAAGCTGCCGTCCAGGTCGCCGGTGGGCCGGGCCACCCAGCGCTGGGCGGACGAGCCGTTGGCCGTCCACTGCCAGACGTTCGTGCCGTTGGCGGTGCCCCCGTACGCCACATCGACGACCTTGTCCGTGTTGGTGCCGGTCCACAGCTCGATCGAGCCGCCGCCCACGTCCTTCACCGTGAAGCGCTGCGCGGCGCTGCCGTTCCAGCCCCACAGCCAGACGTCGGCGCCGTCGCCGGCACCGGCCCACTGCACGTCGACCACCTTGTCGGTGGTGAGCATCGACGCCAGGGCGTACGTCGACCCGGACGAGGGGGCATCGGGCAACGTGACGGGGTTGAACGCGAACTGCTGGGCCGAGGACCCGTTCGGCTGGTAGATCTGGACATTCGTCCCGGGCTTCGTCCCCGAGCCCTGCACGTCCAGCACGTAGCCCTCCTCACCGCCGGGCCGGTCAGCGGTCGACCGGATGCCGAGGGCGGAGGTGACGGTGTAGGTCTTCCCGCCGTCGAAGGTGGTGATCCGCCACTTCTGCGCGGCCGCACCGTTCGGCGACCACTGCCAGACGTTCGTCGAGTTGAGCGCCGTCCCGTACCGGACGTCGACGTTCAGCTGCGAGTTCACGTCGGTGATGGTGTAGAACCCGTCGTCACCGCGTTGGAGCCGGAAGGTCTGGGCACCCGTCCCGTTCGGCGACCACACCTGGACGTTGCCGCCCGAGGACATCGACGACGAGGCCACGTCGAGGGTGAGCGCCTTGTTGGCGACGGTGTAGTCGCCGTCCGGCAGCATGGCTGCCTTGGTGAACTCTGCACTGCCGAAGAGCTTCCCCAGCGCGGTGTTGCGCTGGGTCAGGTACGTCCGTGCCAACGCCACGTCCTGGGCCGGCGTCGGGTACACCACGCTCTCGTCACTGGTGCCCCAGCGCGCCTTGTTCAGCGTGGCGGAGCGGGAGACCTCAGCGGCGTACGTGTCCAGCTTGCCGGTGCCCGGGGCGAGGATGGCATCGATCTCCGGCCCCACCACCGAGGTGTACGCCTCGGCGACCGCGGTCCGGAACGACGCGTGCTCCATCAGCTGGTTGATCCACTGCGGCTTGAGCCGGGTCGGCTTGGCGACGTACACGTCCCTGGCGGGGGGCGCCTTCACCATCGATCCCAGCGCGCGGTCGAAGTCCCACAGCGGTCCGGCCGAGAGCTTGCCGCCCTTGTCCAGGTAGAAGTAGCTGCTCGACTTGAACCCGTCGTCGTTCGCCATCAGCTCCTGCATGACGTAGTACCGGGCCCAGGACGGGACGTCCATCAGCTCGGAGTAGTCGGTGCCGTCGGCGTTCTTGCCCGTCGAGGAGTAGACGGCGTCCTCCAGCTTCTGCAGCCGGTTCCCGATGTAGGCCACCTCGGACGCGTTGGCGTCCTCGGGTCCCTTCAGCACGAACGGGGTGCCGTGCCGGGTGATCACGTACGAACGCTCCAGCCGCGCATCGGTGGCGAAGTCCATCTCCAACAGGTAGCCGCTGTTGTCGTAGCCGGTCGGCGTGTTCGGGAACGGGACGTAGCTCGCCTCCTGCAGCCCGGAGGCTCCGGACAGGGAGGTGGTCACCTGCGGAGCGTACGTGGACAGGGTGGGGTTGGCCGTCTCGTTGGCCTTCTGCAGGTCGGTCAGCGCGACCCGGGTCGGGGCCACCTGCACCTTCTCGGTGAGGTAGTACGAGCCGCGGTAGCCGCCGTCGATGAAGACGTCGACCATCCGGCCCTTGATCGAGTAGTCGGGGACGCCGGCCCGCTGGAGGACCGAGCCCTCCAGGTTGTAGGCCAGCTCGTTGCGGACCAGCGAGGCGTCCAGGTAGTTCGCCAGCAGGATCCAGGTCTTGTGCGCCCCGGCCCCGGGCACGAGTTCGGTGGAGGAGCCGAGCTTGATCTGGTACGGCTTCTTCTCGTAGTTCCAGGTGGTGTTGCCCCGCCCCTTCATCTCCGAGAGGGGGTTGTTGTACGTGGTCGAGGCGTCGGCGCCGACCATCGCCATCGTGGCCTTGGTGTCCTTGAACTCCTTGTCGGCGTCGATCGCGGCCAGGCCGGAGCCGGTCGTCACGTACATCGCCGGGACCTCGGCGGACTGGCGGACGGTGATCGGTGCCCCCGCGCCCGGCAGGGCGAGCGTGTAGTCGCCGGTGGTGGCGCCGGGCGTCAGTGTGTACGCCCCGGACGCGAAGGCGTCGTGGGCGGTGCCGGCGACCAGCCAGCCGGACAGGTTGTCCACCTTGGCGGAGGCCGGCAGGAAGAGCGTCCCCCCGACCGGGACGGTGACGTCGTCGACCTGGGCCCACGACGTCGGGTCGGTGTTCAGGGCGGTCGAGTTGCTGACGTTGTTGAAGACGATGCTGGTGACGGTGGCCGCCTGCGCCGGGCCGGCCAGGCCCAGCACGGCGGCGGCCGTCACCACGACGGACAGGGCGAGGCGGGACATCGTGATGCGCGCCATGGACATGGGTCATCTCCCCCAAGGGATCGCCGGGGGAAGCGTGACCGGGGACGCGTGGGCCGCACCGCCGCCCGACACGCCGCACTCGTCCACCCGGGGCCGCTGCGCGGTTGAGCACAATCTAAGGGAAGACTCAGGCTTTCCAGGGGATGTCCCACAGAAGGCGAGGTTCGTCACATCCGAGGATGCAGATCGGCGCCCCCGAGCGGTCCGCTCGGGGGCGCCGACTGGTGCGGGGGGCCGGTGCTACTTCGCGCCCTCACGCACCGGGATGGTCCGGGCGATCGGCTTGCTCACCGAGGAGAAGAAGTCGTTGCCCTTGTCGTCGACGATGATGAAGGCCGGGAAGTCCTCGACCTCGATGCGCCAGACCGCCTCCATGCCGAGCTCCGGGTACTCCAGCACCTCGACCTTCTTGATGCAGTCCTGGGCCAGCCGCGCGGCCGGGCCGCCGATCGAGCCGAGGTAGAAGCCACCGTGCTTGCCGCAGGCGTCGGTGACGGCCTTCGACCGGTTGCCCTTGGCCAGCATGATCATCGACCCGCCGGCGGCCTGGAACTGGTCGACGTAGGAGTCCATCCGGCCCGCGGTGGTCGGGCCGAAGGAGCCGGACGCCATCCCCTGCGGCGTCTTGGCCGGGCCGGCGTAGTACACCGGGTGGTCCTTGAGGTATTGCGGCATCTCCTCACCGGCGTCGAGGCGCTCGCGGATCTTCGCGTGGGCGATGTCACGGGCGACGACCAGGGTGCCGGTCAACGACAGCCGGGTCTTCACCGGGTACTGCGACAGTTCGGCGAGCACCTCCGCCATCGGGCGGTTGAGGTCGATCGCCACCGCGTCGTCCTCGGTGCCGACGTGCTCATGGGTGATGTCGGGCAGGTAGTGGCCGGGCTCGAACTCCAACTGTTCGAGGAACACGCCCTCCGGGGTGATCTTGCCCTTGCACTGACGGTCGGCGGAGCAGGAGACGGCGACCGCGACCGGCAGCGAGGCGCCGTGCCGGGGCAGCCGGACGACCCGTACGTCATGGCAGAAGTACTTGCCGCCGAACTGCGCGCCGATGCCGAAGTCCTGGGTGAGCTTGAGGACCTTCTGCTCCATCTCCAGGTCCCGGAAGCCGTGGCCGCTCGCGGAGCCCTCGGTCGGCAGCGTGTCGAGGTACTTGGCCGAGGCGTACTTCGCCGCCTTCAGCGCGGCCTCGGCGGAGGTGCCACCGATCACCACGGCGAGGTGGTACGGCGGACAGGCGGCGGTGCCGAGCGTGCGCAGCTTCTCGTCGAGGAAGGTCATCATGGCGTCCTCGTTGAGGATCGCCTTGGTCTCCTGGTACAGGTACGACTTGTTGGCCGAGCCGCCGCCCTTGGCCATGAAGAGGAACTCGTACTCGGTCTCGTGACCGGGGTGGGTGTCGGCTGCGATGTCGATCTGCGCCGGCAGGTTGCAGCCGGTGTTCTTCTCGTCCCACATCGTCAGCGGGGCGTTCTGCGAGTAGCGCAGGTTGAGCGTGGTGTACGCGTTGAACACGCCGCGCGAGATCGGCTCCTCGTCCTGCACCGAGGTGAGCACGTGCTGGCCGCGGTGGGCCGAGACGATCGCGGTGCCGGTGTCCTGGCACATCGGCAGCACGCCGCCGGAGGCGATGTTGGCGTTCTTCAGCAGGTCGAGCGCGACGAACCGGTCGTTGTTGGAGGCCTCGGGGTCGTTCAGGATCTTCTGCAGCTGGGCGAGGTGCGCGGGGCGCAGGAAATGGGCGATGTCGTGCATCGCCGTCTCCGTGAGGAGGGTGATCGCCTCCGGGTCGACCTCGAGGAACGTACGCCCACCGGGGCCCTCCACGGTCCGGACGCCATCGGTGGTGAGCAGGCGGTACGGCGTCTCGTCCGGCTTGACGGCCGGCAGCATGTCCTCATAGAAGAACTCGGTCACGGATCACTCCTTCGTGCGGATCACGGTGTACCGGTCATTTTTCCACGTCCCCCTGATCGTGCTGCTCCGGGGCCGATTCGCGCGGGCCGCTCTCCGCCGACCACGGCATCCAGCGCGGCAGCGAGGGCACGTGCACGGGCGGCCAGTGCGGGCGGATCGGAGGCTCCTCGGCGTCCTTGGACCGCAGGAAGACGTTCACCCAGGCCAGCCGCGGGCTGGAGTCGACCAGCAGCGACTTGGCGAACAGCGTCAGCGGCACGGCGAGGATCGACCCGAGCGGGCCGATCACGACGGTCCAGAACACCAGCGAGACGAACGTCACGGTGGTGTTCAGCCCGACGGCGTCGCCGGTGAACTTCGGCTGGATGACCGCCTGGATCATGAAGTTGAGCACCGAGTAGGCGATCACCACGACCAGTGCCTTGACCGGCCCACCGTCGAGCAGTGCCAGCAGGGCCGCTGGGACCAGTCCGAGGACGAAGCCGATGTTGGGGATGTAGTTCGTCACCCAGGCGAACAGCCCCCAGACCAGCGGCAGCGGCACTCCGACCGCGGACAGCACCACGGTGTCGAGCACGGCCACGATCAGGCCGAACAGCGTGTTGACCACCCAGTAGCGCCGGACCCGGTAGCCGAAGTCACCGAGCGCGGCCGCAAGGTAGGGCTGGTACTGCCGCAGCGAGGCCAGCCGGCCCTCCATCGCGGTGGAGTCCACCAGCAGGAAGGCCACCGCCATCGCCAGTACGAAGATGATCGTGCCGGCCGAGGAGATCCCGGACAGCAGGCCCTGCAGCACGCCGATGATCCGGCCGAGGTCGACCTGGGCCAGCAGCAGCGTCGCATTGGAGGTGTCGAGGCCGCGCTCGGCCAGCCAGGCCAGCACCTGGACCGACATCTCGTTGACCGTCCCCGCGTAGCGCGGCAGCACCTGCACCAGTTGGACGATGGACACGGCGAAGCCGGCCAGGATGCCGAAGATGATCGCGTACAGCAGCAGGAGCATCAGCAGGCTGGCCAACCAGCCCGGCAGGTGCCAGCGCACCAGTCGTCGCCGCATCGGCCCGACCGTGAGCACCAGGGTGAGGGCGAAGAAGGTCGGCGCGATGATCCCGGCCGTGTAGTGCAGCCCGACCGCCACGACGACCAGCGCCGCCGAGACGAGGATCAGGCTGATCCCCATCGGCAGCGGCGTGTCGTCGCGGACCGGTCCGATCGTGCGGCGGTCGTTCACGGCAGCTCCTCGGTCCCGCGGGGTCGCACGGTCCGGTCAGGCGAGCTCCGCGACCGGCTCTCCGACAGCCTCCGGCAGCGACAGTCCCTGGCCCACGTCGGCGATGGCCTGCATCGTCTGCATCACCCCGGGCACCGAGGCGAGCGCCTTGGTCGTCACCACCGAGACCCGGCGGAACCGCTTCTGCAGCAGCGGCTTGAGCACCAGGTCGGTGTCGTGCCTGGTCGCCATCAGCATCAGGTCCGGCAACAGCGCGACCCCCAGGCCCGCCGCGGCGAGGCCCTGCAAGGCGATGTAGTCGTCCGTCTCGTACGTGATGTCGGGCTGGAACCCGGCCACCGAGCACACGTCGACCAGGTTGCCCTGACAGGAGGGGCAGCCGGAGATCCAGCGGGCCCCGCGCAGTTCGCTGACGTCGACCTCGGCCTCCACCGCCAGCGGGTGCGAGCGCGGCATGGCCAGCCAGATGTGCTCCTCGAGGGCGGTCTGCCAGATCTCGTCGGGGTCGTGGCGCAGGTCCGGACGGCGCAGGGTCATGTTCTCGGAGTGGTACTCGTACACCAGCGCGATCTCGCAGTCGCCCTTGCGCAGCAGGTCGAGGGACTCCTCGGTCTCCGCCTCGCCGAGCCGGAAGCTGATCCCGGGGTGCTCCTCGGCCATCCGCGCCAGTGCCCTGGGCAGCAGGGCGGCGGCACCGGAGGCGAACGCGCTGATCCGGATCTCACCACCCCGCAGGCCGGCGATGGCCGCGATCTCGGACTCCGCCCGGGACAGCGACGGCAGCACCTGGCCGGCGTGCCGCAGCAGCACCCGGCCCGCCGAGGTGAGGCTGACCCCCCGCGACTGCTTGGTCACCAGGGGGGTGCCGAGCTCCTTCTCGAGGCGCTGCATCTGCTGGGTGATCGCCGGCTGGGACAGCCCCAGCTCGCGGGCGGCACCCGACAGGGTGCCGTACTTGTCGATGGCAGCGATGAGCCGCAGGTGCTTGACCTCGATCATGCCCCGATTCTACGTGATACTTCTTCTGGGATCCATAAGTTGGTGTGATTCTGGGCGCGTCGGCTACCGTCGGGACATGCGAAACGGCGTGGCCGCCCTCCTGCTCCTGCTGCCCCTGCTCGGTGCCTGCTCCGCACCCGGCGCGACGGGCGCCGCCTCGACCCCGCCGGCCGCCTCCGGCAGCGTCTCCCCCGGCGCCGTCTCCGCCGACACGGTGAGCGCCTCGGCCTCGGCCCCCGCGGACCCGACCGACGCGCCGACGACCCCGCCGATCGGCGAGAAGCTGACCGTCGACCAGGCGGCCGACTTCCCCGACGGCCTGTCGATCCAGATCGACGGGCTCACCGCGGCCACCGCCCCGGCCGGGGTCACCGGCGCCGAGGGCACCGGCGGCGAGGTCGTCGCGGCCGACGTGGTGATCACCAACCGGACCGGGGCGACGTACGACCCGAGTGCCCTGGTCATCCACGGCTACTACCGCGACGTGGTCGGCGCGGTGATGCTGGGCGACGCCGGCGGGAGCTTCGGCGTGGGCTTCGCGGCCCCGGTCCCGGCCGGGGAGCAGCGCAAGGTGCACGTCGGCTTCGCCGTCCCTCGCACGGAGGCCCGCAGCGTCACGATCAACGTCGATCCGCGTGACGGGAAGCACAATGCGGTCCAATTCCAGGGGTCTGCAGTTGGGAACTGAGCCCCGGATGGCCAGACTGGTGTCCAGCATCCGGCCGACGGGCCCGTGGGGGGTTCGCCTGGGACCGGACGTGCTCCCCACCCCCGGGGGGCCGCAGGAGCATTGAGGACGGCAGATGACCGACATCTTCGAGGCAGAGGGCACGCCCGCCGCCGACGACCCCGGGAACAGGAAGCGGAGGCGGCGTCATCCCGTCCTGATCGCGATCGGGGCACTGCTGGCCATCATCCTGATCGTCGTCGGCGCCCTCGGCATCTACCTCAACGCGATCCGCAGCACCTTCGACAACAACGTGCACCGCGCCGACGGCGTGATCACCCCGCAGGCCAAGCAGGGCGACGCGCTCAACCTCATCCTGATGGGCACCGACACCCGCGACGTGACCAACGAGCGCGGCCGCAGCGACGCGCTGATGCTGGTGCACATCCCGGGCGACCGCAAGAGTGTCACGATCATCTCCTTCCCGCGCGACATGTGGGTCTCGATCCCCGACCACGGCCAGGCGAAGATCAACGCGGCCTACTCCTGGGGCGGCCAGGCGCTCACCGTCCGCACGATGCAGGACCTGCTCGGCATCCCGATCGACCACATCGTCACCACCGACTTCCAGGGCTTCAAGGACATGACCACCGCGCTCGGCGGGGTCGAGGTCTACAACCCGAACGCCAGCCACCAGGACGTGGTCTTCCCCGCCGGGAACATCACCATCCAGGGCGACGCGGCCCTGGCGTACGTACGGGAGCGCTACGACCTGCCCCGCGGCGACTTCGACCGCGCGGAGCGGCAGCGTACGGTCGTCCAGGCGATCGGCCGCAAGGCGCTGAGCACCGACGTGCTGGCCAACCCGGGCCAGTTCACCAACTTCGTCGCCAGCTTCTCGAAGTACCTCACCGTCGACACCGCGCTGACCGACACCGAGCTGGCGAAGATCGCGATGTCGATGCGTGGCATCACCGGCGACGACATCCACCTGATGCAGGCCCCCGTCGCCGGCACCGGCTGGTCGGCCGACAAGCAGTCGATCGACATCGTCGACACGGCCAGGCTGGCCGAGCTGAAGGATGCCCTGGCGCACGACACCCTGGACCAGTACCGGACCAAGTACCCGCAGGGGTGACCGGCCGGGACCCTGGACACCCGCCCCGGGAATAATGGGGCGGGCAGAACGGTTGTCCCGGCGACCCGACCCCCGAACGAGGAACTCCATGAGCGACGTACGCGACCTGATCATCATCGGCAGCGGCCCGGCCGGCTACACCGCGGCCATCTATGCCGCCAGGGCCCAGCTGAAGCCGCTGGTCATCGAGGGCGCGGTCGACGCGGGCGGTGCCCTGATGACGACCACCGAGGTGGAGAACTTCCCCGGCTTCCCCGAGGGCATCCAGGGACCCGACCTGATGGACGCGATGCGCGCCCAGGCGGAGAAGTTCGGCGCCGAGTTCATCACCGAGGACGTCGTCGACGTCGAGCTCACCGGTGACGTCAAAGTGGTCAAGGACTCCGCCGACGACACCCACCACGCCCGTGCGGTGATCCTCGCGACCGGCTCCGGCTACCGCCGCCTCGGCCTGGACGACGAGGACCGGCTGGCCGGCCACGGCGTCTCCTGGTGCGCCACCTGTGACGGGTTCTTCTTCCGCGACAAGCCGATCGCCGTGGTCGGTGGTGGCGACTCCGCCGTCGAGGAGGCCACCTTCCTGTCCCGGTTCGGCAGCTCGGTGCTGATGATCCACCGCCGCGACCAGTTGCGCGCCTCGAAGATCATGATCGACCGCGCGATGGAGGACCCGAAGATCCACTTCGCCTGGAACAGCGAGGTCGCCGGGATCAACGGCGACGGCACGGTCGAGTCGGTCACCCTGAAGGACACCCGGACCGGTCACCTGCGCGACGTCCCGGTGCAGGGCCTGTTCATCGCGATCGGGCACAACCCGCGCTCCGACCTCTTCCGCGGCCAGGTCGAGCTCGACGAGGGCGGCTACGTCCGCGTCGCCCGGGACAGCACCGCCACCAACCTGGACGGCGTCTTCGCCTGTGGCGACGTGGTCGACCACACCTACCGGCAGGCCATCACCGCCGCCGGGACGGGCTGCTCCGCGGCCCTCGACGCCGAGCGCTGGCTCGCCGCCCGCGGGGCCTGAGCCGTCAGGGCGGTGCCACGGGGCGGGCTAGACTCCCGCCCCGTGGAGAACCCGACCCTGGACGCCGTGACCGATGCGACCTTCGCCGAGAGCGTGCTCGGCGCCGAGGTGCCGGTGGTCGTCCACCACTGGGCGACGTGGTGCTCCCCCTGCCGCCAGCTGGACCCGATCCTCGAGGAACTCGCCGGCCGCTACCGCGACCGGGTCCGGTTCGTCCGACTGGACACCGACGCCAACACGGTGACCCCGACCGACCAGGGCGTCCGGGGCGTGCCGACGGTGCAGATCTTCGTCGGCGGCCGGGAGGTCAGGCGCTTCCAGGGTGCGCGGACCAAGATGGAACTACAGGACGCGGTCGACGCCGTCCTCGCCTGACGGCAGCGGCCCGGGGCCCTACCGGGGCCCGGTTACAGTGGGGTCGCGCGCCCTCACCGGGGGGCACCGAGCGGAGGATCCCGATGAGCACTGCCCGTGCGAAGTCCACCAAGCAGATGACCATCCTGGTGTCGATCGCGGCCGCGGTCGTCGTGCTCGGCGTCGTCGTCCTGATCGGCTGGCTGTCCTCGCAGGCGGGCTCGCGGTCCTCCTCGGCCAATCCGGCCACCACCCCGATCGTGCTGCCCCAGCAGGCCGGCGACCTGGTGATCGACCCGAACGCCCAGCCCTCTCCGACCTCGATGGCGCTCGGCGGCGGCCAGGCCCAGACGGTCACCGGCACCTACTACCGGGGCAACGACAAGGAGATCCTGGTGATGGCGGTCCGCCCGGTGAGCGACGCCACCACCCTGGTCAACGACCTCGGCATCACCGCGGTGCGCCAGGTCGGGGCCGGCCTGTGCGGGCGCTACACCACCGGTCAGGACGTCTGCGTGGTGCGCGGCGACAACGTCGCCGTGGTCGGCGTCGGCCTGGTCGACCAGACCCTCGAGGAGGTCGTCTCGCAGAGCAGCCTGGTCGTCAAGGCGCTCGCCTCGCAGTGATCCCGGGGGCTCAGGCCTTCTCGAGGTGGCGGCTGTGCGCCACGTACGCGTCCAACGACAGCGGGCGCGGAGAGGCGGCGTGGATCCGGGCCGCCTCGGCCCGGGCCGCCTCGATCGCCGCGGGATTGTCCGCTGCAGCGGCCACCAGATGGCCGGAGTCGGGCAGCCACACCAGGGCCGGGGCATCGAAGACGCCCAGCGCGATCTTCAGCACGGTCGGGTAGAGCGCCCAGGCACTCGCGGTCCAGTCCTCCGACGCGACGACCACCACGCCGTCGTCGCGGGTGACCGGCTCGAACGGGGTGAGCGCGAAGCGGGTCCGGACGGCGGAGAACACCTGGTCGGCGTCCACCTCCCAGGCCGACAGGTCGGCGGTCGACACGTACCCCTCGCCGTGGGCGATCGCCTCGACCAGCCCCTCACCGACCGGGCGGGACAGGATCCAGGCGGGCAGGTCGGTGCCGACCAGGGTCGGCGCCAGCTCGTCCACCGGCACGTGGGACGGCAGCGGGCCGGCGCTGACCAGCATCGCGTACGTCCAGTCGTGGATCGCCTTGTCGCCGAGGTTGCCGACGGCGACGAAGCCACCCACGTCGAGGATCCGGAAGCTCCCGTCCCGGTAGGTGACCCGCAGCTGCTGTTCGCTCAGCGGGGCGACCTGGGCGCCGACGCCGTGCGGCGCGGCGGGCAGGATCTGGCGGGCCGCCGCGGCGACCTTGTCCCGGATGTCCTCGACACTCTCGTTCACGGGGACAGCCTACGGGGACGCGACCGGTGCGCCGGTTCCGGGCCGGGGGCGGGACGGTGGGCCGGTTCGGGGCCGGCCGGTGCCGGGCGGCCGGCGAGCGAGCGCACCCCCTCGACCAGTGCCGCCCAGGACGGCAGCCAGGTCCGCGTCGCCCGCAGGTCCATCCGCAGCCGGGCGGCCAGCGCGTCCTCCCGCAGCACCCGGAAGCCGTGCGCGAGCAGCCAGTCCTCCGGCGGGGCGATGCAGGTCGGGCCCTTCCGGGCGGCGCGGATCTCCAGCCCGGCGACCCGGCGGCGGACCAGCAGGGCGGCGAGCTCCTCCAGCAGCCGGCGGCCGATGCCGCGGCCGCGGTGCTCCGGGTCGACATAGAACTGGAGGATGACGGCTGCGTCGGGACTGACGCCGGCCGACGCGTACGGCCCACGGACGGGGGCGTTGAGCGGCGGCGAGACGAGCACATGGCCCACCACGACGTGGCCGATCAGGGCCTGCACGCCGCAGAACCCCCAGGTGTGCGCGGCGGCGGCCACCCAGGACTGCCCGCTCCCCGGCGGGATCCGGTGCGGCAGCGGGCAGTCGGCGCAGACCATCGGGAGCCGGGCCACCCCGCCGGGCTGCAACGGCTCGACCCTCAGCTGTTCACCGCCGGCCATGCCTTCATCCTATTCCCGGGTACGGCACGGACAATCTGAACACCGCCGCCCCCGACGGAGGGCAGTGGCACACTGGGCGGGGTGAGCTCGATGGAACACCAACGCCGCGACACCCGACTCGACCTTTACCACGACCGCTACGCCGCTCGGGCGTTCGGCATGAAGGAGTCGGCCGTACGAGCTCTCTTCGCCGTCGCGAACAGGCCCGAGGTGGTCTCCCTCGCCGGCGGCATGCCGAACATCGCGGACCTCCCCCTCGACGTCGTCGGCAAGGCGCTGAGCGACATGGTCCAGTCCGCCGACGGCCCCAGGGCGCTGCAGTACGGCTCCGGCCAGGGCGAGCCGATGCTCCGGGAGCAGATCTGCGAGGTGATGGCCGAGGAGGGCATCAAGGCGCACCCCGACGACGTCACCGTGACGGTCGGCAGCCAGCAGGCGCTCGACCTGATCACCCGGATCTTCTGCGACCCCGGCGACGTGATCCTGGCCGAGGCGCCCAGCTACGTCGGGGCGCTGAGCACCTTCGCGTCGTACGAGACGCAGGTCGTGCACGTGGAGATGGACGAGGACGGCCTGGTGCCGGAGCGGCTCCGGGAGGCGGTGCTGACCCTGACCGCCGCCGGCAAGAAGGTGAAGTTCCTCTACACCATCCCCAACTACAGCAACCCCAGCGGCATCACGATGACGCTGGAGCGCCGCAGGCAGGTGCTCGAGGTGGCCCGGGAGACCGGCCTGCTGGTCGTCGAGGACAACCCGTACGGCCTGCTCGACCTCGAGGGTGAGCGGCTGCCCGCGATCCGGTCGATGGAGAGCGAGCAGGTGCTCTACATGGGGTCGTTCTCCAAGACCTTCTCCCCCGGCATGCGGGTCGGCTGGGTGCTGGCCCCGCACGCCGTCCGGGAGAAGCTGGTGCTGGCGCAGGAGTCCGCGACGCTGTCCCCGCCGACCTTCTCCCAGTACGCCGTGTCGACGTACCTGAAGGTGCACGACTGGCGCCGGCAGATCGACGTCTTCCGCGACATGTACCGCAAGCGCCGCGACGCGATGCTGAAGGCGCTGCCGGAGTACATGCCGGAGGGCAGCACCTGGACCCACCCGCGCGGCGGCTTCTTCGTCTGGCTGACGCTGCCTGCGGGGGTCGACTCCCAGGCGATGCTGCCCCGCGCGGTGACGAACCGGGTGGCGTACGTCCCCGGCACCGCCTTCTACGCCGACGACCTCGGGGCCCGCAACATCCGGCTGTCGTACTGCTACCCCACCCCCGAGCGGATCAGGGAGGGCGTACGCCGCCTCGGGGAGGTGCTGGACCGCGAGTCCCAGCTGAACCGTACGTTCGGCCTGCACCCGGGCGCGCGGCACCCGCACAGTGTCGTCGAGCCGACCAGTCCCCGCCCCGACCAGGCGTGACGAGCGTCCAGGAGGAATGATGACCGCCCACGAGACCACTTCCACCCCGCCGGTTCCCACCCCGACCACCCCGCCCTCGGGCCCCGACCTGGGCATCATCGTGGTGCTCGCCGGTGGGCTGTCCCACGAGCGCGAGGTGTCACTGCGGTCCGGGCGCCGGGTCGCCCAGGCCCTGCGCGACCGCGGCTGCACCGTCGTCGAGTCCGACGTGAACTCCGACCTGGTCACCCTGCTGCACGACCTGGACGACCCGGTGGTCTTCCCCGTCGTGCACGGCGCCACCGGCGAGGACGGCTCGCTGCGCGAGGTGCTCGGTCTGCTCGGGGTGCCGTTCGTCGGCGCCACCGGGGCCGACAGCCGGGTCGCCTTCGACAAGTCGATCGCCACCTCGGTGATCCGCGGCATCGGGCTGACCACCCCGCAGCAGGTCGCACTGCCCGACGAGGTGTTCCGGGAGCTCGGCGCCCGCGCCCTGATGGACGCCCTGGGCGAACGGATCGGCTTCCCGATGTTCGTCAAGCCGTCCCGGTCCGGCTCCTCGCTCGGCTGCAGCAAGGTCGCCGCACCCGACGGACTCGCCTCGGCGATGGTCGGCGCGTACGCGTACGGCGACGTCGCGGTGATCGAGACCTACCTCGACGGGATCGAGGTGGCCGTCACGGTGATCGACCGCGGGCAGGGTCCCGAGGCCCTGCCCGCCGTCGAGATCCGCCCCGATTCGGGCGACTACGACTACGCGTCGCGCTACACCGCCGGATCGACCCGCTTCATCACGCCGGCCGAGGTGCCCGACGAGGTCGCCGCCGCCTGCGCCGACATGGCCCTGCGGGTCCACGAACGGCTGCACCTGCGCGACATCTCCCGGACCGACATCATCATCCACGACGGGGTGCCGTACTTCCTGGAGTGCAACGTCGCGCCGGGGATGACCGAGACGTCGCTGGTCCCGCTCGAGCTCGAGGCCGCCGGCCTCGACCTGGGAGAGCTCTGCGAGGCCCTGGTCCGCCAGGCCCGTCTGCGCTGACGATGGCGTCGACCCGACTCGTCCGGACCCGGATCCAGCAGCTGGCCCTGGTCGTCGTCGGACTGGTGCTCGCCGGCGTGATGATCGGCCTGGGCCTGTGGCAGATGCAGGTCTTCCAGAACCAGGGCCAGAGCGGCGCCGTCGCCCGGATGGACGAGCCGGCGGTGCCGCTGGCCAGCGTCGCCACGGCTGGGCAGCAGATCTCCGAGGGATACGGACGTACGGTCGAATTCGCCGGCACGTACGTCCCGGCGGAGGAGCTGCTCGTCCCGGTCGACGGTAAGCCCGGCACCTTCCGGGTGCTGACGCCGCTGAAGACCGCCGACGGCACGCTCGTGCCGGTGATCCGGGGCGAGACCACCGGCACCACTCCCCCGGCGGCGCCCACCGGGACCGTCGACCAGCGCGGCGTGCTGCTCGCCTCCGACAAGGAGGGCACCGGCTCGTGGCCGACCGGCCAGATCGGCTCGGTCTACCTGCCGGTGCTGGTGCAGCGCTGGCAGGACCCGATGATCGCCGGCTACGTGACGCTGCCGGCCGACCTCTCCGCCGCCCAGGGCCTGGCGGCGTCGACCCCGGCGCTGCCGTCCGGGCGCGGGTCGGTGCAGAACTTCGGCTACGCCCTGCAGTGGTGGGTGTTCGCGGCCTGTGCCCTGGGCTTTGCGATCTACCTGGCCGGCTATATCGGCCGTGCCGCCGATCGGCGCCGACTCGCCGATCTTGGTCTCATCGCGCAAGATGAGATAGGACCCGATCCCGATCGGATGTCCTGACCCCTAGGAACAGAGGAACATGGATCCCCAGAAGCGCTCCGCCATCCTGGCCGCCCTCACCCGCTATCGCATCATGGCGTGGGTCGTCGGCGTCCTGCTCGTCCTCCTCGTCTGCGTCGCGATGCCGCTGAAGTACGTCTGGGGTGACCCGTCGCTGGTGACGTATCTCGGTGTCGCGCACGGCTGGCTCTACATGGCCCTGCTGATCACCGCCTACGACATCGGCCGGCGGGTCGGCTGGCCGTGGAAGAACCTGCTGCTGATCGCCCTGGCCGGCACCGTGCCGTTCCTGTCCTTCGTCGCGGAGCACTACGCCACCCGGAACGTACGCGCCCACCTCGCCCGGGAGGATGCCGCCGCGGAGCTGACCGGCCCCGAACTGTCCGTCGAGGGCACCGGCGAGGTCCAGTAGTCCCCCGGATGGCGCGGTCTCGATCAGGAATTCTTCCCCTCTCTATGGTCCGCGCTAGATAGCTGAAGAGAAGCCGATCGAGCCGCCCGCGCACGACGAAGGCCCCCGGATGATCCGGGGGCCTTCGTCGTGTTCCTGGGCCCGTGCGCGGCCGTACGGCCACTGTCAGGCGGTACGGGCGGGGCGGGCGCCGGAGGGCTGCAGCAGGTCCATGATCCGCTGCAGATCGGCCTCGGAGACGAACTCCATCACGATCCTGCCCTTGCGCGCCCCCCGGGTGACCTCGACGCGGGTGTCGAACCAGTCCCCCAGCCGTGCGGACAGTTCCTGGAGCTGCGGGTCGCGGTCCCGGTTGTTGCGCCGGCCCGGGCGGGGGGTCTGGTCGGACCCGCGCGCCACGATCTCCTCGGTCATCCGCACCGACAGCCCCTCGGCGATGATCCGGGTGGCGAGGCGCTCCTGGGCCCAGCGGTCCGCGAGGCCGAGCAGGGCCCGGGCGTGACCCGCCGAGAGCTCACCGGCGGCCACCTGGCGCTGAACTGTTGGTGGAAGGTTCAACAGCCGGATCATGTTGGCGATCTGGGAGCGGGAACGCTTGATCCTGGCGCCGAGTTCCTGCTGGGTGCAGCCGAAGTCCTCCATCAACTGCTGGTAGGCGGCCGCCTCCTCGAGCGGGTTGAGCTGGACGCGGTGGATGTTCTCCAGCAGGGCGTCGCGGAGCATGTCGTCGTCCGCGGTCTCCCGCACGATCGAGGGCACCGTCTCCAGTCCGGCAAGGGCGGATGCCCGCCAGCGGCGCTCCCCCATCACCAGTTCGTACCCGCCGTCACCGTCCTCGCGGACCACGATCGGCTGCAGCAGACCGACCTCGCGGATCGAGCCGACCAGTTCCTGCAGGGCGTTCTCGTCGAACACCTGGCGGGGCTGCTTGAGGTTGGGATGGATCCGGTCGATCGGGATCTCGGCGTAGTAGCCGTTGGACGGGTCGACGACGCCACTGCCGTCGTCAGTGGCGACGGCGTCCAGCTCGACCGCCGTGTCGTCCGGTGTGGGCGTTTCCGGCTCCTGGACGGGCTGGGGGGCCGATTCCGGGGTGACCGGTGACGCAGCTGTCCCGTCCACGGCCGGTTCGGTCGTGGCTGCCGCCGTCCGCTCCTCGGGTTTCCGGGTCTCGCCGGGCCTGGCACCGTGCAGTTTGTCGACAATGACATGCTGGTCGACCGGGTGGGGTGGGGCATCCAGATCGGTTCGCTGGAAGAGCTCCCCGAGTCCTCGCCCGAGTCCTGCTCGTCGTTCTGCCATCAGTGCTGCTCCGCTCCGCGTCGTGCCAACTCTTCGGCTGCCTCCAGATAGGCCTGCCCGCCGGCGGAGGCCGGCTGGTAGGTGATGACCGTCTGCCCGTAGCTGGGTGCCTCTGCGATGCGGACGGAGCGGGGGATGACTGCTTCCATCGTCTCCCGGGGGAAGTACTGCCGGACCTGACCGGCGACGTCGGACGACAGTCGCGTACGGCCGTCGAACATCGTGAGGATCACGGTGCGCAGGGCCAGTGAGGGGTTGATGTTGGCCTGGACCATCGCGATCGAGCGCTGTAGCTGGGAAAGACCCTCGAGGGCGTAGTACTCACACTGGATCGGGATGAGGAGTTCCTCGGCCGCGACGAAGGCGTTCACCGTGAGGATGCCCAGCGACGGGGGACAGTCGATGATCACGTAGTCGACGTCATGGTCTGCGACGTACGCGTCGACGGCCCGCTTGAGGCGTGTTTCACGTGAAACAACCGAGACGAGCTCGATCTCGGCGCCGGCGAGGTCCATCGTGGCCACCAGCACCGTGAGGTTCGGCGCCTCGGGCGACGGCTGGGCGTGGTCGGCGATGGCTTCCTGGTCGATCAGCACCTCGTAGGTGCCGGGCTCGCCGTTACGGTGTTCCCCCCCGACAGCGGTAGAGGCGTTGCCCTGCGGATCAAGGTCGATCAGGAGCACGTTCAGTCCACCGAAACCCAGGCCCGCGGCCAGATTGACCGCCGTCGTGGTCTTGCCGACACCACCCTTCTGGTTGACCACCGCGATGATCCGCGGTGCCGGCGGGCGGGGGAGTGGAGTCCGTGTTTCACGTGAAACACCGTCCAGATCGTCCGGGGACTCGACCGCAGGGGTCTCGTCCATCTCGTAGAGGGCACGCTTCGGCCCCTTGGGGGTCGCAGCGTGACGCTTCAGAAGAGCCATGTGTGTTGGACCTTTCACGGCCGGCGAGGAAGCTTCCGGGCTTCATCCTGATCCACGGTTCAGACAATTCAGCGAACCGGTCAGCGTGTGACATCCATGAAATCACACCGACGTGATTCATGCACGTCATCACGCGCGCACTGCAGAACATCGACGCGAACGGATGCGCCAGGACATGTTCATCGCGCTCTATCAGCATTTCTAGCTATTTGACTAGATAATGCGATAGAGCTTGATCACCCCTCGATGACCGCGCCCATGGCTGACACTCGGACGGCCGGGAGGCGGATGTTTCCCGTGAAACATCCGCCTCCCGCTCCCCGAGCCGCCCACCCATCCGGCCGACGGGATGGGGAGCGGGCTCACAAGGGCCCGGGCAACGGCGATCTGCCGTTCTGTGTCAGACGATCTCAACCGAGTGCGTGCCGCAGGCCACCCGCGGTGGCAGCATCACTTCGCTCAGAACGGCTCCTGACGAACCGCCGAACGTGACCGGAGATACCCAGGCAGGTCGGAGCGCCGCCGCAGGTGGTCAGGCAGTGCGCCGGAGCCTGACCACGGTGGTCGGCTCGGTGCGGGGGTCGGCGCGTACGCTCAGGACGTCGGCGGTCAGCCGTGCCTTGCGCAGCTCCTTGGCCGCCTTCGCCACCTCGGCGTCGGCGCCGGCACCCTTCAGGGCGAGGATCTCGCCGCCGCCGTTCGTCCCGCCCTCACGGACCAGCGGGAGGCACCAGCCGACCAACTTGGTCAACGCACCGACGGCCCGCGACGTCACCACGTCGAACCCGACGCCCGGGTCGAAGTCCTCGGCCCGACCGTGCAGCACCTCGACGCGTTCAGCCAGGTCCAGTTCGGCGACGGCGAGGTCGAGGAAGTTCACCCGGCGCTGCAGCGGCTCGATCAGGCTGACCCGGATGTCCGGGCGGCCGATGGCGAGCACCAGACCCGGCAACCCGGCACCTGACCCGACGTCGGCGACCGTGCAACCGTGGGGGAGGAGACCCATCATCGCGGCGCAGTTGAAGAGGTGGCGCTCCCACAGTCGGGGCGTCTCCCGGGGGCCCATCAGCCCCCACTCGATCCCGCGGGTGGCGAGGATGTCGGCGTACGCGCGGATCACCGGTTCCTGGGGACCGAAGACCGCCCGGACGATGTCCGGGTCGGGAAACTCGACCTGGGCGTCGCCGGGCGGCATCGTCTGGGACATTCGATCAGTCCTCGGAGGCCATCACCACGACCCGACGGTTGGGCTCCTCACCCTCCGATTCGGAGAACAGTCCGGCGGCGGCCACGGCGTCGTGGACGATCTTGCGCTCGAACGGGTTCATCGGGGCCAGGCGGACCGATTCGCCGGTCTCCTTGACCTCGTCGATGGCGTCGGCGGCCATCTCCTGGAGCTCCCGACGGCGGCGGTCGCGGTGCCCACCGATGTCGAGCATGAGGCGGCTGCGGTGGCCGGTCTCGACCAGCACGGCCAGCCGGGCCAGTTCCTGGAGCGCCTCGAGCACCTCGCCGTTGCGGCCGATCAGGGTGTCGCTGTCGGTGATGATCGACACGTGGGCCCGGCCGGACTCGACGAAGGTGTCGATGTCCCCGTCCTCGTCGGCGATGTCGAGCAGCTCCTCCAGGTAGTCGGCCGCGACCTCGCCCTCGACGTCGAGGGGCCCGTCCGGCTCGTCTTCCTCGTCGTCGTCGCCACCGTCCGCGTCGCCACCGTCCGCGTCGTCATCGTCCGCGTCGGTGTCGTCGGAGCCGGTGTCGTCGGAATCGGACTCGGTGTCGTCCGTCGTGTCAGGGTCCTGCGGGTCCAGCTCGTCGTCGGCGGGGCCGCCGGCGACCTCCGGCGACGGGTCCACGGTCTCGGCGCTGACATCCGTATCGGTCATGGGGAAACTCCTCGAGGGGAACGGTGAGAACCAGGGGTGCGTACGCCGCCGGACCCCTCGGGCCCGGCGCGCGGGTACGACCTACTTCTTCTTGTTGCCGCGCTTGGCCCGGCTGGTCTGGGTCGGCTGGTGCCGGGCGGCGGCCGAGGGCGGCGGCGTCCGCTTCTCCTTCTTCGGCGACGCGGTCTGCTGCTCCGCCACCTCGGCGGCCTCCTCCGCCTTCAGCTCGGCGATCCTGGCGCGGGTGAGCTTGTCGCCGGGGCGCACCTTGCGGGGGTTCAGACCCTTGGCGCGGATCCGCTCCTCCCAGTCCAGGTAGGCCGGCGTGCCGGGGGAGGGGTTGTTGCGGATGATCCATTCCTGCTGGCCGAACGACCACACCGTCGTCGTGAGCAGATAGATCAGCACACCCATCGGGATCGTGGTGCCGAAGAAGATGTACATCGCCGGGAAGAGGTACACCATCATCTTCTGCTGCTGCGCCATCGGCCCGGTCATCGCCTGCGGCGACATGTTGCGGGTGTACATCTGGCGCGAGGTGAAGAACTGCGCGACGACCATGATGATCGTCATGATCGCGGTGAGGACCTGGACGCCGCCGAACCCGTTCTCGAAGGGCCAGAACCGACCGGACAGCGGGACACCGAAGATCGTCGCGTGCGTCAGGGAGTCGAGAAGCTGCTGGTGCTCCGGCCCGGCCAGCCAGGATCCGCGCGCCTGGCCACGTGCGGCGCCGTCGATCACCCGGTAGAGGGACAGGAAGAACGGCATCTGGATCAGCAGGGGCAGGCAGGAGGCCATCGGGTTGACGCCCTCGTCCTTGTAGAGCTTCATCGTCTCCTGGCCGAGACGGTCCCGGTCATCCGCGTACTTCTTCTGCAGCTCCTGCAGCTTGGGCTGCAGCTCCTGCATGCCGCGGGTGCTGTTGATCTGCTTGACGAACAGCGGGATCATCGCGGCACGGACCGTCACGGTCAGCAACACGATCGACAGGCCCCAGGCGGCGCCGCTCCCTGCACCGAAGATCGGCGCCAGCAGCCAGTGGAAACCGACCATGATGCCGGACACCACCCAGTAGAGCGGCTGGGCAAGGGCGCTGAAGAAATCATTGATCCCGGCGAGCGGGACCAGGAGCGGCTGGAGCAGATCCATATCGGTGCAGACCTCTACGACGTCGAGCGGGTGGACAAATCATCGGGGCCGGACGTCGGGCCCGGCTCGTAGTGGAGACCGTCGGCGGCCTGGCGGGCCTTCGCCGCCTGTTCCTCGGCCCACTCCTCGGCTGCAGGTGTTCCCGGTACGGGATCGTAGCCACCGGCGGCCCACGGGTGGCAACTCCCCAGGCGCCGGGCGGCCAACCAGCTGCCCTTGAACGCCCCGTGCACCTGCACGGCCTCCAGGGCGTACGCGGAACAGGACGGGTAATAACGACAGACAGGCCCGTAGAGCGGACTGATCACGGCCCGGTAGAACTTCAGCAAGCCGATCAGCAGGTACTTCATCCCCGGCCCTTCAGTGCGTCCGGGCGAGGGCACGGTCCCAGGCCACCGTGAAGTCCTCGGCGAGGCGCTCCGGCGAGGCCGACGCCGCCGGCAGCGCCCGGACGACGACCCGTGCGGTCACCGGCAACCCGGCCAGCCGTTCGGCGGCCAGGTGGCGGAGGCGTCGCTTCGTACGGTTCCGGGTCACCGCGTTCCCCACCGCCTTGGATACGACGAAGCCCACCTGGGCAGGCGGGCTGTCGCCGAGGCGCGCATGGACCACGACACTCGGCCTGGCCGCACGGACCCCACGGCGCACCGTGAGCCGGAACTCATCGGACGAGCGCATTCGAGCGCCGTTGGGCAACATCCGTGCGACAGATCGTCGTACGCTCAGGCGGAGAGCTTCTCGCGACCCTTGGCGCGACGACGGGCGATGGTGGCGCGACCGGCACGGGTCCGCATCTTGGTGCGGAAGCCGTGGGTACGGGCCCGACGCCGGTTGCTCGGCTGGTAGGTGCGCTTGCTCACGAATATCTCCCAAGGACTGAATTCGACAGGACGTACCGAGGGGCCGATACGCGTACGGACACCACGGTGGTGACCGGTCCACGGTACGCGGAGGGGCCGACAAAGGCAATTCCACGAACCGGTGGCGGCACGCACCGGCCGGTGCAAGAATCCTGCTTGCCGACCTTGTCCACTCGACACGCCGACCAGCCGGTGAGAACTCTCGAACGATGTTGCACGGGTCGGACGGGCCGAGTAGCCTCGGCCCTCCGGCCACCGCCGACAACCGCACACTTGTCCCCCTGGAGCACCCCCCGTGGCACCCGCCACGAGGGGCGAGGTCTGTTTTCCACACCTGTGGAAAGATGTGTGGATGCGGCGCCTGCAGGACCGCATCGAGGACAGGAAGGGCACGCGTGACTGGGACCACCCCCGAACACCCGCGGTTCACCACTGACCAGCTGCCCGAGGCATGGGCGTACATCGTGAAGCACTCCGGCGCGCGACACCGTGGCCTGCTGCGCAACACGAAGCCGCTGACCGTGGTCCAGAACACCGTGATGGTGGCCGTCCCCAACGAGTACACGCGTGACCAGCTGGAGAACCGGCTGCGCCCCGGGATCGAGGAGGCGCTCTCGGACTGCTTCCGGCACATGACCCGGCTCGCCGTCACGGTCGACCCGGACATCGCCCTCGACCTCGCCGAGCTGCCGCTGGAGGCACCCGAGTCGACGACCGACGAAGACCTCGACGACGAGTGGTCGAACGAGGACGTCGACGCCGGCGGTCGGGTCGGCCCGTTCGTGCCCCGGCCCAACCCGCAGACCAGCCGTGACGGCAACCTCAACGGCCAGGTCCTGGAGAGCAGCCGGCTCAACCCGCAGTACACCTTCGACAACTTCATCATCGGCCCGTCCAACCGGCTGGCCAACGCGGCGGCCCGGGCGGCCGCCGAGACCCCGGGCAAGGTGTTCAACCCGCTGGTCATCTACGGCGGTTCCGGGCTGGGCAAGACCCACCTGATGCACGCCGTCGGCCACTACGTGCTGCACCTCTACCCGGACGCGCGGGTGCGCTACGTCTCCACCGAGGAGCTCACCAACGAGTTCATCAACGCGATCTCGGAGAACAACACCGTCGAGTTCCGGCGTCGCTACCGCGAGGTCGACGTGCTGCTGATCGACGACATCCAGTTCCTCGAGGGGAAGATCCAGACCCAGGAGGAGTTCTTCCACACCTTCAACACGCTGCAGAACGCCGAGAAGCAGATCGTGATGACCTCCGACCGGCCGCCGAAGCTGCTGGAGGCGCTCGAGCCGCGGCTGCGGTCCCGGTTCCAGTCCGGCCTGATCGCCGACGTGCACGCGCCCGACCTGGAGACCCGGATCGCCATCCTCTACAAGAAGGCGGAGCAGGAACGCCTCGCGGTCGACCCGCAGGTGCTGCAGTTCATCGCGGAACGGATCCAGACCAACATCCGTGAGCTCGAGGGGGCACTGATCCGGGTCGCGGCGTTCGCCTCGCTGAACGGGGAACCGGTCGACCTGCCGCTGGCCCAGGTGGTGCTGCAGGACCTGATCCCGGTCGGCAACGGCTCGGAGATCACCTCGGGCCTGATCATGGCCCAGACGGCGTCCTACTTCAACATGACGGTCGACGAGCTGTGCAGCACCTCCCGTACGCAGAACATCGCCACCGCCCGCCAGATCGCCATGTACCTGTGCCGGGAGCTCACCGAGCTGTCGCTGCCGAAGATCGGCCAGCAATTCGGCGGCCGCGACCACACCACCGTGATGCACGCGGAGCGCAAGATCCGCCAGCTGCTCTCCGAGCGGCGCGAGGTCTACACCCAGGTCACCGAGCTGACCACCCGGATCCGGCAGAAGGCCGAGCAGGTCTGACCGACCGTCGTACCGCCCCCGGGACCTCCCGGGGGCTTCTTCTTGCCCGATCTCGTCTTGTCAACAGTGTGGACGAGCCTGTGGACAAGGGTGGACAGCCCCCGTTCCCCCTGCGGACAGGATGAGGATCCCGGTGGGCGGCCGATCCGTACGTCCACATCTTCCACCCATGTGATTTGGAGTGGTCCACCGAGCCTGTGGACGGTCATTCGACGGCTGACCAGGAAGGATGTGAGTTCTCCACAGTATCCACACGACCTGTTACTACTGCTGTATCCAGATATCTCGATGACGATTCGAAGCAGCAGGGCCGGAGCGGACCGGCCACCGGAGCAGCGATCAGCCGCGGCTCATTGGCCTGCGCGGGGCGGCACAGTCGATATGATCAGGTGGCCACGACGATCCCCCCAGGAGGCCCAGTGAAGTTCGAAGTCGACCGCGACGTGTTGGCGGAGTCCGTTGCCTGGGTCGCCCGCAGCCTGCCGACGCGTCCGTCGATCCCGATCCTGGCCGGCCTGATGATCCACGCCGAGGGCGAGTCGCTGGTGCTCTCGAGCTTCGACTACGAGACCTCGGCCCGCGTCGACCTGCCCGCCGTCGTGCACGACGAGGGCATCGCCCTGGTCTCCGGCCGGCTGCTCGCCGACATCACCCGGTCGCTGCCGCACGCCACCGTCGCCGTCGACACCTCGGACGCCTCGATGGAGCTCACCTGCGGCAGCGCGCACTTCACCCTGCAGCTGCTGCCGACCGACGACTACCCGGTGCTGCCGGCGATGCCGACCGAGACCGGCACCGTCGCCAGCGACGACCTCGCCGGCGCGGTCTCCCAGGTCGCCGTCGCGGCGGGTCGGGACGAGCTGCTGCCGATCTTCACCGGCGTCCGGGTCGAGATCGACGGGGAGACGCTGTCGATGCTCGCCACCGACCGCTACCGGATGGCCCTCAAGGAGCTCGGCTGGACCCCGGCCCGGTCCGACTTCCGCGGCAACGCCCTGGTCCCGGCCAAGGTGCTCTCCGAGGCGGCGAAGTCGATGGCCGGCGGTGACTCGGTCAGCATCGCGCTGTCCCAGCCGGGCAGTGGCGAGGGCATCATCGGCCTGGCCGGTGAGTCGCACGGCACCCGGCGCCGGATCACCACCCGACTGCTGGACGGCGAGTTCCCGAAGGTCCGCCACCTGATGGAGATCCAGGCCACCCTGAGCGTACGGTGCGCGACCGCCGACCTGATCGACGCCGCCAAGCGCGTCGCCCTCGTCGCCGAGCGCAACTCGCCGCTGCGGATGGTGATGGGGGAGGGCTCGGTCACCCTCGAGGCGGCCAGCGGCGACCACGCCCACGCGTCGGAGCAGATCGAGGCGGTGCTGGACAGCACCGGCGACCCGATGACCGCGGCCGGCTTCAACCCGCAGTACCTGCTCGACGCCCTCGGCGCGCTGGACGCGGCGTACGTGAACTTCTCCTTCACCCAGCCGGGCAAACCGTGTCTGCTGACCGGCGTGGCGGCCCTCGACGGCGAGCCGCTGCTCGACTACCGCCACGTCATCATGCTGATGCGCCTCCCCGACTGACACACCCCTCACCGACCAAGGATCGGACGCGACATGACTTCTCTGGGACTCGTGGGCCTGGGCCGCATGGGTGGCAACATGCGGGAACGCTGGCGGAGCGCCGGCGTCGAGGTTGTCGGCTACGACCTCAACCAGGAGCTCAGCGACGCGACCGACCCGGCCGACCTGGTCGCCCGGCTGGAGACGCCGCGGGTGATCTGGCTGATGCTGCCGGTCCAGTACATCGACGGGATGCTGACCCGGATCGTCCCGCTGCTGGCCGAGGGTGACGTGGTCGTCGACGGCGGCAACTCGAAGTACACCGACGACCGGCGCCGGGCCGAGGTCTGCGCCGAGCACGGAGTGGCCTTCGTCGATTGCGGCGTCTCCGGGGGCGTCTGGGGCCGGACCAACGGCTACGCGCTGATGGTCGGCGGCGAGAACGCCGTCGTGGAGCGGCTGATGCCGTACTTCATGGCGCTCAAGCCGGCCGGCGACTTCGGCTTCGTGCATGCCGGACCGGTGGGGGCCGGGCACTTCGCCAAGATGGTCCACAACGGCATCGAGTACGCCATGATGGAGGCCTACGCCGAGGGCTGGGAACTCCTCCAGACCGCCGACCTGGTCACCGACGTGCCGGCCGTCTTCCGGTCCTGGCGCGAGGGCTCGGTGGTGAAGTCCTGGCTGCTCGACCTGGTCGACAACGCACTGGAGGACGACCCCGACCTGTCCGACATCCGCGGCTACGCGCAGGACTCCGGCGAGGGCCGGTGGACCGTCGAGGCCGCCCTGGAGCTCGGTGTGCCCACCCCGGCGATCAGCGCCGCGCTCTACACCCGGTTCATCTCCCGGCAGGCCGATTCGCCGGCGATGAAGATGATCTCCGCGCTGCGCAACCAATTCGGCGGGCATGCCGTGCTCCCCGAGGACGACTGAGCCTGGTGTACGTCGACCACCTCACACTGGCCGACTTCCGGTCCTACGCGTACGTCGACGTCGACCTGGAGCCGGGGGTGGTGACCTTCGTCGGGTCCAACGGCCAGGGCAAGACGAACCTGGTGGAGGCCGTGGACTACCTGGCCACCCTCGGCTCCCACCGGGTCTCCGCCGACCTGCCGCTGGTGCGGCACGGCTCCGAGCGGGCCACCGTCAAGGCCCGGGTGCGGGCCGGCCGCGACGACGAGCGCGCCCTGGTGCTGGAGATCGACATCCACCCCGGCCGGGCCAACCGGGCCCGGCTCAACCGGGCGCCGCTGTCGCGGCCGCGTGAACTGCTCGGCATCCTGCGCACGGTCGTCTTCTCCCCGGAGGACCTGGCGATCGTCAAGGGCGACCCGGCCGCCCGGCGGGCCTTCCTGGACGCGCTGGTCGCCACCCGCTGGCCGCGGATGGCCGGCGTGCGCCACGACTACGACAAGGTGCTGCGGCAGCGCAACAGCCTGCTGAAGACGATGTCCGGGCGCGCCGGGCGGACCCCCGACCCGTACGCCGAGGACACCCTGCGGATCTGGGACGACCAGCTGGCCGTCATCGGCGCCGAGGTGCTCTCGGCCCGCCTCGACACCCTCGGCGCGCTGATGCCGCACACCGCGCAGGCGTACGCCGACATCGCCCCGGCCAACAACGTCGCGACCGCCCGCTACCGCAGCTCGCTGGACACCGACGACGGCGCCGATGTCCCGGCGACGACCGACCGGGAGGACCTGCGCCGACGGCTGCTGGCCCGGATGGCCGACCGCCGGGCCGAGGAGGTCGCCCGCGGGGTGTCGCTGGTCGGGCCGCACCGCGACGACGTCGAGCTCTTCCTCGGTGACCTGCCGGCCAAGGGCTACGCCAGCCACGGCGAGTCCTGGTCGTACGCCCTGGCCCTGAAGCTGGGCGGCTTCCACCTGCTGCGGGCCGACGGGATCGAGCCGGTGCTGATCCTCGACGACGTCTTCGCCGAACTGGACGCCACCCGGCGCGACCGGCTCGCCGGCGGCGTGCTCGGCGCCGACCAGGTGCTGGTCACCGCCGCCGTCGCCGAGGACCTGCCGGCCTCGCTGGCCGGCCAGCGGTTCCGCGTCGCCGACGGGGAGGTGACCCCCGATGCCGCCTGAGCCGCCCGACCCGCCGGAGGCGGAGCCCTCCGACCCGCCGGACCACGAGCACGACGACGAGGTCGCCACCCCCGACCCGGACGGCCTCGACCTGGCCCGCCGGATCGCCCGGCAGGTCAACGCCGGCGCCCCCGCCGCGCCGCGCACCCCGCGCCGCAAACGCCGCCGCCCGACCGAACCACTGTCCTCCGGCGCCCGTCCCGACGACCGCGACCCCCAGCAGATCGGCAACGTGCTGCGCCGGCTGGTGGAGGAGCGCGGCTGGCGCACCGACCTGGACGTGCACGCCCTGATGGCCCGCTGGCCCGAGCTGATCGGCCCCGCCAACGCGGCGCACTGCCGCCCCGAGGCGTACCAGGACGGGGTGCTCACCGTGCGGACCTCGTCGACCGCCTGGGCGGTCCAGATGCGTGGCATCGCGCCGGCGGTGATCGTCCGGCTGAACCGGCAGCTCGGTTCCGAGGTGGTCAGCCGGATCGTGGTGAAGGGGCCGGACGCCCCCTCCTGGAGCCACGGCAGGCTGCGGGTCCGGGGCCGCGGACCGCGCGACACGTACGGCTAGGACGCGCCGGCCGCCCGTCGTGTGCGGGTGATTCTGGCGATCCGATCACCCGCCGACGTGGTCACCCCCGCGAATGACCTCCTCGGCGCTCCAGAGCGCCCTCCAGGGCCCTCTGGACGCGTGTGTGACCCTTGCCACGCGACCCGGTGCGGTAGGATGCAGCAGTGACCGAAGCCGAACAGCAGAACACTCACGTGGCCCCCGACACGTACGACGCCAGTTCCATCAGCGTCCTGGAGGGCCTGGAGGCGGTTCGCAAGCGACCCGGCATGTACATCGGCTCCACCGGCGAGCGCGGCCTGCACCACTTGGTGTACGAGGTCGTCGACAACTCGGTCGACGAGGCGCTGGCCGGCTACTGCGACACCATCCGCGTCGAGCTGCTGCCGGACAGCGGCGTGCGGGTGTTCGACAACGGCCGTGGCATCCCGGTCGACATCCACCCCAAGGAGGGCATCTCCGCCCTCACCGTGGCGCTCACCATGCTGCACGCCGGCGGCAAGTTCGGCACCGGCGGCTACAAGGTCTCCGGCGGCCTGCACGGCGTCGGCGTCTCCGTCGTCAACGCGCTGTCCGACCGGCTGATCGTCGACGTCAAGCGCGACGGCTTCCACTGGCGGCAGAGCTTCCACCTGGGCACCCCGGACGCCCCGCTGGAGCAGCTCGAGGCGACCGACGAGACCGGCACCACGGTCACCTTCTACGCCTCGGACGAGATCTTCGAGACCACCGACTACTCGTACGACACGCTGGCGACCCGGTTCCGGGAGATGGCGTTCCTCAACAAGGGCCTGGCGATCACCGTCGTCGACCTGCGCCCGCGCGGCGAGCAGGACGAGGACGGCCAGGACCTGGACCAGGCCGCGGTGCCCGACTCCGGGAAGAAGCAGCGCGGCCCGCGGACCGACACCTTCCGTTTCGACGACGGCCTGATCGACTATGTGAAGTACCTCACCGGCACCAAGGAGACGGTGCACTCCAGCGTGATCGCGGTGGAGACGCACGACCCCGAGCACGAGATGGGCCTCGAGGTCGCGATGCAGTGGAACCACTCCTACACCGAGTCGGTGCACACCTTCGCCAACACCATCAACACCCATGAGGGCGGCACCCACGAGGAGGGCTTCCGCTCCGCGCTCACCAACACGGTGAACAAGTGGGGCGAGACCTGGGGGCTGATCAAGAAGCGTGAGGACCGGGTGTCCGGCGACGACATCCGCGAGGGCCTCACCGCGGTGATCTCGATCAAGATCGGCGAGCCGCAGTTCGAGGGCCAGACGAAGACGAAGCTCGGCAACACCGAGGCCCGCTCGTTCGTCCAGAAGGTCGTCAACGAGAAGCTCGGCGACTGGTTCGAGCAGAACCCGTCCGAGGGCAAGGACATCGTCCGCAAGGCCCAGGCGGCCGCCTCCGCCCGGATCGCGGCCCGCAAGGCCCGCGACCTCGCCCGCAACCGGAAGAGCCTGCTCGGCGGCGGGTCGCTGCCGGGCAAGCTGGCCGACTGCTCCTCGACCAACCCCGAGGAGTGCGAGGTCTTCCTCGTCGAGGGTGACTCCGCCGGTGGCTCGGCCAAGGGCGGCCGCAACCCGCGCACCCAGGCGATCCTCCCGCTGCGCGGCAAGATCCTCAACGTCGAGAAGGCGCGGATCGACAAGATCCTCCAGAACAAGGAGGTCGAGGCGATCATCAACGCGCTCGGCACCGGCGTGCACGAGGAGTTCGACGTCGAGAAGCTGCGCTACCACAAGATCGTGCTGATGGCCGACGCCGACGTCGACGGGGCGCACATCCGTACGCTCCTGCTGACGCTGCTGTTCCGCTTCATGAAGCCGCTGATCGCCGCCGGCCACGTCTACCTGGCCCAGCCGCCGCTGTTCCGGCTGCGCTGGACCAACGCCCCGCACGAGCTGGCGTACAACGACGAGGAGCGCGACTCGCTGCGCGACGCGGGGCTGGCGGCCGGCAAGAAGCTGCCGAACGTCAACCCGATCCAGCGCTACAAGGGCCTCGGCGAGATGGATCCCGAGGACCTGTGGACCACCACGATGGACCCGGAGAACCGGATCCTGCTCCAGGTGACGCTGGAGGACGCGGCCGCCGCCGACGCGATGTTCACCATCCTGATGGGTGAGGACGTCGCCGAGCGCCGGGCGTTCATCCAGCGCAACGCCAAGGACGTCCGGTACCTCGACATCTGATCGGAAGAACTGAACAATGAGTGAAATCCCCCCGCAGAACGAGGGTCCCCAGGACCAGGCCGGGCTGGACGAGCAGGCGGTCGCCGACCAGCAGGGCCTCGCGGTCGCCGCGAAGACCGGCAACATCGAGCAGGTGGACCTCGAGGCGGAGATCCAGAAGTCCTACCTCGACTACGCCATGTCGGTGATCGTCGGGCGCGCCCTGCCCGACGTCCGCGACGGCCTCAAGCCGGTGCACCGCCGTGTGCTGTACGCGATGTACGACGGCGGCTACCGCCCCGACCGTGGCTGGAACAAGTGCGCCCGCGTCGTCGGTGAGGTGATGGGCACCTACCACCCGCACGGTGACAGCGCCATCTACGACACCCTGGTCCGGCTCGCCCAGCCGTGGGTGATGCGGGCGCCGCTGGTCAACGGTCAGGGCAACTTCGGCTCCCCGGGCAACGACCCGGCCGCCGCGATGCGCTACACCGAGTGCAAGATGGCGCCGCTGTCGATGGAGATGGTCCGCGACATCGATGAGGACACCGTCGACTTCCAGCCGAACTATGACGGCCGCGACATGGAGCCGACCGTGCTGCCGGCCAGGTTCCCGAACCTGCTGGTGAACGGCTCGACCGGCATCGCGGTCGGGATGGCCACCAACATCCCCACCCACAACATGCGCGAGGTCAACGACGCCGTGCAGTGGGCGCTGCAGCACGCCGAGGCCTCCGAGGAGGATCTGCTCGAGGCGGCGATGGAGCGGATCAAGGGCCCGGACTTCCCGCTCGGCGCGCTGATCGTCGGCCGCAAGGGCATCGAGGAGGCCTATCGGACCGGCCGCGGCTCGGTCACCATGCGCGCTGTGATCGACATCGAGGAGGACGAGAAGGGCCGTACACAGCTCGTCGTCACCGAGCTGCCCTACATGTGCAACCCGGACAACCTGGCGCTGAAGATCGCCGAGCTGGTGCACAACGGCAAGCTGAACGGGATCGCCGACATCCGCGACGACTCCTCGGCGCGTACCGGCCAGCGGCTGGTGATCGTGCTGAAGCGCGACGCCCAGCCGCGGGTGGTGATGAACAACCTCTACAAGCACACCCAGCTGCAGGACACCTTCGGCTGCAACATGGTGGCGCTGGTCGACGAGGTCCCGCGTACGCTGCGGCTCGACCAGTTCATCTCCTACTGGATCACCCACCAGATCGAGGTGATCCGGCGCCGGACCGAGTACCGGCTGCGCAAGGCCGAGGAGCAGGCGCACATCTACCGCGCCCTGGTGAAGGCCCTGGACGCCCTCGACGACGTGATCGCACTGATCCGCCGCTCGGCGACCACCGAGGCGGCCCGGGAGGGCCTGAAGGACCTGCTGGAGATCGACGACGCGCAGGCGACCGCGATCCTGGACATGCAGCTGCGCCGGCTGGCGGCCCTGGAGCGGCAGAAGATCATCGACTCCCTCGAGGAGATCGAGGCCCGGATCGCCGACTACCGCGACATCCTCGCCAAGCCCGAGCGGCAGCGGCTGATCATCGCGACCGAGCTGCAGGAGATCGTCGACAAGTACGGCGACGAGCGGCGCACCCGGATCGTGTCGGCCGACGGTGACCTGTCCGACGAGGACCTGATCCCCGACGAGGACGTCATCGTCACCATCACCCACGGTGGCTACGCCAAGCGCACCCGCTCCGACCAGTACCGGGTGCAGAAGCGCGGTGGCAAGGGCGTCCGGGGTGCGACGCTGCGGGCCGACGACGAGGTGGCGCACCTCTTCGCGACCAGCAACCACCAGTGGATCCTGTTCTTCACCAACATGGGGCGGGTCTACCGGGCCAAGGCCTGGCAGCTGCCGGAGGCCAACCGGGACGCCAAGGGCGGCCACGTGGCCGGCCTGCTGAGCTTCCTGCCGGGGGAGACGATCGCCCAGGTGCTCGCCATCCCGTCGTACGACGTGGCGGACTACCTGCTGCTCGCGACGCGCAAGGGGCTGGTGAAGAAGACCACGCTGACGGCGTACGACTCGCCGCGGCAGGCGGGCGTGATCGCGATCAGCTTCCGCGACGACGACGACGAGCTGATCGGCGCCGAGCTGGCCCGCGGCGTCGACGACGTGCTGCTGATCTCCCGCAAGGGCCAGGCGATCCGGTTCCGCGCCGACGACGAGCAGCTGCGGCCGATGGGCCGGGCCACCTCGGGTGTGACCGGGATGAAGTTCCGCGAGGGCGACGAGCTGCTGACCATGATGGTGGTCCGCGACGACTATCCCGAGGACGACCGGTTCGTCTTCACGGTGACCGACGAGGGCTACGCCAAGCGGTCCCGGGTCAGCGACTACCGGCTGCAGGGCCGGGGCGGTCTCGGCATCAAGGCGATGAAGCTCAACTCGGAGCGCGGCGGCCTGGTCGGCGGCCTGATGGTCCAGGAGGGCGACGAGGTGATCGCCATCAAGACCTCGGGCCAGGTGACACGGAGCGCTGTCTCGGAGGTGGCCGTCACCTCGCGTGACACTATGGGGGTGAAGTTCGTCGGGGTCTCCGCCAGCGACGCGGTGTCGATCATCGCGCTCAACCCGGAGACCGCCGAGGACGACGAGGATGCCGGGGACGCCGAAGGGGAGGCACCGCAGGGTGCCGACACCGAGGCGCCCGCGGACGACCTGACCGACGACCAGGACCTGACCGAGGAGACCACCCGTGAGTGATGCCCGACCGGACGGCGACGTCGACGAGACCGTGCTGCGGTCCACCGAGGAGTTCTACGGCCCTGCCGGGGTGCCCGAGGCCCCCGCGGCCCTCCGCCGCCCCGGCCAGGAGGGCGCCGGCCCGGCGCCGCAGCGGACCCGGAGGGCCACCCTGCGGCTCAGCCACGTGGACCCGTGGTCGGTGATGAAGACCTCGTTCGTCTTCTCCATCGCCTTCGGCATCGCGGCGCTGATCCTGGTGCTGATCACCTGGCTGGTGCTCTCGGTCTCCGGCGTGTTCAACCTGATCAACGAGCAGGTCGGCGCGCTGCTGCTGTCGCCCGGCGAGACCCAGTCGTTCCGGATCCAGGACTACTTCGGGCTGTCCAAGACGATGGGTCTGACGATCCTGCTCTCGGTGCTGAACGTGGTGATCCTGACCGCCATGTCGACCCTGCTGGCGTTCCTCTACAACACCGCCTGCCG
>CAYOBI010000025.1:0-33509 GCA_964402325.1 uncultured Propionibacteriaceae bacterium | reverse complement strand
CCGACGCGCCCGCTCCCGCGGCGCGTGCTCATTCCGACGCGCCCGCTCCCGCGGCGCGTGCCACCACCGATGCCACCCACCAGGAGGGCTGACCGATGACGCAGGTGACCAACGAGCCGCAGCTCACCCAGGCCGAGCAGATCGATGCGCTCGGCCACTACGAGTACGGCTGGCACGACCCGGACAAGGCGGGTGCCGCGGCGGAACGTGGCCTGAGTCCTGCCGTCGTCGCGAACATCTCGGGGCTCAAGCACGAGCCCGAGTGGATGCTGCAGCGCCGGCTGAAGGCGTTGAAGCTGTTCGAGCGCAAGCCGATGCCGACCTGGGGTGCCGAGCTCGACGACATCGACTTCGCCAACATCAAGTACTTCGTCCGCTCCACCGAGAAGCAGGCCCAGTCCTGGGAGGACCTGCCGGCGGACATCAAGAACACGTACGACAAGCTGGGCATCCCCGAGGCCGAGAAGGCCCGGCTGGTGGCGGGCGTCGCCGCCCAGTACGAGTCCGAGGTCGTCTACCACAAGATCAACGAGGAGCTGGAGCGCCAGGGCGTCATCTTCCTGGACACCGACACCGGCCTCAAGGAGCACCCGGAGATCTTCCAGGAGTACTTCGGCACCGTCATCCCGTCCGGCGACAACAAGTTCGCCGCACTGAACACCTCGGTGTGGTCCGGCGGCTCGTTCATCTACGTGCCGAAGGGTGTGCACGTCGAGATCCCGCTGCAGGCCTACTTCCGGATCAACACCGAGAACATGGGCCAGTTCGAGCGGACGCTGATCATCGCCGACGAGGGCTCGTACGTGCACTACGTCGAGGGCTGCACCGCCCCGATCTACAAGTCCGACTCGCTGCACTCGGCCGTCGTCGAGATCATCGTCAAGAAGAACGCCCGGGTCCGCTACACGACCATCCAGAACTGGTCGAACAACGTGTACAACCTCGTCACCAAGCGCGCCACGTGCGAGGAGGGCGCGACGATGGAGTGGATCGACGGCAACATCGGGTCCAAGGTCACGATGAAGTACCCGGCCGTCTACCTGATGGGCGAGCACGCCCGCGGCGAGACCCTGTCGATCGCCTTCGCCGGCGAGGGACAGCACCAGGACACCGGCTCCAAGATGGTCCACCTGGCACCCAACACGTCCAGCTCGATCGTCTCCAAGTCGGTCGCCCGCGGCGGTGGCCGGTCCTCGTACCGTGGCCTGGTCCAGGTCGAGGAGGGCGCGTACAACTCGAAGTCGTCGGTGCGCTGTGACGCGCTGCTGGTCGACACCATCTCCCGGTCCGACACCTACCCGTACGTCGACATCCGTGAGGACGACGTCTCGATGGCCCACGAGGCCACCGTTTCGAAGGTCTCCGAGGACCAGCTGTTCTACCTGATGTCGCGCGGCATGGCCGAGGACGAGGCGATGGCGATGATCGTCCGTGGCTTCGTCGAGCCGATCGCCAAGGAGCTTCCGATGGAGTACGCCCTCGAGCTCAACCGCCTGATCGAGATGCAGATGGAGGGGGCCGTCGGCTGACCCCGGACCCCGCCGCCCCACCCGTACGACCCGAGAGAGTGACCCCGTTGTCCGTCGATACCGCCTCCACCGAAGGCCTGACCGCCACGAGCCCCGCCGACGCCGCGAACGCGGCGCTGCGCGTGCCCAGCCTGCCGAAGATCGCCTCCCACCTGCACGCCACCCCGTCCTGGGACGTCGCCGACTTCCCGGTCCCCAAGGGGCGTGAGGAGATCTGGCGGTTCACCCCGCTGAAGCGGCTGCGGGGCCTGCTGGAGGCGGAGGCGACCGGCGACCGGCTGCGCTGGGAGACCAGCCTGCCGCAGGGGGTCACCGTCACCCGGATCAGCGCTGCGGAGGCCCGGGCCCTGGGCGGTCGCGCCCCGATGGACCGGCTCGCGGTCCTCGCGGCGGCGAACGCCGACGGCGCCGTCCGGGTCGACGTCCCCGCGGAGGCCGAGCCGGCCGAGCCGGTCATCCTCACCCTCACCGGTGAGGGCGCCGACACCGTCGTGCACGAGCACGTGGTGATCACCGTCGGCCGCCACGCCAAGGCGACCATCGCCCTGGAGCACTTCGGCTCGGCCACGTACGACGCGTACGTGTCGGTGCTGGTCGGCGAGGGCGCCACGGTCAACCTGGTCGAACTGCAGCTGTGGGACGACGACGCCGTGCACACCGGGCAGACCTCGGTCGAGGTCGGCCGCGACGCCTCGGTGCGGGCCGTCACCGCCACCCTCGGCGGCGACCTGGTCCGGCTCACCCAGACCACCGACTACGCCGGAGTGGGCGGCGAGCTGCACCAGTACGGCATCTACTTCGCCGACGCCGGCCAGCACCTCGAGCACCGGCTGCTGGTCGACCACGCCACCCCGAAGTCGGTCTCGAAGGTCGACTACCGCGGGGCGCTGCAGGGCAAGGACGCGCACACCGTGTGGATCGGTGACGTGCTGATCCGCAAGACCGCCGAGGGCATCGACACCTACGAGTCGGACCGCAACCTGGTCCTCACCGACGGCTGCCGTGCCGACGCGGTGCCGAACCTGGAGATCGAGACCGGCGAGATCGGCGGCGCCGGGCACTCCGCCACCACCGGCCGGTTCGACGACGAGCACCTGTTCTACCTGCAGAGCCGGGGGATCCCGGAGGCGGAGGCCCGCCGCCTGGTGGTGTTCGGGTTCTTCACCGAGATCATCAACAAGATCGGCGTCCCCGACATCGAGCAGCGCCTGCTGGAGGCCGTCACCGACGAGCTCTCGGCCACCGTCGGCGCCCCCGCCGCCCAGGCCTGAACGCTCGTCGCGACCGATCGATCCCCCCGCTTCCCGACTTCATCCCCACACAGGAGAACCACCCATGGCAACCCTCGAGATCCACGACCTGCACGTCCAGGTGGAGACCGACAACGGCCCCAAGCCCATCCTCAAGGGCGTCGACCTGACCATCCGCTCCGGCCAGACGCACGCGATCATGGGCCCGAACGGCTCCGGCAAGTCGACCCTGGCCTACACGCTGGCCGGGCACCCGAAGTACACCGTCACCGGCGGCACCGTCACCCTCGACGGTGCGGACATCCTCGCGATGACCACCGACCAGCGGGCCCGGGCCGGGTTGTTCCTCGCCATGCAGTACCCGGTCGAGGTGCCGGGGGTCTCGGTCGCCAACTTCCTGCGTACCGCCAAGACCGCGGTCGACGGCCAGGCCCCGAAGATCCGCACCTGGACCAAGCAGGTCACCGAGGCACTGGGCCGGATGGACCTCGACCCCACCTTCGCGCAGCGCTCGGTCAACGAGGGCTTCTCCGGTGGCGAGAAGAAGCGCCACGAGATCGCCCAGCTCGAACTGCTGAACCCGAAGGTCGCGATCCTCGACGAGACCGACTCCGGCCTCGACATCGACGCCCTGCGGGTCGTCTCCGAGGGCGTCAACCGCTTCATCGCGCAGGGTGACCGCGGCGTGCTGCTGATCACCCACTACACGCGGATCCTGCGCTACATCAAGCCCGACGTGGTGCACGTCTTCGTCGACGGCCACATGGTCACCCAGGGCGGCCCCGAGCTGGCCGACGAGCTGGAGGCGGAGGGGTACGACAAGTACGTGAAGGCGGCGCGCGTCGATGCCTGACACCCTGACGTCCACGAGCGGCGCGGCGATCGACGGGTACGACGTCGACGCCGTGCGCCGGGACTTCCCGATCCTGTCCCGCTCGGTCGGCGACCACCCGCTGGTCTACCTGGACTCGGCGAACACCTCGCAGAAGCCCCGCCAGGTGATCGAGGCGCTGACCGACTTCTACGCGCACCACAACGCCAACGTCGCCCGCGCCATGCACATGCTCGGCGCGGAGGCGACCGCGTCGTACGAGGGCGCCCGGGCGAAGATCGCCACCTTCATCGGTGCCGCCGAGGCCCGCGAGATCGTCTTCACCAAGAACGCCTCCGAGGCGCTCAACCTCGCCGCGAACACCCTCGGCTCCCGCCTCGGCCCCGGTGACGAGGTGGTGATCTCCGTGATGGAGCACCACTCGAACATCGTCCCGTGGCAGCTGGTCTGCCAGCGCACCGGCGCCACGCTGCGCTGGTTCGACGTGACCGAGGAGGGCCGGCTCGACCTGGCGAAGGCCGAGGCCGAGGGCCTGGTCAACGAGCGGACCAGGGTCGTCGCGATCACCCGCCAGTCGAACGTGCTCGGCACCATCAACCCGGTGGCCACCGTCGCCGCGATGGCGCACGCCGTCGGCGCGGTGCTCGTCGTCGACGCGTCGCAGTCGGTGCCGCAGATGCCGACCGACGTGGCGGCCTGGGAGGCCGACATGGTCGCCTTCACCGGCCACAAGATGGTCGGCCCGACCGGTCTGGGCGTGCTGTGGGGCCGCTACGACCTGCTCGAGCAGCTGCCGCCGTTCCTCGGGGGCGGCGAGATGATCGAGGTGGTCCGGATGGAGGGGTCGACGTACGCCCCGCCGCCGTACCGGTTCGAGGCGGGCACCCCGCCGATCGCCGAGACGGTGATGCTGTCGGCCGCGATCGACTACCTGAACGGGATCGGGATGGACCGGATCGCCGCGCACGAGCAGCAGGTCACCGGGTACGCCCTGGGTCGGCTCGCCGACGTGCAGGGGCTGCGGATCCTCGGCCCGACCGAGGCCGTCGACCGGGGCGGTGCCATCTCGTTCAGCCTCGAGGGCGTCCACCCGCACGACGTGATGACCATGCTCGACTCCCGCGGCGTCGCCGTCCGCGGCGGGCACCACTGCGCCCGGCCGCTGCACGACCGGTTCGGGGTGCAGTCGTCCACCCGGGCGTCGTTCTACCTCTACACCACCGAGGCGGAGGTGGACGCGCTGGTGGAAGCCCTCGACTACACCCGGGACTTCTTCAACCGGCCCCGTACGTCGCACAGCCGGCGTCGGGAGACGCGCGGGCACGCCGGGGGGAACGCCTGATGAACGTCGAGGAGATGTACCAGGAGATCATCCTGGACCACTACAAGGAGAAGCACCACAGCGGCCTGCGTGACCCGTACGCCGCCGAGGTGCACCACGTCAACCCGAGCTGTGGCGACGAGATCACCCTGCGGGTCGCCCTCGACGGCGACACCATCGCCGACGTGTCGTACGACGGCGAGGGCTGCTCGATCTCCCAGGCCTCCACCTCGGTGATGACCGACCTGGTGATCGGGCGCAGCGTCGAGGCCTCCCAGGTGCTCTACGCACACTTCAAGGACATGATGGAGTCGCAGGGCCGGATCGAGCCCGACGAGGACGAGTTCGAGGACGGCATCGCCTTCGCCGGCGTGTCGAAGTTCCCCGCCCGGGTCAAGTGCGCCCTGCTCAGCTGGTCCGCCCTGCGCGACGCGCTGATGCGGGCGACCTCGACGGCCGGGCCCGCCACGGCCGATCCTGCCGCCACCGAACCCGCCACGAAGGAGGACCGGGTATGACCGAACACGTCGACACCCCCGCAGACATGGTGCGGGACCGTGAACTGATGGGTGACGCCCCCGTCTCGATCGGGGCCGGGGCCTCCCGGCTGTCCGAGGATGAGGTGCTGGAGGCGCTCAAGGACGTCGTCGACCCCGAACTCGGCATCAACGTCGTCGACCTGGGCCTGATCTACGGCGTGCACGTGGAGGAGGACTCGAGCGTCGTCGTCGACATGACCCTGACCAGCGCCGCCTGCCCGCTGACCGACATGATCGAGGACCAGGCCGACGCCGCCCTCGAGGGGATGGTCAACGCGCTGCACATCAATTGGGTGTGGATGCCGCCGTGGACGGCCGCGAAGATCACCGACGACGGCCGGGACCAGCTGCGGGCGATGGGGTTCAACGTCTGAGCCCACGGGGCCCGCGGCCCTGTACGCGGGGACAATGGAAGCGTGAACCTTCCGGCCGCCCCTGCTCGCAACGTCCCGATCGACGCGGCGCGAGCGCTCTCCATCCTGGTGGTCGTCGCCTTCCACCTGATGCTCTTCGGGGTCGACCCCGCCTCGGTCGACAGCGGGGGCATGATCCGGACCTTCGTGGGCTCTCCCGGCCCGCTCGGCTGGGTGCTGAGCTGGTTCGTGATGGTGATGCCGCTGTTCTTCGTGGCCGGGGGCTTCGCCAACACCCACGTGCTGGACCGGCAGCGGTCCGAGGGCGGCAGCTACGGCACCTGGCTGGTGACGAGGGCCCGCCGGCTGCTCGGCCCGCTGGCCTTCTACATCGCCGTCTGGACGGTGGCGGGGACGGTGGTCGCCTGGCTCGGGCGCCTCGACACCGCCCTGCTCGGCACCCGCAAGCTGACCGAGGTGCTCTGGTTCCTGCTGGTCTACCTGGTCATCGTCGTGCTCGCGCCCGTGATGTGTCTGGCCCACGACCGATGGGGCGTCGGGGTCCTGGTGGTGCTCGGCGCGGCTGCGGTCGGCCTCGACGCCGTCCGCTTCGTGCTGCACGTCGGCCTGGCCGGCGATGCCAACCTCGTGGTGGTCTGGCTGTTCGTCCACCAGCTGGGCATCGCCTACCACCGCGGCTGGTGGCGCACCGGCCCCGAGACCTGGGTCTGGGTCACCATCCTCGGGGCTGTGCTGCTCCTGCTGGTGCTGCTCTTCGGGCTCCCGTACTACCCGCGCAGCGCGGTGGGGCTGGGGGACCAGTTCGTCGCCAACCTGGTCCCCCCGACCGCGCCGATGGCCGTCCTCGCCCTGGCCCAGACCGGGGTCCTGGCCCTGGTCGAGCGGCACTTCGGCGTGGCCCTCGGACGGAGCCGGGTGCTGCAGAACGTGCTCGGGCGGCTGAACGCGCTGGCCGTGACGATCTACCTGTGGCACGGCCCGGTGATCGGGTTGGCGATCGGACTGCTCTACCCGTTCGCGCTGCGCTTCCGGGCCGCCACCGCGGTCCTGATGTGGCGCCCCGTCATCCTCCTCGTCGCGGTGCCGCTGATGTTCGTCCTCTTCCCGCTGATCAGTCAGGTCGAGCAACTGCTCGTCCCGAAGCTCGGGGACGAGCCGCGCACCGGTCTGGCGATCGCCTCGATGGCACTGCTCCTCTTCGGGTTCGGGTTGATCTACCACGGTGGCACGGTCCTCCACCCGGAAGCGCCCCGGGCGACCGCCGGAGTGCTCTGCTTCGTCGCCGGGGCACTGATCTTCCGGGACGCCTCGCGCCCCGCCCGGCAGCACATCCGCGGCGTGCCGGACAGGCCGAGGCGGGACCGGGCAGGCCATGACGGTCCGAACGGCGAATCGGCCGTCCACCGGGGGCGGGCATAGGATGGCGCGGTGCTGATTGCCCGCGATCTCGAAGTCCGTGCCGGAGCCCGGCTCCTCCTCGAACCCGTGTCCTTCCAGGTCACCCCGGGCGACAAGATCGGCCTCGTCGGCCGCAACGGCGCCGGCAAGACCACCATGACGAAGATCCTCGCCGGCGATTCGCTGCCCGCCGGCGGCGAGATCCAACGCTCCGGCCAGATCGGCTACCTGCCGCAGGACCCCCGCTCCGGCGATCCGGACGAGTTGGTCCGTGACCGGATCCTCGGCGCCCGCGGCCTGGACCACATCCTGCGCCGGATGAAGGCCGCCGAGGTGGCGATGGCCGAGGCGACCGAGGACGACGTCCGGGACGCGGCGATGGCCACGTACGCCAAGACCGAGACGCAGTTCCTCACCGCCGGCGGCTACGCGGCCGAGTCCGAGGCACACCGGATCGCGGCGAACCTGGCGCTGCCCGACCGGGTGCTCGGCCAGCAGCTGAAGACCCTCTCCGGTGGCCAGCGCCGGCGCGTCGAGCTGGCCCGGATCCTGTTCTCCAACGCCGACACCCTGCTCCTCGACGAGCCGACCAACCACCTCGACGCCGACTCCATCCTGTGGCTGCGCAGCTTCCTGCAGAGCTACTCCGGTGCGCTGCTGATGATCTCCCACGACACCGACCTGCTCGGTGCGACGGTCAACAAGGTCTTCCACCTGGACGCCAACCGGGCCGTCCTCGACATCTACGCGATGGACTGGAAGCGCTACCTCACCCAGCGTGCCGCCGACGAGGCCCGCCGCAAGCGCGAGCGGCAGAACGCCGAGCGCAAGGCCGATCAACTGATGGCGCAGGCCGACAAGATGCGCGCCAAGGCGACGAAGGCGGTCGCGGCGCAGAACATGGCCCGGCGCGCCGAGAAGCTGCTCGCCGGCCTGGAGGAGGAGCGGCAGTCCGACCGGGTGGCGAAGATCCGCTTCCCCCAGCCCGCGCCGTGCGGCAAGACCCCGATCCGCGCCGAGAACCTGTCCAAGTCGTACGGCTCTCTGGAGGTCTTCACCGGCGTCGACCTGGCGATCGACAAGGGCTCCCAGGTCGTCATCCTGGGCCTCAACGGTGCCGGCAAGACCACCCTGCTGCGGATGCTGGCCGGGCTGGAGGAGCCCGACACCGGCGAGGTGATCCTCGGCCACGGTGCCCGGATCGGGTACTACGCCCAGGAGCACGAGACCATCGACGTGTCCCGTACGGTGCTGGAGAACATGGTCTCCGCCTCCCCGGACCTCAACAACACCGAGGTCCGCAAGATCCTTGGCTCGTTCCTGTTCACCGGCGACGACGTCGAGAAGCGCGCCGGGGTGTTGTCCGGCGGTGAGAAGACCCGGCTGGCGCTGGCGATGCTGGTCGTCTCCGCGGCCAACGTGCTGCTGCTCGACGAGCCGACCAACAACCTCGACCCCGCCTCCCGCGCCGAAGTGCTGAACGCGATCAACACCTACGCCGGCGCCATCGTCCTGGTCACCCACGACGAGGGGGCCGTCGAGGCGCTCGAACCGGACCGGGTGCTGCTGCTGCCCGACGGCGACGAGGACCTCTGGAGCCCCGAGTACGCCGAGCTCATCTCGCTCGCCTGAGCCGCGCGCCGCAGCCCGGCCCACCGCGTCGTACGGCCCGGCGGAGCGGATCCGCGATCCGGGGCCGCCCCGAGCCCGCTGGTAGCATGGGCGTCTGGTCCGACGAGGTGGGAGGCGGAATGGTACCGGGCGCCAACGGGTCGCGCATGACGGGCGAGGAGCGCGAGCGGTTGATGCTGGTCTGCGTACGGCGGTACCGCGCGGGCGAGACCGTCACGGACCTGGCCGCGGACACCGGGCGTCCGGAGAGATTCGTCGAAGGCCTGCTGATGGAGGCCGGCGTGTCACTGCGCCGCCGGCCCGCCCACGGTGATCCCGATCCGGCCGGACCCGGGACGCCGGTCGCCCCGACCCGGTCCATCCCCGCCGCGGCGTCCTTGTCCCCCGAGCGGGTCGAGGCGTCCGCCCCGGCCACCGCCGACGACGGCCAGGACGGTTCGCGTGACCTGGATCGGTCCCCGCGCCCGCTGACTGACTGGGGGCTGCCGACGCCGCCGCTGCGGGTGCTGATCAAGAAGAAGCCGAAGGCCCGGGAGAAGGCGCTGGCTGCGGCCACCGCACGCCGCAAGCGCGAGGCGGGCGACCCGGACCACGACGGGACGGACCCGTCCTTCGCCGGGAAGAAGTCGACCGCCGGCAAGAAGAAGGCCGGCAAGAAGTCGAAGAAGTCGGGGCAGCGGTGAGCATGTCCTCCCCCGTCCATGTCATGCGGCAGATGACCAAGGGCGGCTCCCTCGCTGACCAGAAGCTGTCGAAGGGCACGTTCCGGCGCGTCGTCGCGTACGCGCGGCCGTTCTGGGCGCTGATCGGCGTGTTCGTCGCCGTCGTCATCGTCCAGGCCGGGCTGGCGGTGGCCCCGCCGCTGATCTTCCGGGAGATCATCGACAAGGGCGTGCTCGGCCACGACCGGCGGATCGTGGTCACGATGGCCCTGCTGGTGGCCGGCATCGCCGTCACCAACGCCGGCTTCGGGCTGCTGCAGCGCTGGTGTTCCTCGAAGATCGGCGAGGGCCTGATCTACAACCTGCGCACCGCGGTCTTCGACCACGTCTCCGGCATGCCGATCGCGTTCTTCACCCGGACCCAGACCGGCAAGCTCGTCTCCCGGCTCAACTCCGACGTGATCGGGGCCCAGCGGGCGTTCACCTCCACCCTCTCCGGGGTGGTCTCGAACGTCTTCGGCCTGATCCTCACCCTTGCCGCCATGCTCGCCCTGAGCTGGCAGCTGACCCTCGGGGCCCTGGTCCTGCTGCCGATCTTCGTCATCCCGGCGCGGGTGGTGGGGCGCAAGCTGGCCGACCTGACCCGCCAGCAGATGAGCGACAACGCCGAGATGTCGGCGACGATGACCGAGCGGTTCTCGGTCTCCGGCGCGCTGCTGGTCAAGCTGTTCGGCCGCCCCGCCGAGGAGCACGAACGGTTCGCCGCCCGGGCCGCCGACGTCCGCGACGTGTCGGTGGCGATGGCGATGAACGGGCGGTTCTTCATCACCGCACTGACCCTCGTCGCCGCGCTCGCGACCGCCCTGGTGTACGGCGTGGGCGGCGTGATGGCCGTCGACGGGACCCTGACCGTCGGCACCCTCACCGCGCTGGCCGGGCTGCTCACCCAGCTCTACGGCCCGCTGACCGCCCTGACCAACGTCCGCATCGACGTGATGGGGGCGCTGGTCTCCTTCGAGCGGGTCTTCGAGATCCTCGACCTGCGCCCGGCGATCGCCGAGAGGCCCGGGGCCGTCGCGCTCAGCGGCGAGGCCTCGGTGGAGTTCGACGACGTCAGGTTCGCCTACCCGCGGGCCGAGGAGGTCTCCCTCGCCTCACTGGAATCGGTCGCCGTGCCGGAGCACACGCCGGCCGCGGCCGTACTGAAGGGGGTCAGCTTCCGGGTGCCGCCGGGCAGCACCACCGCGATCGTCGGGCACTCCGGCTCGGGAAAGACCACCCTGACCCACCTGCTCGCCCGGCTCTACGACGTGACCGGGGGCGTGGTCCGGATCGGCGGCACCGATGTCCGGGACCTGCGCACCGAGGCGCTCCAGGATGCTGTCGGCTATGTCACCCAGGACGCCCACATGTTCCACGACACGGTCCGGGAGAACCTCCGCTACGCCCGCCCGGCGGCGACCGACGCCGAGCTGTGGCAGGTGCTCGAGGCGGCCCACATCGCCGACCTGGTCCGCCAGCTCCCGGACGGTCTCGACACGCTGGTGGGTGAGCGCGGCTACCGGCTCTCCGGTGGCGAACGCCAGCGGCTGGCGATCGCCCGGCTGCTGCTCAAGGCGCCGCCGATCGTCGTTCTCGACGAGGCGACAGCCCACCTCGACTCCGACTCCGAGGCCGCCGTGCAGCGCGCCCTCGACGCGGCGATGGAGCACCGGACCAGCCTGGTGGTGGCCCACCGGCTGTCGACGATCCGCAACGCCGACGAGATCCTGGTGGTGGAGGACGGCCGGATCGTCGAGCGCGGCACGCACGCCGAGCTGATGGACCTCGACGCGGCGTACGCCGAGCTCTACCGCACCCAGTTCGCCGAACCGGACCACCGGGCCGGTTCCGCCCCGGTCTGACCCGTCCGCGGGAACCGTCCGGCAGGTCGGGTGCCGGTCAGGCCCGGGCGAACTCCCAGAGGCGTACGGCGACCTCCACCTCCACCTCCACCTCGGCACCGAACGGCTCTCCCGCCTCCGACCCGGAGGACTGGTGGAACGCGTTCGGCCCCATCCCGACCAGGTCGGCGACCGCCCCGGCCGCGAGCCGGACGGCGAACCGTACGTCGGCGCGGTCGACGGGGACCAGGTGCCCGGCCATCCGGGCCAGCAGGTGCGCCTCCTTGTCCTCCTCGATGTCGAGCAGACCGAGGGTCGACCGCAGCCCGGCGAGATGGTCGGGCAGCGGGGCGACCACGAGCGCCCGGCCCTGCCGGGTGAGCACCCGGGCGAACTCCGCCGGATTGCGCGGCGCGAAGACCGCCGCCAGCACGTCGATGCTGCCGCTCCGGACGGGCAGACCGGCCCAGGTATCGGCGACCACGGCTCCGATCCGGGGATGGGCCCGGGCCGCCCGGCGGGCCGCGGCCGGCGAGATGTCCAGGGCCAGACCGCGATCCTTCTCCCCGAGACAGCCGGCGAGGTAGTAGCCGGTGCCGGCACCGGCCTCCAGCATCGTCATCGCGGTCGGGCCGGGGTCCGGCCGGCGGGCGGCGGAGCGCACCGCCTCGCGGATCGGGGCGTACGCACCCGAGCCGAGGAAACGCTCGCGGGCCGCCACCATCGCGGCGGTGTCGGCATGGTGGGGGACCCCACCGGGCAGGAGGTTGACGTAGCCCTGCCGGGCGACGTCGAAGCTGTGCCCGCGCGGGCAGTGCAACGTACGTCCCTCCAACGTCAGGCCCTGCGGGTCCGTGGGGGGACACTGCGGGCAGCGCAGCAGGTCGGCGACGTCGGCCAGCACGACGGTCTCAGTGGGTGGCGTCGGAGACGGACGGTTCGACCGCCCGGCCGGCGCCGACGGCGTCAGTGTCGGTGTCGACGGTGTCGGTTTCGGCGGCGGCCCCGGCGCGGCGCTTGCGCCGGCCGGTGATGATCTCGCGGGCGTCCTTGCCGATCAGGATGAACGTCCCGCCGATGCCGATCGCGGCGAAGCAGAACCACTGGATCGCGTACGACAGGTGCGGCCCCTCGCTCAGCTCCGGCAGGGCCACCGGCACCAGGCCGCCCTCCTGTGCCGGGGTGATCGAGGTGGCGTTGAGGTAGCCGTCGACCAGCGGGAGCCCCGACCAGGTCGCGATCGCCGGCGGGTTGACCAGCCGGGTCGAGCCGTCCACGGGCACGATCGCGTTCGGCTGCCCGGGCTCGTCCGCGGTCACGTACCCCTCCACCGTCACCACGCCGGCGGGCGGGGCGGGGATGGACGAGGCGGCGGGCAGCGGCCCGGCGGACGGCTTGGCGGCGAAGCCGCGGTCGACCAACACCCAGGCGCCGGAGGTGGTCCGCAGCGGCACGACCACCTCGTAGCCGGTGTCGCCGTTGTTGCTGCGGTAGCGCACCTGCACCTGGTGGGCGGGGTCGAAGGTGCCCTCGACGCGTACCTTGCGGTACTGCCGGTCGGCGGTGATCTCGCGGCCGAACACCCCGTCGAAGGACGCCACCGGCTCCTGCTGCTGGGCGACGATCGTCGCGTTGCGCGCTCGCTTCTCGGCCATCCGGCGCAACTGCCAGTCACCGAGCTGGATGAACGTGGTCACCAGCACGACGGCGAAGATGACCAGCGCGACCCAACGCTTCCAGTACGTTTCCACCCCCCGAGCGTAGTCGCGCCGGCCGCCAGGGCGGCTTCGCGTCCCGTGCCGTGACGATCCGCAGCGGGCCGGGGACTACTGGAGGTCGGCGTCGAGGTCCTCGCGGTCGCCGTCCCCGTCGGCGGACTCCTCGGTCTCGACCGTCCGGTCGTCCAGACTGAGCACCAGGGCGGTCGTCTGCGCCGCGACCTTGCCGAGGCTCCCGCCCCGACCGACCGCGACCCCGACCAGGAACATGGTGAGCGGGGACGCGGCGCGCTCCACCTGGTGCGACGCATCGCGGGCGAGGTCGAGGATGGTCAGGATGTCGTCCTTGCTCAACTCGAAGTCACCGGTGTCGATGTGATGGGCCAGGATGTCGATCCACTCCCTGAGGCTCGCCCACTCCTCCGTCATCGTTCTCCTCCAGCCGGGTCGGTGTGCCTCGATCATGGCATGGACATTCTGTGAGTCGACGACTGGGGTCTGGCTCACCCCTGGGGGCTCTGGCCTACACTCCACACATGCCTCGGCCAGGGAGCGTACGGACCATCCTGCCGCTGGCGGACGCCTACGGGCGGGTCGCCACGGATCTGCGGGTGTCCCTCACCGACCGCTGCAACCTGCGGTGCACGTACTGCATGCCCCCCGAGGGACTGGACTGGATGCCGGACGACCGGCTGCTCAGCAACGAGGAGCTGGTCCGGCTGGTCCGGATCGGCGTGCAGCGGCTGGGGATCAGCAGCGTACGGCTCACCGGAGGCGAGCCGCTGTTGCGCCGGGACCTGCCCCGGATCATCGCCGCGATCGCGCAGCTGTCTCCCCGTCCCGTCATCGCGCTGACCACGAACGGGATCGGCCTGGCACCCCGGGCCGAGCAGCTGCGGGCCGCCGGGCTGGACCGGATCAACATCTCCCTCGACACGCTCGACCCGGAGCGGTTCCGTACGCTCAGCGGTCGCCGGCGCCACGCCGACGTCCTCAGCGGCATCCGTGCGGCGAAGCAGGCGGGGCTGGCGCCGGTGAAGATCAACTCGGTGCTGATGCGGGGCATCAACGACGACGAGGCGCCCGCGCTGCTCGAGTGGGCCGGACGCGAGGGCGTGGAGCTGCGGTTCATCGAGCAGATGCCGCTCGACGCCCAGCACGGCTGGCGGCGCGACCGGATGGTCAGCGCCGACGAGATCCTCGCGTCCCTGGGCGGGCAGCGGCTCCGGCCGGTCGCCGCCGAGGGCCGGGCGCGGGGCAGCGCCCCGTCGGAACTGTTCCGGGTCGGCGACAGCGACCAGCTGGTGGGCATCATCGCGTCGGTCTCGCGACCGTTCTGCGGCTCCTGCGACCGGGTCCGGCTGACCGCCGACGGCCAGGTCCGCAACTGCCTGTTCTCCCGCACCGAGGACGACCTGCGGTCGGCGCTGCGGTCGGGCGCCGGGGACGAGGCGATCGCCGAGCAGTGGGCCCGGGCGGTCGCCGGCAAGCACCCCGGCCACGGGATCAACGACCCCAGCTTCCTGCAGCCCGACCGGCCGATGTCGGCGATCGGCGGCTGATCACCGTCCCGAGGGCCCCGGGCCGGACGGTCCGGCGTCGGTCCCGGCGTCATGGTGCGGGTCGGTGTCGTGGCCGGGCTCGGACTCCCCGGGGATGATCACCGGCGGCACCGCGTCGGGGCCCGTCAGGGCCGGGCGCCCCGGTTCCTCCGGCGGCACGTCGGGCAGCTCCTGGCCACCCTTGTTCAGGCGCAGGTCGACCGCGTTGGCGATGACGACGGCGATGGCGGGCAGGAACGCTGCACCGGCCACGGCGATCCAGCGCCAGACCCCGTGCAGGAACACCGCCGCGACGAAGCAGATCACCCGCAGCGACATCATCGCCAGGTACTGCAGTTGGCGACGGTTGAGGTCCTCCTCGGGGTTCCGCGGGGCGCTGGTGATCAGCGGAGGATGGTGCTTCCCCGAACCCCGCCGCCGGCCCGCTGACGTTGCCACCCGGCCACTATACGGCCGGGGGTACGCGCTGCACGGGTCGTCCGCAACGGCCCCGGACGGCCCCGGCCGGTGGGTCGGGACCCCGTCCCGACGGTGCGCCGGCCACCTGCACCGGCGGTCCGGACGGACCGGTACGAACCGGCCGTACGGGCCCCTGCTGCTAGCGTGTGGCCGGTGAGCACTGCATCTGAGGCCCCCGCCGCGGGCCGCGTCGCCCTCGTCACGGGCGGCAATCGCGGCATCGGACGCGCCATCGCCGCCCGTCTGGTCGCCGAGGGCTACCGCGTCGCCGCGACGTCTCGCAGCGGGGAGGTGCCCGAGGGCGTCCTCGGCGTCCCCTGCGACATCACCGACCAGGCCCAGGTCGAGGCCGCCTTCGCCACGGTGGAGAAGGAACTCGGCCCCGTCGAGGTGCTGGTCGCCAACGCCGGCATCACCCGCGACACGCTGCTGATGCGGATGAAGGACGACGACTGGGACGCCGTCATCGACACCAACCTGACCGGCTCCTTCCGCGTCGTGCGCCGCGCCGCCCGCGGGATGATGAAGGCCCGGTTCGGGCGGATCATCCTGATCTCGTCGGTGGTCGGCCTGATCGGCAGCGCCGGACAGGTCAACTACGCGGCCTCCAAGGCCGGCCTGGTCGGCCTGGCCCGGTCGGTCGCTCGCGAGCTCGGCTCCCGTGGGGTCACCGCGAACGTCATCACGCCCGGCTTCATCGCGACGGACATGACCGCCGAACTCGGCGACGACCTGGTCGCGAAGTACAGCGGGCAGATCCCGGTCGGCCACCTCGGTCAGGTCGACGACATCGCCAATGCCGTCGCCTTCCTGGCGGCCGACGCGGCGGGTTACATCTCCGGCGCCGTGCTGCCCGTCGACGGCGGCCTCGGCATGGGTCACTGAGCCACACCAGAAGGAGCACAGCATGGGAATCCTCGAGGGCAAGAACATCCTCGTCACCGGCGTGACGATGAACACCTCCATCGCCTACAAGGTCGCCGAGATCGCGCAGGCGGAGGGGGCGACGGTGATCGTCTCCAACTTCGGCCGCGCGATGAGTCTGACCCGTCGGGTCGTCCAGAAGCTCGACCCGGTGCCGCCGGTGCTGGAGCTGAACGCCACCGACACCGAGCAGCTCGACGGCCTCGCCGACGTCCTGCGTGAGCACGTCGACCGGATCGACGGCATCGTGCACGCCATCGCGTACGCCAACCCGGAGACCGCCCTCGGCGGTGGCTTCATGACCACCGGCTGGGACGACGTCGCGACCGCGCTGCACACCTCCTCGTACTCGCTGGTCTCGCTGGTCCGCGCCTGCCGGCCGCTGATCACCGGCCCGGCCAGCGTCGTCGGGCTCACCTTCGACGGCTCGGTCGCCTGGCCCACCTACGACTGGATGGGCGTCGCCAAGGCCGCGCTCGAGGCGGCGAGCCGCTACATGGCCCGTTACGTCGGGGCCGACGGGATCCGAACCAACATGGTGTCCGCGGGCCCGATCGACACCCTCGCCAAGAAGGCGATCCCCGGCGGGTCCGAGTTCAACGACGTCTGGGCCGACCGGGCGCCGCTCGGCTGGGACCCGACCGACGCCACCGCCACCGCCAAGGCCGTGGTCGCGCTGCTGTCCGACTGGTTCCCGATGACCACCGGTGAGGTCATCCACGTCGACGGCGGTCTGCACGCCACCGGCGCCTGATCCGGCGTCGCGACATCCTCCGGCCGTCCCTGCGCGGGGCGGCCGGAGTCGTCGTCCCGGGGCAGGCTCAGGCCGGGTGCCAGGCGCAGGAGGCCTCCACGCTGTCCAGTGCGGCGTTGAGCAGGGACCGCAGCGCCCGGGCCCGGACGTCGGCCGCGTGGGCGTGCAGCAGCCCGGACTCGTCGGCCAGCCCCGCCTCGCACGCCTCGACCAGCCGCAGCGCCCGCGCGGCCGCCTGCCGCTGCCGGCTCGGGTAGTCCGGGGGCAGCACCGGGCCGTCCCCCTCGGGGCGGCGGCCGGACACCATGCCCAGCCGGTCGAGCTCACCGATCGCGGCATGCATCGCCTCGGTCAGCGCGTGTTCGGCCTCGACCGAGGACACCGGTTCGAAGGGGCGATCGGCGGTCAGGATCTGCCATTGGACGGCGGGCCCCACCCGGGTCGGGACCCAGGCCGGGCCGCCGGTCCGGGGGATCACCGCGGCACCGGCCGCCAGGGCCGCCCGGGTCAGCGCCAATGGGCCCCGCAGCGGGCCGAGCTTGCCCGGACGCGGCAGCGCGAGGATCCAGTCCTGAGGACATCGGGCCAGCGCGGCGCGCATCGCCTCGTCCAGCGGACTCGACCCCTCGTCCGTCAGCCCGAGCAGCGCGTCGGGGTCGCTGACGTGGTGGGCGGCGTCGGTGCCCTGGACCGTACGGGCGGCCACCTCGATGCTCGGCACCGCGCGCCCGGCCGACGCGGCTGGGGACGATCCGTGGCGCAGCACGTTGAGATTCGTCACCAGGCGGATCGCGGCGAGCAGGGTCACGCCCTCCACCGTACGTCAACGGTGCGCAGCGACGCGGACGGCGAGCCGGGCACACGCGGCGAGCCAGGTACGCGCGGTGGGGCTCGGGCATGTAGGTTCGGGGCCATGGTCGCTGTGGTGGATCTGGTCGATGTGAGTGTCCGGCGGGGCAACACCGTGATGCTCGAGGGCATCAACTGGCAGGTCGGGGAGTCCGACCGCTGGGTGGTCCTCGGCGCGAACGGTGCCGGCAAGACCACCCTGCTGCGACTGCTGACCGGCGACCTCTACCCGACCAGCGGGATGGCCGGTGTCCTCGACGAGGTGCTCGGGGCGGTGAACATCTTCGACCTGCGGCCGCGGATCGGCCTGGTGTCCCAGACCTTCCAGGAACGCGTGCCGCGCGGCGAGACCGTGCACGACCTGGTGGTGTCCGCGGCCTATGCGGTGGTCGGTCGCTGGCACGAGGAGTACGAGAGCTTCGACCACGAGCGGGCCGATGCCCTGCTCGACCGGTTCGGGATGCTGCAGCTGCGGGACCGTACGTTCGGCACGCTCAGCTCCGGGGAGCGCAAGCGCGTCGAGATCGCCCGTGGTCTGATGGTCGACCCGGAACTGCTCCTGCTCGACGAGCCGGCCTCCGGGCTCGACCTCGGCGGCCGGGAGAAACTGGTCACCCTGCTCGGCCACCTGGCGGCCGACACCGCCGCGCCGGCCAGCGTCATGGTCACCCATCACGTGGAGGAGATCCCGCCGGGCATCACCCACGCGATGCTGCTCAAGAAGGGACGGATCGTCGCGAGCGGCCCGGCGCGCGAGGTGCTGACCGAGCCGCTGATGAGCGAGACGTTCGACATGCCCCTGCGACTCATCATGAGCCAGGGCCGATTCACCGCGAGGGCGCGCTAGATGTCGATGCACCTGCAGGACTGGTTCTACCTGAACATGTGGGCGCTGTGGATCACCGGGGTGGTCCTCGCGCTGATGATCGAGCTGCTCCAGCGCGACCGCCGCGCCCTGGCCTGCGCCGCAGGGTGTGCGATCGGGGCCGTGGTCGCGGCGATCGCCCCGACCACCTGGTGGCTGCCCTGGGCGGTGGCGATCCTGGCCGTCTGGACCTTCTGGACGGTGCTCCGCCCGCGTCGGTCCTGAGAGCCCGGGCGGAGCCGCCACGCGGAGGACGCCTCCGCGCCCCACGGCGAACCGGGGGCAGACTGGGAGGGATGTCAACCTCAGCGCTCACCCTGGTCACGATCACCGATCCCCACGACGACCGCGTCGCCGACTACGTCCGGCTGCGCGACGTCTCACTGCGCCGCTCACTGGAGGCCGAACACGGCCTGTTCATCGCCGAGGGGGAGAAGGTGATCCGCCGGGCGCTGGAGGCGGGCTACCCGCCACGGTCGTTCCTGCTGGCCCCGCGGTGGATCGACTCGCTGTCCGACGTCCTCGCCGAGCACCCGGGCGTACCGATCTACGTCGTCACCGAGCAGATGGCCGAGGAGATCACCGGCTTCCACGTGCACCGCGGTGCGTTGGGGTCGATGCGTCGTCAGTCCGGTCGCACGATGGCCGACCTGCTCGATCCGCCACGGCGAGAGCTGGGCGAGGACACGGGCGGCCAGGCGACCGTCCGGCAGACCGGCAGCCGGTCGGGGCGGTCGAGGATCGCGATCCTGGAGGACCTGGTCGACCACACGAACGTCGGCGCATGCTTCCGGTCGGCCGCGGCGCTCGGTGTCGAGACGGTGCTGGTGACCCCCCACTGCGCCGACCCTCTGTACCGTCGCTCGATCAAGGTGTCGATGGGCACCGTCTTCCAGGTGCCGTGGGCGCGGATCGCCCCGTGGCCCGACGGCATCGCCCTCCTGCACGAGGCCGGCTACTTCGTGGCCGGCATGTCGTTGGGGGAGGGGGCCATCACGCTGGACGAACTGGTGGCCCAGGACCACCCGAAGCTGGCTCTGGTCTTCGGCACCGAGGGGCACGGGCTGACCCCCAGGGCCGATCGGATGCTCGATGCTCGGGTGACGATCCCGATGATGCACGGGGTCGACTCGCTGAACGTGGCCGCGTCGTCGGCCGTCGCCTTCTACGCGACCAGATGACCGCTCCGGGCCGCACACCGACCCTCGATCCGTACGCGGCCCGGCCCCGGACCGATCAGGCCGAGGTGTGCTTCGGGGTGACCGGCCAGTCCTCCGGGTAGAGGTGCGCCACCGCGTCGTGCGCCTGGTAGAGCTTCTTGCGGACCCGGGTCGAGAGCCGGTCACCGAACACGAGGCCGTTGAGGTGGTCGGTCTCGTGCTGCAGGCAGCGCGCCAGCAACCCGGTGCCGTGGATCTCGACAGGGTTGCCGTCGGTGTCCTGACCGCGGCAGATCGAGTGGTCCGTGCGCGCCAGCGGGGCATAGCCGCCGGGCAGCGACAGGCAGCCCTCGTCGGCGGACTCCAGCACCCGATCACGGCCCTCGGGCAGCTCGACCACCGGATTGCAGACCACGCCGACCTGTGAGTGGTTGTCCGCGTCCGGGCAGTCGTACACGAAGAGGGCAAGGTCGACGCCGACCTGCGTCGCGGCCAGTCCGACGCCCTGGGCCGCCTCCATGGTGGCGAACATGTCGCGCACCAGCGTCCGCAGCTCGTCGTCGAACTCGGTCACTGGTCGGGTCGGGGCGTGCATCACCGGCGTCCCCCAGCGGGTGATGGGGCGGATCGTGCCGCCGGTGGTGAGCTCGCCGAGGCTCGTCATGCTGCTTCCTGTCTCTCGGAGGGGCGTTCTTGAGGTCTGCGGTCCCCACTCTAGGCGTGTCGGCGTGGCACGCTTGCACCGGAACGTGACCCGGCGGAAGGTGCGGTGGATGGGGACAGGTGGTGACGCCGAGCCGGAGCAGGAACTGCCTGCGGAGCTCCGTGCCGCGCTGGTGGGTTACCGCAGCCACCTCGAGGGGGAGCGCCACGTCGCGGCGAACACCGTCCGGGCCTATCTCGGCGACCTGACCGAGCTGATCGGGCACGTCGCGGTGCACGGGGTCGTCACCCCGGACGAGATCACGATCGGCGACCTGCGCGGCTGGCTCTCGGCCCAGCAGGCCGCCGGTGCCTCGCGGGGCACCCTCAGCAGGCGTGCCTCGGCGGTCCGGGGCTTCTTCGCCTGGGCCCGCCGCGACGGGCTGGTGCCGGTCGACCCGAGCCTCCGCCTGGCGTCCCCGAAGGTGGCCAGGCCGCTGCCCGCCACCCTCGACCAGCAACAGGCCGCCGCCCTGATGGACGAGGCCCGGCTCCGCGCGGCCGAACAACCCGGTCCGCTGGGCCTGCGCGACGTCGCGGTCCTCGAGATGCTGTACGGATCCGGGCTGCGCGTCTCGGAACTGTGTGACCTCGACACCACCTCGTTGGACCGCGACCGGCGACTCGTACGTGTCCACGGCAAGGGCGACAAGGACCGGATGGTGCCGGTGGGACGGCCCGCCCTGGACGCCGTCGACAGCTGGCTCGCCCGGCGCCCCGAGCTGACCACCGCCGCCAGCGGCACGGCGCTGTTCCTCGGAGCCCGGGGTGCCCGGATCGATCCACGGGTCGTCCGGCGCCTCGTGCACCGCCACCTCGGCCTGGTCACCGGCGCGCCCGACCTCGGCCCGCACGGTCTGCGCCACGCCATGGCCACCCACCTGCTCGAGGGCGGCGCCGACCTGCGCAGCGTCCAGGAGATGCTCGGCCACGCCTCCCTGGCCACGACGCAGATCTACACCCACGTCACGGCGGACCGGCTGCAGCAGGCGTTCCGCCAAGCCCATCCCCGGGCCTGACGCGGCCCGCACCGGACCCTGCCTCATCCCAGCCGCGAGGGGTCGATCAGCCCCCCGTCCTGCCAGGCCATCAGGTGCAGGTGACAGCCCGTCGACAACCCGGTGGAACCGACCGACCCCACCACCTGCCCCCGCTGCACCGTCGCGCCGACACCGACCCCGTACCCCCGCGCGTGATTCAGCGAGGTGACCAGGTGGTGTCCGCCGACGGTGCCGTGGTCGATCCGCAGCCGCCAGCCGTAGGCGGGGTGCAGCACCACGTCGGTCACGGTGCCGGCGAGCGGCGCCCGGATGGGGGTGCCGCAGGCGGCGCCGTAGTCCACCCCGTCGTGCAGCTTGCGGACCCCGGTGACCGGGTGTAGCCGCATCCCGAAGGGGGAGGTCACCGGCCCCGCGACCGGCGCCAGCCACCCGCCCACAGCCGTCGCGACCGGCGCCGGCGGTCCGGCACCGCCGACCGCTCCGGCGGCGGTCTGCGCGGTCGCGATCGCCCGCTCCATCGCGTCCCGGCGCGCCGCCGCGACCTCGTCACCGCCGACCAGCCGTACTGACGGTCCGCCGGGGACGACGGGCAGCGACAGGGGATCCAGGTACTCCTCGCCGCGCCGCAGCCCCCAGTGCAGGCATGTCGCCGGAGCGCAGCCCGAGTGCCCCGCCTGGAGGGTCCCGATCACCTCGCCCGTCGCGACCGCCTGCCCGACCCGGACCGCGGCCTGCACCGGCTCGTACGTCGTCCGGGTCGCGCCGTGGTCCACCACCACGACACCCCGCCCGGCGAGGTCACCGGCGTACGTGATCGTGCCGGCCGCGGCCGCGAGCACCGGGGCCCCCGCCGTCGCCGCCAGGTCGACCCCGCGGTGTCCGGGCCGCCAGGGCTCCGGGGGAGGACTGAAGGGATGCAGCAGGGGACCCGGCACCGGCAGGACACCGGCAGGCACTCCGTCCGGGCCGGCCCGCAGCGGCACGGCCGCCGCCACGGGGGCACGGTCGGCGAGCAGGCCGGTCGCGACGAGCAGGGATCCGAGCAGCACCAGCAGGAGGCGCCGAGGCATGAGTCGTCTCACGAGGGGGAGGGTGTGACGCCCGGGGCGGCCGTCGGCCCCGGCCCGCCGACCTGTGGACAACCCGAGCAGGGCTCCGGAAGGTTGTGGACGAACAGCGCCCGAGCACCCGCCCGAACGGCGCGCTGCCGGGCGTCCGGGCCCCGACTGGCATCGTTCCCGGGCCCGCCCTAGACTGTCCCCAGCACCTCGAACCATTCGGGGTGACTTCGCATGCAGTCCCACCGGTCTTCTCCGCGTCCCGACGCGGGCGAACCGGGCGTCCCGTACGGTCCCTCCGGGGGTGAGGACGTGACTGCATCAGGCGGTGCCGAGAGTCGGCACCGGACAACCGTCGGCGCCTCCGCGCGCCCACAAGGAGGAACGGCCATGGCCGTCGTGACTGCCCGCGAGCTGCTCGAGAACGGTGTCCACTTCGGGCACCAGACCCGTCGTTGGAACCCGAAGATGAAGCGCTTCATCTTCAACGAGCGCAACGGCATCTACATCATCGATCTGCAGCAGTCGCTCAAGTACATCGACAAGGCGTACGCCTTCGTCAAGGAGACCGTCTCGCGCGGCGGTCAGGTGCTGTTCGTCGGCACCAAGAAGCAGGCCCAGGAGGCCATCGCCCAGCAGGCCACCCGCGTCGGCATGCCGTACGTGAACCAGCGCTGGCTGGGCGGCATGCTCACCAACTTCCAGACCATCTCCAAGCGGATCTCCCGCATGAAGGAGCTGGAGGCGATGGACTTCGAGAAGGTGCAGGGCTCCGGCCTCACCAAGAAGGAGCTCCTCGGCCTCTCCCGTGAGAAGGACAAGCTGGTCAAGGACCTCGGCGGTATCCGGGACATGACCCGCACCCCTCAGGCGGTGTGGATCGTCGACACCAAGAAGGAGCACCTCGGCGTCGACGAGGCCCGCAAGCTGCGCATCCCGGTCGTCGCGATCCTCGACACCAACTGTGATCCCGACGAGGTCGACTACGCCATCCCCGGCAATGACGACTCCATCCGGTCCGTCTCCCTGCTGACCCGCGTGATCGCCGACGCCGTGGCCGATGGCCTGATGTCGCGCTCCGCCGGTGAGGCCACCGCCCCCGAGGCCGCCGAGCCGATGGCCGAGTGGGAGAAGGAGCTGCTCAACGCCGGGACCGAGGAGGCCGCCAAGGCCGAGGCCGCTCCGGTCCCCGCCGCCCCGGCAGCTCCGGTCCCCGCCGCCCCGGCAGCTCCGGTCCCCGCCGCTCCGGCTGTCCCGGCCGCCGCTGAGGTCGCCGAGGCTCCGGAGGTCGCCGAGGCTCCCGCCACCGACAACGAGTGATCCCACCCGACAATCGCAGAAGGCAAGGAACAGATGGCAATCACTGCAGCAGACGTCAAGAAGCTCCGCGACGCCACCGGCGCCGGCATGATGGACGCCAAGAAGGCCCTCACCGAGGCTGACGGCGACTTCGAGAAGGCCGTCGAGATCCTCCGGGTCGCCGGCCAGGCCAAGACCGCCAAGCGGGCCGACCGCGAGGCCTCCAACGGCCTGGTCGCCAACAAGGGTGGCGCCCTGATCCAGCTGGGCTCCGAGACGGACTTCGTCGCCAAGAACGAGGAGTTCATCGCCCTGGCCGACGCCATCGTCGAGGCGGTCGAGGCTGCGAAGGCGACCGACGTCGCCACCGCGAACGCCGCCAAGCTGCCCGACGGGGAGACCGTCGAGCAGGCCATCCAGGACCTCGCCGCGAAGATCGGCGAGAAGCTGGAGCTGAAGAAGGTCGCGTACTTCGACGGCAAGACCAACGTCTACATGCACCGTCGTTCCTCCGACCTGCCCCCGCAGGTCGGCGTGATGCTCGAGTTCGAGGGCGCGGACGACAACACCGCGCACCGCACCTCGATGCAGATCGCGGTGATGAACCCGAAGTACCTGACCCGTGACGAGGTCCCGGCGGCGGATGTGGAGAAGGAACGCACCATCGCCGAGGAGATCGCCAAGGAGGAGGGCAAGCCCGAGAAGGCGATCCCGAAGATCGTCGAGGGCCGGGTCAACGGCTTCTTCAAGGACATCGTCCTGCTCGAGCAGATGTCCGAGGTCTCCGACACCAAGGAGACCGTCGGCAAGATGTTGGAGAAGGCCGGCCTGACGGTCAGCCGCTTCGTCCGCTTCGAAGCCGGCGCCTGATCCCACCACGACGTGCGCCACGAGGGTGATCCCCTCGTGGCGCACGTCGTCGCATCGGCACCCGTCCCGCCGTGCTCGGACCGACCTGCCCGCGGCGGGGGCCCCGATATCGCCTAGGCTCAGACCGCACCCACGTCCGACCCACCCCACAGGAGATCTCCATGAGTTCGTACCGCCGCGTCCTGCTGAAGCTGTCCGGTGAGGCCTTCGGAGGGGGAAGGGTCGGCGTCGACCCGCGGGTGGTCGACTCCATCGCCCACCAGATCGCCGACGTCGTACGCTCCGGCGTGCAGGTGTGCATCGTGGTCGGCGGCGGCAACTTCTTCCGCGGCGTCGAGCTGCAGCAGGCCGGGATGGAACGTGAGCGGGCCGACTACATGGGCATGCTCGGCACCGTGATGAACTGCCTGGCCCTGCAGGACTTCTGTGAGCAGGCGGGCGTCCCGACCCGGGTCCAGACCGCGATCGAGATGCGCCAGGTCGCCGAGCCGTACATCCCGCGCCGGGCCGACCGGCACATGGAGAAGGGCCGGGTGGTCATCTTCGGCGCCGGCTCCGGGATGCCGTACTTCTCCACCGACACCGTCGCCGCCCAGCGTGGCCTGGAGATGCATGTCGACGCGCTGCTGATGGGCAAGATGGGCGTCGACGGCGTGTACGACTGCGACCCGAAGACGCACCCCGAGGCCAAGCGGTTCGACACCCTGACGTACGACGAGTACCTCGCCCGCGACCTGAAGGTGGCCGACGCCGCCGCGATCAGCCTCGCCCGGGACAACGACCTGCCGATGATCTTCTTCAACCTCAACACCGAGGGGAACATCATGCGGGTCGTGAACGGCGAACCGATCGGTACTGTTGTCCACAAGTGACGCGCCGCGTCGCCCATGGCGGCGGACGGTCTGAGAGACTGGTCCGGCCGCAGCCATCCGACGCTCCGGCGGCCAGGCCGTTCCCGCTCCGGCGGTGCGGTCGTTTCCCGAGACGCGGCGGACCCGCCGCAAACCCAGAAAGGAACCCCTCGTGATCGGCGACATCACCACCGAAGCGAAGTCCAAGATGGACCATGCAGTCGAGTTCGCCAAGGAGGAGTTCGCCGCCATCCGGACCGGCCGGGCCCATCCTGCGATGTTCAACAAGCTGACCGCCGACTACTACGGCACCCCGACCCCGCTGCAGCAGTTGGCCTCCTTCAACGTGCCCGAGGCGCGGATGATCCTCATCACGCCGTACGACCGCAGCGCGATCAACGCCGTGGAGAAGTCCATCCGGGACTCCGATCTGGGCGTCAACCCGTCCAACGACGGCATCTCCATCCGCTGCGTGCTGCCCGAGCTGACCGCCGAGCGGCGCAAGGAGTACACGAAGCTCGCCAAGTCCAAGGCCGAGGACGCCAAGGTCTCGGTCCGCAACGCCCGCCGGGGTGCCAAGGAAGGCATCGACAAGCTGGTGAAGGACAAGGAGATCGGCGAGGACGAGGGCAAGCGCGCCGAGGCCGAGCTGGATCGGACCACGAAGAAGTACACCGACCAGATCGACGAGCTGCTGAAGGCCAAAGAGGCCGAACTGCTCGAGGTCTGACCTTGACACCCACGGAGTCACCGACAGGCTCCGTCCAGCCCGGCCCGGGGGAACCAACCGGTACCCCCGGCCCGGGCCGAGCCGGTCGGAACCTACCGGCCGCCATCTCGGTGGGGGTCGTCCTGGCGGCGGTGCTGATCGCCAGCCTGCTGTGGTGGGTGCCGGGGTTCGTCATCCTCGCCACCACCCTGATCGGCATGGCCGCGGTGGAGGTGCACCAGGCGCTGCGCAAGGTGGGGATGACCTCGGCCATCCTCGTCATCGAGGTCGGCCTGGTGGCGATGATGGCCGGCTCGTTCCTCATCCTCAGCATGACCTCGCGTCATGCCGCCACCTTCCTGCTGGTGTGTCTGGGACTGACGGTGCTCGCCGCCTTCCTGGTCCGGCTGCCCAGGGGGGCCAAGGGGTTCATCAAGGACACCGCCGCGAGCATGTTGATCATCGCCTACCTGCCGCTGATGGGAGCCTTCGTCAGCCTGCTGGTGGGGGAGCCCCAGGGCGCCGCCCGGGTGTTCCTCTGGCTGGGCACCGTGATCTGCTCCGACACCGGCGGCTACATCTTCGGCGTGCTGTTCGGCCGCCACCCGATGGCGCCGACGATCAGCCCGAAGAAGACCTGGGAGGGCTTCGCCGGCTCGGTCGTGCTCGGCGCCGTCTTCGCCGCCCTCGTCGGCCGCTTCGTCCTCGACAGCGACTGGTGGGTCGGCGTCCTGGTCGGGCTGGTGTTGGTGGGCGCCGCTATCCTGGGCGATCTGGTCGAGTCGCTGATGAAACGTGACCTCGGCATCAAGGACATGGGTGATTTCCTGCCCGGGCACGGGGGGGTCACCGATCGCATCGACGCGATGCTCCTCTCTGCGCCGACGGCGTGGATCCTCATGCATTTCCTCATCCCCGGAGCCTGATCGTGACCCCTGAAGACCCCACCGCCGCGACGAACGCCACCCCGGTGGCCGACGGGCCACGCACGCACCCCCAACTGGTGTTCACCGCCCCACGGCGCGGCAAGCCGCCGGTGCACTGGGCCGACCTGGGCGTCGACGAGCGCAAGGAGGCCGTCCGGGCGTTGGGACTGCCGGCGTTCCGGGCCTCCCAGCTGTCCCGGCACTGGTTCGTCCACTCCACGGCCGACCCGGCGGACTGGACCGACATCCCGGCCGCACAGCGCCAGGAGATCGCCGACACGCTGTTCCCGCGGCTGCTGGAGGAGGTCCGCTCCCTCACCGCCGACGCCGGCACCACCGTGAAGACGCTGTGGAGGCTGCACGACGGTTCGATGGTGGAATCGGTTCTGATGCACTACCCGGCCGCCGGCGGGTCCGCCGCCCGGACCACGGTGTGCGTCTCCTCGCAGGCCGGCTGCGGCATGGCCTGTCCGTTCTGCGCCACCGGTCAGGGCGGCCTGCAGCGCAACCTCAGTGCCGGCGAGATCGTCGCCCAGATCGTCGACGCGAACGGGCGGCTGGCGCGTGGCGAGATCCCCGGTGCGACCGGTCGGGTCAACAACATCGTCTTCATGGGGATGGGCGAGCCGTTGGCGAACTACGCCACCGTCGTCCGGGCGATCCGTACGTTGCTCGCGCCCCAGCCTGACGGGTTGGGGATGAGCGCCCGCGGCCTCACCGTCTCCACGGTCGGGCTGGTCCCCGGCATCGAGCGGCTGGCGGCCGAGGGCCTGCCGATCACCCTGGCCCTGTCCCTGCACGCGCCCGACGACGAACTGCGCGACGACCTCGTCCCGATCAACAACCGGTGGAAGGTCGACGAGGCGGTCGACGCCGCGTGGCACTACGCGAAGGCGACCAAGCGGCGGGTCTCGATCGAATACGCGCTGATCCGGGACGTCAACGACCAGGCCGACCGGGCCGACGCGCTCGCCCGGCTGCTCAAGCGTCGCGGTGACTGGGGCTGGTTCCACGTTAACCTGATCCCGCTCAACCCGACGCCCGGCTCGAAGTGGACGGCCTCGCGCCGTCGGGACGAGCACGAGTTCGTCCGCCGGCTCGAGGCCCACGGGGTACCCGTCACCATCCGGGACACCCGCGGCCGCGAGATCGACGGGGCGTGCGGCCAGCTGGCCGCGACGGAGCGATAGCGGACACCCGTCCGTTCTCGTACGCAGCGCAACGGGAGAGGCGTCCGCGTACGGCCATCGCCATCGGTCATCGGAGGAGGAGAACGTCTTGAGTCCTGAAGCGCTGCGCAGGAATCTGCAGGTGGTCTACGACACGGTCGTACGCCGCAACCAGGGGGAGCCGGAGTTCCACCAGGCCGTCCACGAGGTGCTCGAGAGCCTCGGCCCGGTGTTCGCCCAGCATCCCGAGTACCTCGAGGCGGCGATCCTCGACCGGATCGTCGAGCCGGAGCGCCAGATCATGTTCCGCGTCCCGTGGATCGACGACGCCGGCAAGGTCCGGGTCAACCGTGGCTACCGGGTCGAGTTCAGCTCCGTCCTCGGCCCGTACAAAGGCGGTCTGCGGTTCCACCCCTCGGTCTACTCCGGGATCATCAAGTTCCTCGGCTTCGAACAGGTCTTCAAGAACTCCCTCACCGGCCTGGCGATCGGCGGCGGCAAGGGTGGCTCGGACTTCGATCCGCACGACAAGTCCGACAACGAGGTGATGCGCTTCTGCCAGTCGTTCATGACCGAGCTGTGGCGCCACATCGGCGAGTACACCGACGTGCCGGCCGGTGACATCGGCGTGGGTGGGCGCGAGATCGGCTACTTGTTCGGGCAGTACAAGCGGATCACCAACCGGTTCGAGGCAGGCGTGCTGACCGGCAAGGGCCTCACCTGGGGCGGCTCGCTGGCCCGCACCGAGGCCACCGGGTACGGGCTGGTCCACTTCGTCACCGAGATGTTGCGCATGCAGGGCCAGGACCTGGACGGCAAGGTCGTCTCGGTGTCCGGCTCGGGCAACGTGGCGATCTTCGCCATCGAGATGCTCCAGCAGCTGGGCGGTCGGCCGATCACCATCTCCGACTCGTCCGGCTACGTCGTCGATCCGGACGGGGTCGACCTCGAGCTGCTGAAGCGGGTCAAGCTGGAGGAGCGCGGCCGGGTCGCCGACTACGCCGCGCTGCGTCCCGGGTCCCGGTTCGTCGCCGGCGGCAGCGTCTGGGACGTGCCGGTGGAGATCGCCCTGCCGTGCGCGACCCAGAACGAGATCCGCGGCGACCATGCGGTCACCCTGGTCAAGCACGGGGTCAAGCTCGTCGCCGAGGGTGCCAACATGCCGAGCACGCCGGACGCCATCGAGACGTTTCGGCAGGCGGGCGTGAGGTTCGGCCCCGCGAAGGCGGCCAACGCCGGTGGCGTCGCGACCTCGGGACTGGAGATGCAGCAGAACGCCAGCCGTGAGCACTGGTCCTTCGAACAGACCGCGACCCGGCTCGAGACGATCATGAGCACGCTGCACAACCGCTGCCTGGAGGCCGCCGACCGGTACGGCTGCCCCGGCGACTACGCGCTGGGGGCGAACGCCGCCGGCTTCGTCAAGGTCGCCGACGCCATGCTCGACCAGGGCGTGGTCTAGCAGCGACCGACGGCCCGGGACGGCACCGCGTCCCGGGCCGTCGGTTCAGCCCCGCGGCGCCCCCGGCACCGCGTCGAGCGCGTCGAGGGTGGCCAGCACCGCCATGCCCGCCTCGTAGCCCTTGTCCTCCTTGGACTCGGGCAGCCCGGCGCGGTCGAGGGCCTGCTGCTCGTCGTCGCAGGTCAGCACCCCGAAACCGATCGGGACGCCGGTGTCGACCGCCACCTGGGTGAGGCCGAGCGTCGCCGCCTCGCAGACGTAGTCGAAGTGCGGGGTCCCGCCGCGGATGACCACGCCGAGCGCCACCAGGGCGTCGAACCGGTCCGCCAGCCGTCGGCACGCCACCGGCAGCTCGAAGGTGCCCGGCACCCGGACGACGGTGATCTCGCTGACCCCGTGCTCCTCGAGCGCGGCGGTCGCCCTGGCCACCATGCGATCGGTGACCTCGGGGTACCACTGGGCGCCGACGACCGCGACCCGGCGGCCAACGCCCTCGGCGGTGATGGTGGGGGAGCCGAAACCGGCCATGTCAGACCTCCTGGGGGGTGGCGAGGGAGTGCGGGACGCCGTCGAGCAGGATGCGGTGGCCCATGCGGTCGCGCTTGGTGCGCAGGTAGAACTCGTTGTCCGGGGTCGGCACGGTCCACGACGGGGCCACGCCGGTGACCTCGATGCCGGCGGTGCGCAGCGCCCGGACCTTGTCGGGGTTGTTCGTCATCAACTCGAGGCGCGTCACCCCGAGGTCGTAGAGGATGGCCGCGGCGGCGCCGTACTCACGGTCATCGACGGGCAGCCCGAGCTCGGTCTGGGCGTCGACGGTGTCGAGGCCCTGGTCCTGCAGACGGTAGGCCTGCAGCTTGGCGAGCAGCCCGACCCCGCGGCCTTCGTGGCCGCGCAGGTAGACCACCACCCCGCCCCGCTGGGCCACCGCGTCGAGGGACTGCTGCAGCTGCGGGCCGCAGTCGCAGCGCTGCGAGCCGAAGACGTCGCCGGTGAGGCACTCGGAGTGCACTCGGACGATCGGCTCGCTGCCGTTGCGACCGCGCAGGCCCATCGGGCTGACCAGGGCGAGGTGTTCGGCCCCGGTCTGCAGGTCCTGGTACCCCACGACCCGGAACTCGCCGTGCTCGGTGGGGATCCGGGTGACGGCGTCGCGCCGGACCCGGTCGTGGGTCTCGCGCCAGCTGGCCAGCTCGGCGATGGTGATCACCGCGAGCCCCTCACGCTCGCCCAGGGCCAGCACGTCGGGGGTCCGCATCATCGAGCCGTCGTCGTGCACCAGTTCGCCGATCGCCCCCACCGGCTCCAGGCCGGCCAGACGGCAGAGGTCCACCGCCGCCTCGGTGTGGCCGCGGCGCTCCAGCACACCACCGTCACGGGCCCGCAGCGGCAGGATGTGCCCGGGCCGGATGAGCGAGGTCGGTTCGGACTCCGAGTCGGCCAGGACGTGCAGCGTACGGGCCCGGTCGTGCGCGGAGATGCCGGTGGTGACCCCCGTCGCCGCGTCGCACGACACGGTGTAGGCGGTGCGCAGCGGATCGGTGTTGCGGGCGACCATCAGCGGCAGCTCGAGGGCGTCCGCACGGGCCTTCGTCATCGGGGCGCACAGGTAACCCGACGAGTGGCGGATCGTCCAGCCCAGCCAGTCCTCGGTCAGGGTCTGCGCCGAGAGGATGATGTCCCCCTCGTTCTCCCGGTCCTCGTCGTCGAGGACGAGGACCGGCCGGCCCTGCCGCAACTCTTCCAGGGCCCGCTCGACGGGACTGAACCCGGCAGCGCGTTCACTCATGATCTCCTCCGTTCTGCTGCGCCCACCCGGTGCCGATCCGGTCCAGGTAGGTCGCCACGTATTTGCCGATCACGTCGACCTCGATGTTCACCGCGGCACCGACCGGCAGTGTGCCGAGGGTGGTGTCGGAGAGGGTGGTCGGGATCAGCGAGACGGTGAAGGCGTCCGGGCGGACCTCGACGACCGTCAGGGACACCCCGTCGACCGTCACGGACCCCTTCTCGACCAGGTACCGCGACAGCTCGGCCGGCAGACCGATCTCGAGCACCTCCCAGGCATCGCCCGGAGTGCGGGAGCGCAGGGTGCCGGTGCCGTCGACGTGGCCCTGGACGATGTGGCCGCCGAGGCGGGCGTCGGGGGCCATCGCCCGTTCCAGGTTCACCCGGGAACCCTGCCGCAGCGCGCCGAGGTCGGAGCGGTCGAGCGTCTCGGCCATCACGTCGACGCTGAAGGACTCCTGGTCGAGCTCGGTGACGGTCAGGCAGACACCGTTGACGCAGATCGAGTCGCCGTGGTGGGCGTCGGTGACGACCCGGGGACCGTGGATCCGCAGCACCGCGGAGGCCCTCCCGAGTCGGACGTCGACGACGTCGCCGACCTCCTCGATGATGCCGGTGAACATGGTCATGCCTTCCTTCCGGCCGGAGCCAGGGTCAGTCGTACGTCGGGGCCGACGCGGGTCACGTCGACGAGGTCCAGGTGCAGGGCGTCGGCGAGGGTGCCGATGCCCAGGTCGGCGACCAGCGGGCGGCCGGCACCGAGCAGGGTCGGGGCGAGGTAGACGACGATCTCGTCGACCAGGCGGTCCCGCAGGAAGGCTGCCGCCAGGGTCGCCCCGCCCTCCAGCCAGGCGTGCCGGATCCCGGCCCGGGCCAGCTCGGCCAGCGCCTCGCCGGGCACGTGACCGGGGACGAACAGGGTCTCCGCCTCGTCCGAGCGCAGCTCCGCGCCCGGGGACAGGGGCCGGTCCCCGAGCACCACACGCAGCGGTTGGCGGCCCGCCGGCCGGCCGTCGGCGTCCCGTACGGTCAGCCGTGGATCGTCGGCGATGGCCGTCCCGGTGCCGACCAGGATCGCGTCACAGTCGGCGCGGAGCCGGTGCACGTCCGCGCGGGCCGGCGCCGAGGTGATCCACTGCGAGGTGCCGTCGGCGGCGGCGGTGCGGCCGTCCAGGGTGGCGGCGACCTTCCAGGTCACGTACGGGCGCCCGAGCCGCACCGCCCGGGTCCAGACCCGGTTCACGGCCTCGGCCTCGGCGGCGAGCAGCCCGCCGGTCACACCGACCCCTGCGGCGCGCAGGGTGTCCCCGCCGCCGGCGGCGGTGGGGTTGGGATCGGGCTGGGCGAACACCACCCGGGCCACGCCGGCCTCGACCAGGGCGACCGCACACGGACCGGTCCGGCCGGTGTGGTTGCAGGGCTCCAGCGAGACGTACGCCGTGGCGCCGCGGGCGGCCGGGCCGGCGGCCCGCAGCGCCTCGACCTCGGCGTGCGGGGTGCCGGCGCCGTGGTGCCAGCCCTCGCCGACGACGGTGCCATCGGGGGCGACCAGTACGGCCCCCACCCGCGGATTCGGGTCCGGGAGGGGGGAGTGGAGTGCCAGGGCGATCGCGCGGCGCAGGTGGCCGAGGTCCGCCGCTGCAGGCCGCTGCACGGCGTCGGTGCTGTCCGACCGGTTCATCGCCCCTCCTCAGGTCCTGTTCGGGACCCCGGGGCGGAACAACGAGAGACTCGCTCGTACGGGACGACGTCGACCGTCGCCGGGACAACCGTCATGAGACGGCCACCACCGCAGCACACGACCGGAGCAGTCGGCGTGTGTTCGCCACGTACGCGTGCGCCTCCCATCCGGACTTTCACCGTCGGTCCCGGAATTCCACCAGGTCAACCGACCGCCGTGGAGGGCGGCCGGGTCGCGGACTATCACCGCCGGTTCGGAATTACACCGACCCCGGAGCACGTA
>CAYOBI010000024.1:22343-33876 GCA_964402325.1 uncultured Propionibacteriaceae bacterium | reverse complement strand
GATCGGAAGAGCACACGTCTGACTGGAGTTCAGACGTGTGCTCTTCCGATCTTCGTCTCGGCGCGTTCGGCGACGTCGGCGGCTGCCCCGGTCCGGGCGACGTCGGCGGCGAGCCGGGCCGCGTCGGCGTCCAGCCGGGCGGTCACCGCATCGGGTCCCTCGAGCGCCGCCGTCTCCAGCCCGGCGGTGTCCTCGGTCGGCGCGCCGATCCGGGCGCCGTACACGGCGGCGGCCTTGCCGATCGCGGCCCGGTGGTGGTCCAGCGTCCGGCGGAGCTCCTTGGCACCGTCGATCAGCTTCTTCTGCACGTTCTCGTACAGCTGGGTGCCGAACACCCGCTGCAGCACGGCGCGCCGGTCGTCGGGGCGCGCGCGCAGGAAGGTGGCGAACTTCCCCTGCGGCAGCAGCACCGTCTGGGTGAACTGGTCGCGGGTCAGGCCGGTGAGCAGGGGGATCTCGACGCCCACCTCCTGCGTGCGGGTGGACCGCACCTCGCCGGCCTCGCCGCCGGCCAGCACCGCCTCGAGGTCGTCGGGGCTGAGCTTCCACAGCCGCACCTGCTGGTTCTGGGTGGTGGTGCCGGCGCCGCGCTGCTTGGGCCGCTCGTACTTCGGCTGGCGCCAGATCCGGAAGTCACCGGCGCCGGTGGAGAAGACCAGGTCGACGTACGGCTCCACCTCGGGGGCGGCGTGCGCGGAGTGCAGCCGCTCGTCGCTGGCCTCCGAGTTGGCCAGGCCGCCGTACAGGGCGAAGGTGATCGCGTCGAGCAGGGTGGACTTGCCCGACCCGGTCGGTCCCTCGATCAGGAACAGCCCGCCGACGCCGAGCGCGTCGAGGTCGATGCTGCACTCGTCCGGGAACGGCCCGATTCCCCGCAGCCGCAGCCGATGCAGTTGCATCAGGCCACCGCCATCTGCCGCTGGACCGCCTCGTACGCGTCCCGGAGCACCAGCTCCTCCTCGGTGGTGGCGTCCCGGCCGCCGGCGTCCGCGACGAAGTCGTGCAGCACCTCCATCGGGTCCACCGTCGCGGTGACCCGGGCAGGCCCCGCACCGGCCCGGTCGGCGGGCTGGTGGGCGAAGGTCAACAGGTACGGGAAGCAGGCCCGGGCCCGGGCCATCATGTCGGCGGTCCGGACGGGGTCGGTGACGGTCACCTCCGCCCAGGCGTCGCGGTCCGCGTCCCAGGCGGAGGACTCGAGCTCGGCGAGGGTGCCGCGGGCCCGCACCAGCCGGCGCGGGACCGGAGCCGGGACGGTCCGCACCGCCGGGACCAGCCCGTCGACGTCGACGATCACGCTGGACTTGACGTGGTCGGCCTCGGAGAAGGAGAAGGCCAGCGGCGAGCCGGAGTAGCGGATCAGCGGGTCGTGCTCCGGGTCGCCGGTCCGCTGCGCACGGTGCAGGTGCCCCAGCGCCACGTACGCCGGGTCGGCAGACCGGAACAGGGCGGAGGGCACCGCATCGACCCCGCCCACCCGGATGTCGCGCTCGGAGTCCGAGGTGGCTCCCCGGCCGACGAACGCGTGCGCCAGCACCACCACCGGCACCGCCGGGTCGAACCGGGCGCGGTCCGTCGCGATCCGCTCGACCGCGGCGCCGACCACCGCCGCATGCGTCCGCTCCACCCCGCCGAGCTCCTGCCGGCTGGCGTCCGGGTCGAGGTAGGGCACCGGGTAGACCACCAGCCCGGCGTCACCGTGCGCGTCCGGCAGCACGACCGGCGCGCCGACCTCGGCGACCCGGGTCCGTACGGCCAGCCGGTCGCGGAACATGCTCGCACCGAAGCCCAGCCGGACCGCCGAATCGTGGTTGCCCGAGGTGATCACCACCCGGGTCCGCGCGGTCAGCCGGCACAGCGTGTCGCCGAGCAGCTCGACCGACTCGACCGGCGGGATGGCCCGGTCGTACACGTCGCCGGCGACGAGCACGGCGTCGATCCCCTCCTGCTCGACCAGCTCGACGAGGTGGTCGGCGAAGGCCTCGTGGGCTGTCTGCAGGCTCGCGCCGTGCAGGGTGCGGCCGAGGTGCCAGTCAGCGGTGTGCAGGATGCGCATGCCCTGGACGCTAGGACGGGGCTCTGACATTTCCGCCGAACACCGCTCCCCCGCGTGTCGCGACCCGTGTCGGGACCGGGTCAGGGCCCGTCAGTCGGCGGCCGGCGTGCCGCACAGGTAGCGGCCGAAGTGCGGCACGGTGAACTGCACCCTGCCGCGCTCACCGGAGTAGACCAGGCCCTTCTTCAGCAGCGAGTCGCGGGCCGGGGAGAGGCTCTGCGGCCGGCGCTCGAGGTGGGCGGCGACCTCGGCGGTGCCCACCGGGTCCTCCCCGCCGATCTCGGCCATCGCCCGCAGGTACTCCCGCTCGGCCGGGGTGGCCCGCTCGTAGCGCGAGCCGAAGAAGCCGACGGCCAGCTCCGACTCGGCCTGCGGCACCGCGACCGCGACGTCCTCGGCGGTGATCGGCGAGACGGTCGCCACGTCCCAGACCGCCTTGCCGTACGCCTGGATGAAGTAGGGGTAGCCGCCGGTGGCCCGGTAGAGGGCGGCCAGCGCCTCCGGGTCGTAGCCGGCGCCCTCGTCAGCGGCCGGTCCGGCCAGCGCGGCGTCGGCCGCCTCCCGGGACAGCCGGTCGATCCGTACGTAGCGGAACAGCCGCTCGGAGTAGGACTTCGACGCCGACAGCACCGCCGGCAGGTGCGGCAGGCCGGCGCCGACGACGATCAGCGGCAGCCCCTGCTGGCTCAGTTCGTGGCAGGCGGCGCAGACCGCCGACACGTCCGGCGGCTCGAGGTCCTGCATCTCGTCGACGTACAGCGCGACGCCGGTGCCGAGGTCGAGGGCCACCCCGCCGATGTCGGTGAGCACCTCGACCAGGTCGATCTCGATGTCGCCCGAGTCGGCCCGTCCCCGCGTCGCAGGCACGTTGATACCCGGGTTCCAGCGGTCCCGCAGCTTGGTGCCGGGCTTCGCGTCGGCCTCGACGAAGGACCGTACGGTCCCCAGCACGGACTCGGTCCGCGAGGGGTGGCCGAGCTCGCGGACCGCCATGTGCAGGGCGGCGCCGAGCGGGCGGCGCAGCGACTGGCCGGGGCGGGCCTCGAACTTGCCGGTGCCCCAGCCGGCGCGGACCGCGGAGGAGCGCAACGTGTTCAGCAGCACGGTCTTGCCGACGCCGCGCAGCCCGGTGAGCACCATCGAACGCTCCGGCCGCCCCTTGGCCACCCGGGCGAGCACGACGTCGAAGGCCGCCAACTCGTCGTCGCGGCCGGTCAGGGCGGGCGGTCGTTGCCCGGCCCCCGGCGCGTACGGGTTCTGGATCGGGTCCACGCGGCCACTCTATGGGGCCGTCTACCGATCCCCCGAGAACGACGCAGATCTGCCTGGATAGTGTGTCGGGACATGGAGCTCTCGCCCGTCACGCCGTCCACCCTGGCCGCCTCCCTGGAGGGTTTCCGCGCCGCGGTCCCGCTGGTCCACTGCCTGACCAACTCCGTGGTGACCAACTTCACCGCGAACGTCGTCCTCGCCGCCGGGGGCGCCCCGGCGATGGTCGACGACCCGCACGAGGCCGGCGAGTTCGCCGCCGTCGCCGGCGGTGTCCTGGTCAACCTCGGCACCCCGCAGGACCACACCGTGACGGCGATGCGGCTGGCCACGGCCTCGGCGCGCGAGCATGGGGTGCCCTGGGTGCTCGACCCGGTCGCGGCCGGCGCCATCGGGTGGCGGACCCGGGTCGCGGTCGAGCTGCTCGACCAGCACCCGACCGTCGTGCGCGGCAACGCCTCGGAGATCCTCGGCCTGCTCGGCGGCGCCGGCGGGCGCGGGGTGGAGTCCTCGCACTCCTCCGACGACGCCGTGGAGTCCGCCCGGCGGCTCGCCGCACAGCTGGGCGCCGTCGTCGCGGTCAGCGGCCCGACCGACTACCTGACCGACGGCACCCGCACCGTGGCGCTGAGCAACGGACACGAGCTGATGACGAAGGTCACCGGCGTCGGCTGCTCCCTCGGCGCCCTGATGGCCGGCTTGGCCGCCGTCACCGCCGACCCGCTGGTCGCGGCCGCGACGGCCACCACCCTGCTCTGCCTGGCCGCCGAGGACGCCCCGAAGAACGGCACCGGCTCCTTCGCCGTCGGCCTGCTGGACGCTCTCGGCGCGATCACCCCGGCACAGCTTGCCGACCGGGTGACACTGGAGCAACGATGACCGCCACCCCCGCCACCCGCCGCCCGGTCCCCGACTACCGGCTCTACCTCGTCACCGACCCCGTGATGACCGCCGCGTACGGCCTGGTCCGCACCGTCGTGGAGGCCGTCGACGGCGGCGTCACCCTGGTGCAGCTGCGCGACACCGGGGTCGACGACGCCACCTTCGTCCGGATCGGCCGCGAGCTGCACGCCGCGCTGGAGGGCCGGGTCCCGCTGGTGGTCAACGACCGGGTGCACCTGGTCGAGGCGATCGGCGCCGAGGGCGCGCACGTCGGCCAGGGCGACCTGCCGATCGACGCGGCCCGCGCCGCGCTCGGCCCGGACCGGCTGCTCGGCCTGTCGGTGCAGACCGTCCGGCACCTCGAGGTGGCCCGTACGCTCGGCACGGACCTGATCGACTACGTCGGCATCGGCCCGGTCTGGGACACCGCCACCAAGCCCGACGCCGCCGAGGCGGGCGGTCCGGAACGTACGGCCGCCGTCGCCGCGGCCAGCCCGTGGCCGAGCGTCGCGATCGGCGGGATCGGCCTGGACCGGGTCCCGGTGGTCCGGGCCACCGGGGTGGACGGCATCAGCGTCGTCTCGGCGATCTGCGGCCGGCCCTCCCCCCGGGACGCCGCCGCGGCGCTGCTGGAGGCCTGGGCAGGCTGAGAGCCCTGACAGGGCTCCGTCAGACACCCGTGGCAGGATCGAAACGGCGCCCCCCCGCGCCGTACTCGACCGTCCCCAACCCGGATCGGAGGCACCCGTGCCCTGGCCAGTGTCCGAACAAGTCACCGAGCAGTGGATCAACAATGCGGTCGTCGTCGTGGTGACGATCCTGGTCGCCCTGGTCGTCCGCGGCCTGCTGGCCCGCGCGATCCGACGGATCACCAGCATGATGATCAAGGACGCGAGCGGCAAGCGGCTGCGGGCCACCGACATCCTCCGCCGGGCGGCGGACATGTCCGACGAGCGCTACGCAGCCCGGGCGAACACCACCGCCAGCCTGCTGCGCAACATCCTCGACGTCGTCCTGGTGGTGGTCGTCGTGATGACGGTGATGAACCAGCTCGGCGTGCCGATGGCACCACTGCTCGCCAGCGCCAGCATCGGCGGCGTGGCGATCGGCTTCGGCGCCCAGTCGCTGGTGAAGGACTACCTGTCCGGCATCTTCATGGTCTCCGAGGACCAGTTCGGCGTCGGTGACTGGATCCAGATCAACGACAAGATCTCCGGCCGGGTCGAGGAGGTCGGGCTGCGGGTCACCCGGCTGCGGGCCTTCTCCGGCGTCGTCTGGTACGTCCGCAACGGCGACATCACCCAGCTCGGCAACTCCTCCCAGGGCACCTCGACCGCCATCATCGACGTGCCGATCGCGGTGGCCGCCGACCCGGCCCCGGCGATCGACATCATGAAGCAGATCCTCGCCGACATGGCCGCCGAGGAGGAGTGGCAGCAGGTGCTGATCGCCGAACCGGTGGTCCTCGGCGTCGACAGCATGGACGCGGTCCAGACGAAGCTGCGGGCCGTCGCCGACACCCTGGCCAACCAGCAGTGGGGGTTCCAACGCGAGGCGCTCAGCCGGATCCGTACCGCCCTGCACGCCGCCGGGATCGAGGATCCGGCGCTGCCGACGGTCGTCGACTAGCCGCGGGCCGCGCCGCCGGCGCTAGTTGACGTTCAGATCGCAGCCGTCGCAGCCGTCGCCGAGGTTGTCCAGGCCGACGGGGAAGTCGACGAAGCTCGACACCCCGTCGGCGAACGCCTCCAGCCCACCGCCGACGGCGTCGGCGAGGCCGTCGAAGTCCAGGTTGCCGACCAGTTCGGCGACCCCTTCGCCGAGCATGAAGGCGAGCTGCGGCGCCTCGCCCATCAGGTCGGAGAGGACCATCACGTCGATCCAGTCGAGCCCGAAGTCGAGCTGGTCGTAGCCGGCCAGCTGGGCCTTCGCGGCCACCTCGCCGAACACCTTCGCCCAGTGGTCCGCGACGCCGAAGACGATCGCGTACGGCAGGTAGCGGGAGAAGATGTCGGCCGCCTCCTCGAACGTGATCTGGTCCGCCTCGGCGGTCCGCAGGTACTCCTCGAAGGCCAGCGCCTGGATCCGGACGGCGGTGCCCTCCGCGGTGCGGCCCGGGCGGACCCGCCCCCAGCGCGCCCAGACCCCCGCCGACACCAGCGTGAGCAGGCCGCCGACGACCCCACCGGCGCCGCCCACGACCACCATCACCACCGCGGCGCCGATCGCCAGGACCCACAGCCCGGCACCGCCCAGACCGTTGCGGGCACGCGGGTGGCGGCGGTACCAGCCGCGGTGCACGACCTCGACATAGAGCGCCTGCACCGCCTCGCGCATCACCTGGCCGAAGTCGCCGGTCAACTGGGAGATCCGCACCGTCGGGCCGTGTCCGAACATGCCGTTCAGCAGATGCGCCTCCATCACCGACAGCTCGTCGCCTGCCGGTGGGTCCAGCGCGGTGATCTCCCAGTCCGCCTGCTCCTTGCCGACCTGCTCCTTGCCGGCCGGCCCGTCCTCGGGGTCCACCGCCCGGATCCTGACGTAGCCCCGCACGGCGAGGTCGACGATGGTGGCGGTGACGTCGCGGCTCTCGGCGACGCCGTCGTAGACCGTCCCGACCAGGCCGGGACGCAGCCCCTTCGGCGGGGTGAACTGCACCGCGAGCGCCCTGGTGTACTCCCGGTCGCGCACCCGGCGGGTGTCGGCCTGCTGGCCCGGCAGGGGCAACAGGCCGGGAGTGACCCCCTGGTAGATCTCATCGAGGCCGCGGCGGCGGGACACCACGATCGCCAGGACGGCGATCGCGGTCACCACGAGGCCGACGACGAGCATGAGCAGGGAGGCGGAAGTCACGCCCCCAGCCTACGGAGGGTTCAATCGGGGCCGGACCGGCACCGGTTGTGACCGGTAAAACCCAACAGTGGTCGACCGCGCAGGGCGGTCGACCACTGGGTTTGTCGCATCGCTGGCGTACGGGGGGATGATGTCAGCGTGCGACGTCCGGGAGGGCGCAGAACTGCGCACCTGCTGGAATAGTAGTCGAAAGGTTACCCCAGGTCCACGGATTCACAGAGTCCTCTCAGACGTGTGACTACTGGGCTGCCGCCTGGGCCCGGTGCCACAGCTCAACGTACGCAGCGAACGCGTCCACCCAGGCCTTGAGGAACTCCTGGGTGCGCTCCGTGTCGAGGTCACCCTCCTCGTACTGGAACGTCGAGGTCGCGGTTGTAGAGCGGCAGGTCCGGCCCCGGACACGGCGACAGCCCGCCGGGAGGAACCCGACGGGCCGTCGTGGGGGGATCGTACGGTCCGGACGACCGGGATCAGTGGTCGATCGCGCCACCCGCACCGGCACCGGTGAGGGAGCGGACCTCCATCTCCACGGCCTTGTCCTCGTTGTGCTCGTCCGAGGTGATCGTGCCGAGCCAGCCGAGGATGAAGCCGACCGGGACCGACACCAGGGCCGGGTTGTCCAGCGGGAACCAGGCGAAGTTGGCCGTCGGGAACATCGCGGCCGCGTTGCCGGAGACCGCCGGCGAGAAGATGATCAGCACCATCGCCGAGATCAGCCCGCCGTAGATGCTCCACAGCGCGCCGCGGGTGTTGAACCGCCGCCAGTAGAGCGTGTACAGGATCGACGGCAGGTTCGCCGAGGCGGCCAGCGCGAAGGCCAGCGACACCAGGAAGGCGATGTTCTGGCCGTTCGCGACGACACCGCCGACGATCGAGATCAGGCCGATCACGATCGAGGAGATCCGGGCGACCCGCAGCTCCTGGCGGGGCTCGGCCTTGCCGTTCTTGATCACCGAGTTGTAGATGTCGTGGGCGAACGAGGCCGACGCGGTGATGGTCAGGCCGGCGACGACGGCGAGGATCGTCGCGAACGCGACGCCGGAGATCAGCGCCATCAGGATGGTGCCGCCCAACTCGTACGCCAGGGCCGGGGCGGCGGCGTTGGCGCCACCCGGCATCGCCTTGATCTTCTCCGCGCCGACCAGCCAGGCGGCACCGAAGCCGAGGACCATCGTGAGCAGGTAGAACAGGCCGATCAGGCCGATCGCCCAGGTCACCGAGCGGCGGGCCTCCTTGGCGGTCGGCACGGTGTAGAAGCGCATCAGCACGTGCGGCAGGCCGGAGGCGCCGAGCACCAGGGCGATCGACAGCGAGATGAAGCCGAGCTTGTTCGTGCCGTACTTGCCCATCGGTTGCAGCAGGTGGTCGCCGGTGCCCGGCTTGACCGCGTTGACGTGGTCGATGGACTGCTGGATCAGGGTGGACAGGTTGAACCCGACCCGGGACATCACCCACACCGACATCACGATCACGCCGATGATCAGCAGGATCGCCTTGATCATCTGCACCCAGGTGGTGCCCTTCATCCCGCCGATCAGGACGTACGCCACCATCAGCAGGCCGACGACGACGATGACGATGTTCTGGCCGGCCTTGCTCGAGATGCCGAGCAGCAGGGCCACCAGGCCGCCGGCGCCGGCCATCTGGGCGAGCAGGTAGAAGAAGGAGACGAGCAGGGTCGAGATGGCCGCGGCCATCCGGACCGGACGGTCCTGGACCCGGAAGGAGATGACGTCGGCCATCGTGTAGCGCCCGGTGTTGCGCAGCGGTTCGGCGACGAGCAGCAGGGCGACCAACCAGGCGACGAAGAAGCCCACGGAGTAGAGCAGGCCGTCGTAGCCGTAGAAGGCGACCGAGCCGACGATGCCGAGGAAGGAGGCGGCGGACAGGTAGTCACCGGCGATGGCGAACCCGTTCTGGCGTCCGGAGAAGGCGGCGCCGCCGGTGTAGAAGTCACTGGACTTCTTCATCCCACCGCGGGTCACCATGATGACGACGGTCATCGTGGCGACGACGAAGGCGACGAAGATCGCGATGTTGACGGCCGGGTTGCCCAGCGTGGCGAGGGGGAGCATCAGTGGGCCCCTTCCTGGTCGGACTCGAGATCGGCCTTCAGCTGGGCCGACAGCGGGTCCAGGGACCGGTTCGCGTGTCGGATGTACAGCCAGGTGATGAGGAACGTCGTGACGAACTGGAGGAACGAGATCAGCAAGCCGATGGTGATGTTGCCGGCGATGCGGGTGCTCATCCAGCTCACGGCGTAGACGGACAGCAGGACGTAGACGAAGTACCAGACGAGGAAGGCGACGGTCATCGGGAACGCGAAGCTGCGGAACCTCTTCCGCAATTCGACGAACTCAGCCGACTTCTCTACCTCTCTGTAGCGGGTGGGGCTGGGCATGGAATCGCTCCTGGGGTGAAACGGCTCACAGGGGCGTGAGATCAGCGTCACCATAGCTATTCACCCGTGTACCCGTAAGGGGAAAACCCGATCCAGATGGCCCACACCCGTAACGGTTGCATAACGTAGGTCACCCCGAGGCAGCCGAAACAGCCACCACGGCGTAACCTACGTCACACTCCGTTGCGGGGTGGGCCGTCCCGGGTCTACGCGATCCGCGCGATCACCGAGCCCTGCGTCACCTCGTCCCCCTCGGCGACGAGCAGAGTGACGGTCCCGGCGGCGGGGGCCATCACCTCGGCATCGACCTTGTCCATCTGCACCTCGGCGAGGAGCTGGCCCTCGGCCACCTGTTCGCCCTCGGCGGCGTACCAGGTGGCGACCACGCCGGTGGCGTCGCCGTGTTCGGCACTCATCTGCGGGAAGATCACGTCGGTCACGCCAGCACCTCCCGGATCGCGGCCTCGATCCGTTCCTGGCGCGGCAGCGCCGCGTACTCCAGGACATGGGCGTACGGGATCGGGATGTCGGGCAGCGCGAGCCGCTTCGGCGCCGCCTTCAGCAGGGTCGGATCGGCCTCCACCACCGAGGCGACGACCTCGCCGGAGAGCCCGTACGACAGGTAGTCCTCGTCGACGACGACCAGCCGGCCGGTCTTCGCGACCGACGCGATGATGGCCTCCCGGTCCAGCGGGACGACCGAGCGCAGGTCGATCACCTCCACGCCGATCCCCTCGCCCGCCAGCTTCTCGGCGACGTCGAGGGCGTGGTGCACCGACAGCGACAGGGTCACCACCGTCACGTCGGCCCCTGGGTGCGCCACGGCGGCCTTGCCGATCGGCACGACGTACTCGCCCTCGGGGACGACGTCGACCGACCGCTTGTTCTTCGCCATCCAGGCCAGCCCCATCACGCCCTTGTGGAACATGTAGACGACCGGGCCGTCGTCGCGGATCGCCGCGGTCATCAGCCCCTTGGCGTCGGCCGGGTTGGACGGCACGACGACCTTCAGCCCCGGCAGGTGCCCGAACGTCCCCCACAGGCACTGGCTGTGCTGGGCCCCGTCGGAGTAGCCGCCGCCGACCGCGGTGGTGAGCACCATCGGGACGGTGACGTTGCCGCCGGATTCGAAGTGGATCTTGGCCATGTGGTTGTAGATCTGGTCCAGGCAGACGCCCATGAAGTCGGCGAACATCAGCTCGACGATCGGGCGCATGCCCTCGACGGCGGCGCCGATGCCCAGCCCGATGAACGCGGTCTCCGAGATAGGGGTGTCGATGATCCGGCTCGGGCCGAACTCGTCGAGCAGCCCGACGGTGGAGCTGAAGATGCCGCCGTAGCTGCCGACGTCCTCGCCGAGGTAGATCACCTCGGGGTCGGCGCGCATCTCCTGGGCGATCGCCTCGGCCATCGCCTTGGAGGTGTTCAGGCGACGGACGGGTGCGGTCGGGGTGGGCAGGTGGGGTGCGGCGGTGGTCATGTCAGGCCTCCTCGGCGAACGCGTACATCAGGAGCTCGGCCGGGTCGGGCAGCGGGCTCTCCTTGGCGAAGGTGATCGCGGCCTCGACCCGAGCGGTGGCGTCGGCGGCGACCCGGTCGATCGCGGCCGGGTCGAGGATCCCGGCGTCCTGGAGTCGCCGGGCGTACGCCGGGATGGGATCGTGGCTCGCCACCTCGGCGAGCTCGGGCCGGTAGCCCTGCGCGTCGCCCTCGAAGTGGCCCAGCATCCGCAGGGTGGCGACCTCGAGCAGGGTCGGACCCTCCCCGGCACGGGCCCGGGCGACCGCCTCCCCGGCGGCGGCGTAGACCGCGTCCACGTCGTTGTCCTCGACCCGGACGCCCGGGATGCCGTACGCCGCTGCGCGGACGGCGTTGGAGGCCACGGCGGTCGAGGCGCTGCGCGGCACCGAGATGCCCCAGGCGTTGTCCTCCACGACGAAGACGACCGGCAGTTTCCACAGCGCGGCGAGGTTGAGCGACTCATGGAAGGCGCCCTGGTTGGCGGCGCCCTCACCGGTGACGGCGACGGCGACGTTGCGGGTGCCGCGGACCTTGAAGGCGTACGCCTGGCC
>CAYOBI010000024.1:0-22243 GCA_964402325.1 uncultured Propionibacteriaceae bacterium | reverse complement strand
CGGTGGGTGGCGGTGACGGCGTCGTCGGTGGTGAGGTGGGCGCAGACCCCGGCGGCGACGGGTTCCTGGCCGGCGGCGAGGTGCATCTCGCCGGGCACCAGGCCCTTGCCGATGTCGAAGCCGGGGCCCTTGTCGGCGTGGTACTCGCGCTGGATCGCGAGTTCATAGGTGCGAGCCAGCACCATCGTGGAGTAGAGATCGAGCCGTACGCTGGCGTCGGGTAGCTGCGACGGCCCACTGACGTTGTCGGTCATCATTGACCTCCGGTCGTGACGGGTTGATCTCATGATCGTCACGCGACGGGGCGGCTGTCAGCCGATCCGTACGCCCCTGCAGGCGGGGCCTCAGACGGCCGCCCGGCGCGGCCCTCCCGCCGTACGGATCCGGATGCCGCCCTCGAGGACCTCCTGCATGGTGATGACCGTCTCGGGCAGCAGGTCGATGCCGAGGGTGTGGGCCTGCTTGTTGAGGGTGAAGACCAGTCGTTCGACCCCGCGGGTGTTGCCGGACCGGTGCTCGGCGACCAGCAGGCGCCGGAGCAGCAGTTCGTCGGCCGGTGCCGCGACCAGGCCGCGGCCGATCGCCCACTTGGCGAGATCGAGGTCCTGCTCGTCGAGGGCCCGGCCGGCGAGTTCGTCGGCGACGTCCCGGACGGCGCAAGCGGACTCGATCCGCAGTTCCTCCGCCCAGGTCCAGTCGCCGGGCGGGGCGTCGGCCAGTGGGGCGCCGCGGACCAGGTCGAGGATGGCGGCCAGGGTGGCGCTGCTGGTCTGCGGGATGCCGCGGCCGAGGAGCACCTGCACCTCCTGCCAGTCGGACCGAACCGCCGGGTGCAGCCGGATCCGGCCCGAGTAGGCCTCCGGCAGGTACGGCCGGCCGTCGGCCGAGGTGCCGAGCCAGCCGCGCAGCCGGCTCATGTTGGACCGCCGGGTGCTCTCGGCGACCAGCAGGGCACGGGCCATCTCCACCGAGGTGGCGTTGGGGTGCTCGAGCAGCCAGGCGCAGTACTCCAGGCACTGCCGTGGAGCACGGCTGGGCTGGGCGCCGCGGGCGCCCTCGAGTTCGATCGGGCCCAGCAGCAGGAGCCTCGGGTCGTCTGACATCGGGGGCTCCTCCTCGACGAGGGTCGGCGTCGCGGTAGTGACCAGTGTGGCGAAAGGCAGGGTCGCGGAAGGCGAGGTGCTGGACGTGGCGACATCGTGGCCGCCGGCCCAGGGGGCCGAGACCAGGGCATCGGGGGCGGTGATCCGGTGCAGCTCGACGACCTCGTCCCGGGTCCGCCGGGCGACCCGTTGCGGGGTGAGGGCGAGCCCGGCCGGTTCGAACCGGGCCCGCAGCGGTGACTCGTCGACCAGCAGCGACGCCTCGCCCCCGGGATGTTCGGAGACCAGCACGATCGGTCCGCGGTGCGTACGGGCGAAACGGTCACCGAGGCGCCGTCGCTGGGCCGGGGTGATGTCGGCCAGCAGGACCACGACCTGGGGCGACCAGGCCTCGGCGAAGTCGGGGTCGAGCCGCAGCACCGGGACGGGGGCGTCCGCGACGGCGACCAGGGACTGCTGGGTGGCGGTGGTGGCCTCCCAGGTGGTGATGATGTCGTCCAGGTCGTCGACGCGGCGGACGTGCTCGACGCCACTGGTGTCGACCAGTCCCCCGTCGTCGCCCACCACGACCACCCGGGCGGCCCCGGCCCAGCTGCCGGTGACCAGGTCCAGGACGTACGAGGTGAGGATCTCCCCGGCCCGTTCGGCGCTGTCGGCCTGGACGCTGAGGCGGCCCCAGCGCTCGAGGTCGACCAGGTAGGTGTCGTCGTTCTCGCCCGTCCCCAGCGACACCAGGGTGGGCCAGGGGCGCAGCAGCTCCTCCCCCGGCGAGCCGGCCCGGTCCGCCACGACCTCGGCGCGGGCGACCACCCACGACCACCCGGTGCGGGCGAACGGCGGCGGGGGGCCGGCGATCCACTCGTCGGCGCCCTCCTCGCGGTCCCGGTCCCAGACGAACTCCACCTCGGTGCGCCCGACCCGGAGCCGGTCCAGCGCGGGAAGGTTGCCGGTGCGCAGGGCGTGACGAGCGACCATGTGCACGGCCCACTCGACCACCTCGACCTCGGCCGGCACGCCGGTGGCCAGCAGCGCGGTCCGCAAGCGCTCGGCGCCCTCGCCGGGGCGTTGCGGCACCCGGCCCACCGGCCGTTGGACGAGCTGGAGGTGTCGCCGGCCGGCGAGTCCGGCGACGATCCCGGCGGCGGCCAGGGCACCGATGCCGCCCAGAGCCACGCTCCGTTCCCGGTCCGGGTCGACCGCGGCCTCGGCCGTCGGCGCCGGATCCGCGGGGGTCACCGGAGCCGGCTCCGCCTCGACCGCCGGGGCTGGCGCCTCGGCCTCGGGGGCGGGTTCGGGTGGACTCGTCTCGGCGGTCGCCGGCAGGGGCAGGGTGAGGACCCAGCCGACCTCGAGGTGGTCCGGGTCGTGCCGCAGCAGTTGCGGATTGAGGTCACGGATCCGGCGCCACTCCAGACCGTCGCCGAGGTGGGTCTCGGCGAGGGTCCACAGGTCGTCGCCGCGCTGCACCCGGTACTCGAACGTCTCGGGACGGGCCGGCTCCGGCGCGGCGGCCTCGACCGATTCCTGCTCTGCCACCGGGGTCTCCGTCGTCGCCGGGGCGTCCCGTTCGACCGGATCGGCCGGAGCCGCGTACGCCACCGCCACGGCGACCGCGGGAGCCGGGCCGCCGAGGTCCCCGGGCCCCCCGGTCGGGTCCTCCCACTGGCCGGCGCCGAGCATCACCAGCACGGCGAGCAACAGCGTCCCGGACGCCAGCTGCATCCAGCGCAGCCCGGGCAGCCGTACCGAACGGCCGCCGAAGGTCCCGACGACCTCCGCAGCCACGGACAGGGTGAACAACAGCCAGACCGTCCACCCCAGGCCGGTGAGCAGCCACAACAACACGCGCCCGTCGTCGGGCACCAGCAGCAACCGGTCCGGGCCGAGCTCGCCGGGGGCCGGATAGCGGCCCCAGGAGACCAGCAGCCAGGGGGCCACCAGCACCGACCCGGCCAGCACGGCCAGGGCGAACAGCCCTCGTACGATCCTCATCATCGTCCCCTGTACCTGTCGACGACGCTGGCGGCGCTGCCCTGCAGGGTCAGTTCTCCGGGCAGGCCCGGCACGACCAGGTCGCCGAGCGCGACGGTGCACGCGACGGTGGCCCGAACGGTGCCCGGCGTGCCGGGTGGGCGGTGCAGGGCGGCCACGTCGACACTGACCGACGAGCTCCGGCAGGGCAGGTCGGTGAGGTTGGCCCGGCCGGACTCCTCGGCGAACCGGGCGGAGGTCCGCACATCGGAGACGGCGGTCGCGGTCCGCGCCGCCCGGTGGGCCGCCTCGTCGACGCTGGCCCGGGCGGTCCAGATCCGGGCCCCGCCGACGACGAGGCCGACGAGCATCATCAGGGCCGGAACCAGCAGGACCGTCTCCACGGCGACCGCGCCGCGATCCGTCACGGGCCGTCTCATCGGGCCACCTCCCGGGGCGCGGAGGCACTGACCTCGAGCCGGGACAGGCCCAGGTCGATCACCAGCGGCGCGGTCCCCCGCACCACGACGTCCACCTGCCGGGGGCCGCGCCGGGCGCTGACGGTGACGGACTCGACCCCACCCGAGGCGGCGACGCGCAGGGCCGCCGACTCGGCCGTCGCCACGCTCGCCGCTTCGACGCTGAGCAGGTCGGCCGCGGTGGCGGCCGCCGCGCCGAGGGTGAGCCGGGCGTGCCACCACACCCCCAGCTGGACCGTGCCGAGCACGACGAGCATCACCACGGGCCACAGCAGTGCCCACTGCAGGCTCTCGGTGTAGCCGCGCTGGTCGGTCGGCCTCAGGTGGGCATGTGTCCCCGCACGTACGCGGTGACCGCGGTGATCACGACGGTCGCGACGGCGACTGCCCCGGCCAGCAGAATCGCGTTCTCGGTGCTCTGGGACAGGCCGCGTTCGTCGCGGATCCGCGGGCCGGTGGTCAGCTGCACGAGCATCATCGCCAGTGAGGTGAGGGCTTTCATCGGGGTTCCTTTCGGGTCGGTCGATCATGGGGCACCTCCGTCGCCGGTCAGGCGGAGCAACGGAGGCACGAGGAAGACGAGGGCGAAGACCATCGATGGCACGACCATGAACACGGTCATCTGCTCGGAGATCTTCGTCGCGGCGATCTTCTGGGAGCTGAGGTGGGCATCGCGCAGTTCGCGGACCCGGGCCCGCAGTGCCCCGGTGAGCGAGGCACCCGACTCCTCCATCTGCATCACGTCGGCGATGTCGGCCAGTTCGGGCAGCTCCAGATGGGCCCCGAGGGCCCGCAGGTGGGCGTACGGCGGGCGCTGCTCCAGCCGGGCCCGGTCCAGGGCGGCCCGGATCTGCACGAACAGCGGCGCATCCGACACCGCGGCGGCCGCCGCGAGGGACTGGGTGGCCGACCGGTTCGCCAACCGCTCGAGGGTGACCAGGTCGAAGTAGGTGAACAGGGCCTCCGCGAGGTCCTGACGGGCGGCGGGAGCCCGGCGACGCAGGCTCAGGTCGGGCAGGAACCAGCCCACCACGGCGCCGCCCACCGCAACCCCGATCGGCACCAGTGGCGTCCAGCCGGCGAGGAACCCGACGCAGCCGGCGACGACGCCGGGCGTTACCGCACCGATCAGGGCGTATGCCACCTTCTCCGACATGAACTCGGCCACCGGCACGCCCCGCGCGTCGAGCGCACGCCGCTGGGCAACGGAGAGCGGGGTCAGCGGGTGGGTCTCCAGCCAGCGGCCGAGCCGGTCGAGCCGGGAGCCCCGATCAGTCAGGTCGGCCCCCGATCCGGGGGCGGAGTTGCCGGTGAGGTCGAGCGCGGCGGCGGCCGGGCCGGTGTCGAGCAGGGCCAGGCCGTCCTTCAGGGTGGGGACCGCCGGGCGCAGGCCGCGGACCAGCACGATGGCCCCCAGCCCGACGCAGCCGCCGAGCACCGCGACGACCAGGATCCAGGCGGGCGCGGTCATGACAGCGCCCCGGTGAGGATCCGCTGTCGCGGTCGCGGTCGGGTCAGTCGGCGCATCATCGCCAGCGACCCGAGGTAGGCGGCGACCAGTCCGAGCAGCAGCACCTGCCCCAGCGGGGTGGCGTACGGGGCGAAGAAGTCGCGCCCGAAGAGCAGGGCGATCGCCAGCATGCCGAGGGTGATCGCGGTGACCTGGCGGACGACGATGCGCGGCTTGGCGCGCTCCGCCTCGATCTCGCGCAGCGCCGCCAGGGTCTGCTGGATCGACGCTGACAGCGCCTCCAGGGTCGCGGTCGCCCCGGTGCCGCCGCGGTGGGCGGCCAGGCCGAGGGCGGCCAGGACCGCGTCGGCCTCCGGGACGGCCAGGCCGTCGGACATCTCGCGCAGGGCGTCGCGGACGGTCCAGCGCTGGTCGAGCCGCCGGACGACCTGTTCGACGTGCGGGGCGAGCAACGCCGGGGCGGTCCGGCGCGACATCCGGATCGCGTCGCCGATGGACTGGCCGGTGGGCAGCGTCGCGACCAGACTGTGCACCCAGCGGTCGAGGGCGCTGAGCTGCTCGATCGTCGGGGCGGGCGGGTCGGAGAGCAGGTACGGCAGGGTGATCACGGCGAGCGGGACGATCGCCAGCCAGACCACCCAGCCCGTGACGGCGTACGCCAGCAGACCGCCGAGCGCAGCGGCGAGCAGGCGGGCGTCGCGGCGGCGGCCGGCGGCTCCGGCCGGTCGGCGGGTCAGGGTGGCCCAGCGCTGCGACAGGGACGTCCGCGGGCCGACGGTCCGGGCCGCGGGATCGGCCTCACGCGGCACCGCCCCGGCCACGACGAGCGTCACGCCGACGGCGAGGAGGGCGCCGAGCAGCGCCACCACGGCGGTCATCGGGCACCCGGCCAGGCGGAGCGGTAGCGTTCGAGTTCCGCACTCAGCGTCGGCTCGGGGTCGAAGACCGCCGGCGTGACGCTGGTGGGCAGCGCGTTGAAGAGCAGATGGGTCACCGGCCGGCCGTTCTCCAGGGCCCCGGTGACCTGCCGGACCTCACTGACCAGGCGGCGGCGTACCCCACCGCGCCAGGTGTCGTCGACCAGCCGCAGGTGCACGAAGAGGTCGATGTTGTGAGCGATCTGCCGGTAGGCCTCGTCGACCGTGAGCACCCCGCCCTGCGCCACCCGGGCGGCGAGCCGGTCCATCGTGGAGGACGCCGAGTGCGAGTGCGTCGTCGACAGGGTGCCCGCCCCGGACTGCATCGCCTCGAACATCGCGCCGGCCTCGGCACCGCGGACCTCGCCCACGATGATCCGGGAGAGGTTCTGCCGGAGGGCCTCGGGGACCAGGTCGGCGACCGTCACCTCGCCCAGCCGGCGGCCGTTGACCATCTCGCCCTGGCCGATCCGGGCCTGCAGGGCGACCATGTTGCGCCGGTGCGGCAGCAGGTGGGTGAGGAGTTCGTAGTCGGTCTCGATCGTGCCGAACCGCTCGTTGGCCGGGATCGCCGCGATCAGTGCCCGCAGCAGAGTCGTCTTGCCGGCGCCCTGGTCGCCCGAGATGACCACGGACCGCCGGCCCATCACCGCGGCGTGCAGGTAGCGGGCGAGGTCCTCCGGCAGCATCCCGCCGGCCACCAGGTCGGGCAGGGTGACGTCGGTGAGCAGGTGCTGGCGGATGGTGATCGAGGGGCGGAAGGACAGTCCGAAGCCGATGGCGTGCAGCCGGAACCGATCACCGAGGGCCAGGGTCATGCTCGGGTGGGCGTCGTCGAACGGCCGACTGGGGCGGGCCTGTTCGCCGAGGAACCGGATCGCCTCGACCAGCTCCTCGTCGGAGTCCGCCACCGGCGGGTGCTCCTCCCGGTGCCCGTCGCCGTACTGCACGACGACGGAGTCACAGCCGTGGATCTCGATGTTCTCGGCGGTCGGGAGCTCGAACAGCGGCTGGAGGCGGCCGTAGCCGAAGACGGCGCTGGACACCGCCCGGACGTACGCCTCCTCGTCGTCGAGGTCCCACAGGGCGGTGCCGGCGGCCTGGAGTTGTTCGGCATGGGCACGGACGACCTGGCGGATCACCGCGCGGCCCATCAGCCGGCGGTCGGCGTCGGGCATCGTGCGGCCGTACTGGTCCTGGTGGTGCTGGACGCGGTCACTGATCTCGGCGGCCGCCTGCCGGCGCAGGGTCACCACGGCGCCCCAGTCGACGGCGCCCGGATCGTGCGGCAGGTGGCTACCCGGCGTGGTCGGGAGGACGGGGCCGGTGGTCTCCGGGGCCGGGGCCGGAGCAGCGAACCGGGCGGTGACCGGCCGGTCGACGACGTCGACGACGGCGCGGCGGCCCAGCAGGGGGACCTGGTCGAGGGGGACGTGGTCGGTCATGCCGCCGCCTCCCGGGGATCGGGGAGCCTCGCGAACTCGAGGAGGGCCTCGAGCAGCGGGGATCGCTCCCAGCGGCGCGGCGGGGGTGTGCCGTCGGAGAAGACCGCGGCGTGCTCGGGCAGGTACGGCAGCACGACGTCAACCGGCCAGCCGAACTGCGCGACCACCTCGCGCCGGTCGTACGGCATGCCCTCACCGACCAGGACCAGCGAGGCGCGGGTCGCGCGCAGTGATCGCGCCAGCACGTCGTCCACCGCCTCGCAGACCGGCCGGGCGGCGGCCAGGTGGCGCAGGCTGGTCCGGGTCACGACGAGGATCTGGTCGGCGATCCGCAGCAAGGGGTCGACCGGACGGATCGAGGTGAGACGTCCGGCGTCGATGACGACCTCGGTGCCGTCGTCGGCCACGCCCCGCAGCAGGTCCGCCAGGGCCGGCCAGGTCGGCTCGAACAGGTCGACGGCGGCAAGGTGGCCGAGGCCGGGCAGGAAGCGCCGGCGGCCCTCCTCGTCCAGGGCGACGGTGGCGGCGTCGAGGTCGAACGGTGCGCCCATCCGTCGGCGGCGGGCGAACTCCTCCAGCCCGCTCCCCGCGGCGACAGCACCCCGCAGGTAGCCGGCGAGCGGGGCCTGGGCGGCGTCGCGGGCGGCGTCGACGAGCAGTGCCGGTGCGGGCAGCTGAAGGGTGAGGCCGATCGCGGTGGTGGTGGCTCCGGGTGACCCGGCCGGTCCGAGGATGAGGCGTACGGTCATCTCACGCCCCCCGCACCAGGATGATCCGGTCGGCGGCGGCGAGCCGGGCGACCTCCTCGGCGTCACGCCGGGCGACCGACACGTCGACGAGCTGGGCGACCTGGTCGTAGCTGGTCTCGATCGGGCGGTGGATCTCCGCCCGGAAGGCCCGGTTGCCGGCGGTTCCGGACGTGGTCTGGTCCGGGGCCGCCTCGACGAGCAGGACCGACGTGCCCGGCTCGAGCGGGATCCGGGGCGCCCGGCCCTCCTCGAGCCGCAGTCCGACCACGGCCTTGCCCGCGGGGAGCTCCTCGGGGCCGACGGCACTGCCGGTGAGCAGCCCGCCCTCGGCCAGGTCGATCCGGGCTGGCCGGCCGACGACGGTGCCGATGGCGTCCGAGGAGAGGGCGTCCAGGCCGTCCACCCGCCCGACGGTGATCGGGGTGAGGTCCTGGGCCTTGATGATCTCCCCGCGGTAGACGGTCCGGTTCAGCCGGAGCACCGAGGTGGTGTCGGCGACCTGGGTCCACAGCACCACCGAGCCGAGCGCCCCGACCACCGTCGCCAGCAGGCCGGCGAGGATCCAGCGGGGACGGCGTCGGCGCATGGTGGCCAGCGGACGGCCCGCGGCAGGCCGGGCCGTCGCGGCGGCAGCCGACGCAGCGGCCGGGACCGACGGGGCGGTCGCCGCCGACGGGGCGGACGGGCTGGTGGTCCTGACGGGCAGCATCATCACTCCAGGGCATCCTCGACTCGGGTGTTGCGCACGAGGCTAGGGGTCCGGGTGTCACCGGATGAGGTCCCGGAGGGGTCGAGGGCCTTCTGGGGGACGCGACGTATCGGAGAGTGGAACACGCCGCCATGCTTGCCGACGGGTGTTGTCCGAGGTGTTGTCCGCAACGCCCCTAGTGTTGGCCGGTTTCGGCGAGGACCGTAGGACGCTGCTGAGCCTGCCCTCATGTGTGCGCGTCGTTACAGGCACCCGAGGGTAGCCAAAAGGTGAACACGGAGTAGGCTGACACCAATCTCGTAGCGAGATCACAGAATCCCCAGGGGCCGTCAGGTGTCGTACCGGCGGCCCCTGGTGTATGTTCCGGCGCGCGTGCTTCCGGGCGCGGTCAGTCCGGGACGTGTCGGGTGCCGCGGTTGGTGACCTCGAACGTCTGTCCCCGTGGAGTGCGCCACACCCACAGGCCCGGCGAGGGCTGGCTGAGCAGGTGGCCGCCGTGGGTCCGGGCGCCGGTGACTCGCCCGGCCCAACGGCCTGAGGTTACCGGGTTCCGCCCGACGCGTCACCGTCCGGGAGACGGCGCACACCGCCCCGGTGGACTTCGCCCCGAGGATGATCGACCTGGTCGAGGCCACTGCCGAACGCCTCGGACTGTCCCACGAACGCATCACCTCGGGGGCGGGCCACGATGCCGGCGAGATCGCGGCGATCGCGCCGACCGGGATGATCTTCGTCCCCGGACGGTACGAGGGGATCAGCCACAACCCCCGGGAGTACTCCACCCCGGAGGCGTGCGCCGACGGCATCAACGTCCTGCTGCACTGCGTGCTGGCCTGCGCGGAGGAGTGACCCGGCGCCGCCGACCCGAGGGACCGTCCGGACGGGAGGGACTACAGGTTCTCGGCGGCCCAGTCCCGCAGCCGGCGGGCGGCCTCCTCCTCGCCGAGGGGGCCGTTGTCGATGCGCAGTTCCAGCAGGAACCGGTAGGCCCGGCCCACCACCGGGCCGGCCGCCACCCCGAGGACGGCCATGATCTGGTCGCCGTTGAGGTCCGGGCGCATCGCGTCCAGCTCCTCCTGCTCCTCCAGTTCGGCGATCCGCGCCTCGAGGTGGTCGTACGCCGACCTCAGCCCGGCCGCCCGCTTGCGGTTCCGGGTGGTGCAGTCGGCCCGGGTGAGGATGTGCAGCCGCTCCAGCTGGTCCCCGGCGTCCCGGACGTAGCGCCGCACCGCCGAGTCGGTCCAGCCGCCCTCGCCGTACCCGTGGAACCGCAGGTGCAGCTCGATCAGCGTGCAGATCTCCTTGACCTCGTCGCTGCTGAAGTGCAGGGCCTTCAGCCGCTTGCGGGCCAGCTTCGCCCCGACCACGTCGTGGTGGTGGAAGGACACCTTGCCGGCGTCCTCGAACCGCCGGGTCGCCGGCTTGCCGATGTCGTGCAGCAGCGCCGCCGCCCGCAGCACGAGGTCCGGTGCGTGCCCGCGGCCCTGCTCCAGGGCGATCGCCTGGTCCAGCACGGTCAGCGAGTGCTCGTAGACGTCCTTGTGCCGGTGGTGTTCGTCGACCTCCAGCTGCAGCGCCGGCAGCTCGGGCAGCACCCGGGCGGCCAGCCCGGTGGCCACGAAGACGTTCAGCCCGTTGCGCGGGTGCGGGGTGAGCAGCAGCTTGCTCAGCTCGTCGCGCACCCGTTCGGCGGAGATGATGTCGATCCGGTCGGCCATCTCCCGCATCGCGGTGATCACCTCCTGGGTCGGCACGAAGCCGAGCTGGGAGGTGAACCGGGCCGCCCGCATCATCCGCAGCGGGTCGTCGGAGAACGACTGCTCCGGCGTACCGGGGGTCCGGATCACCTCGCTCGCCAGGTCCGCCAGCCCGCCGAACGGATCGACGAACCTCCGGGTCCGGACGTCGACCGCCATCGCGTTGACGGTGAAGTCGCGCCGCCCGAGGTCCCCCTCGAGGGTGTCGCCGAAGGCGACCTCCGGCTTGCGCGAGTCGCTGCGGTACGTGTCGGCACGGTACGTGGTGATCTCCACCACCCACCCGCCCTCGACGTTGGCGCCGATCGTGCCGAACGCCTTGCCGATGTCCCACACCTCGCGGGACACCTTCTTCAACAGGCGCTCGATCTCGTCGGGCCGGGCCGAGGTGGTGAAGTCGAGGTCGTGGCCCAGCCGGCCCATCAGCGCGTCACGGACGGAACCGCCGACCAGGTAGAGCTCGTGACCCGCGCTCGTGAAGACCTCGCCGAGCCGGTCGATGACGGGCGCGATCCGCATCAACTCGGTCACCGCGTTGTCCTGGGCTTGGGTCAGGGAAGGCACGCTGACCGAGTCTACCCGGGCTCGCCCGTACGATGGCGGGGTGAGCCCCTGCCCGCTGCCGTCCCGGCGCCGCCCCGTCGGCCGCCGGATCCCCGGTGCGCCCGGGCGCGGGCTGCTGGCCGTGCCGGCGGTGCTCACCGCGCTGGTGCTGGCGATGCTGACGGTCGTCACCGGGGTCGCCACGCCGGCGCACGCGGAGGACCGGGTGCGGATCGACCTGACGAGCATCACCCCGAAGGTGACCAGGGCCACCGACGTCGTCACAGTCAGCGGCACGGTGACGAACACCAGCAGCACCACCCTGACCGGCGTGCAGGCCTACCTGTGGCGCGACCAAGTGATCCGCACCACCCGGACCGAGCTCGACACCGCCGACGGCCCGGTCGGTGCCCGCTACCTCGGCAAGTACGCGATCCTCGGCACCGACACCACCGGCACCCTGGCGCCCGGCCAGCAGAGCGGGTTCACCGTCACCGCGCCGCTGTCGGAGCTCGGTATCCCGGCCCGCGACGGCGTCACGATGATCGGGGTCCAGGTCCGCGGGTCGTACGGCTCGAGCAACGCCACCCTGGGCCGGGCCCGGGCCTGGCTGACCCAGGACTTCGGCACCGAGACCGCAGCCCCGCACGTCGCCTCGGTCGTCGTGCTCGCCTCCGCGCCGTCCCGGGTGTCGGCGGGGAAGTTCTCCGACGACCACCTGGCCGAGGAGATCGCCCCCGGCGGCCGCCTGGACGTGCTGGTCCGCAGCGCCGCGGGCACCGGCCGGACCCACCTGGTCGACCCGGCGCTGGTCGTCGCCCTCGACGAGATGGCCAAGGGCTACACGCTCACCGACGGCACCGCCGGCACCGGCCAGGCCGACGCGAAGAACTGGCTGACCGCCTTCGACGCGCTCGGCACGCCCGGCTACCGGCTGCCGTACGCCACCCTCGACGTCGACCTGATGGCCGGCATCGGGCAGGCCGCCATGGTCCGGTCCGCCCTCGACCCGAGCACCCTGCCGGCCGACGTCGCCTCGCTGCCGGTCGCGGTGCTGCCGGCCGGCGGCCTGCTCACCGGCCGCACCCTGGCCGCCCTCGCCCCCGCCTCCGACGGCGCCTCGGCCTCGCCGAGCCCGTCGGCCTCCACGAGCGCCACCGCGACCGCCACCGCCGTCCCGACCTCGACCGCCCCGCCGATCGTCCTCGCCGCCCAGCCGACCGACGGGGCCGACGTCGCGCACGGCGCCACACCGCCGGCGCACTGGACCACCGGCGAGGGGGCGGTCGTGGTGACGTACGACACCCGCGGGCTGACTCCGGGACCGGACGCGGCCGGCACCGACGCCCAGCGGCGCGCGGCGCTGACCGCGATCGGCTACCTCGACGCGGCGCAGAACCGGCCGGCCCAGGTGCGGCTGATCACCGACGTCGACACTGCACACGCCGACGACCTCGACCCCACCGGCCGCACCACCCTGTCCGCCCTGGTCGACGGCACCGGCGCGGCGATCACCGACGCCGTGCTGCACGCCGCCCCGGCCGACGACGACCAGACCCGCGACGTGCGCCGGCTCGCGTCCGCCACCTCCGGGCTGGCCGGCATGTTCACCGACGCCGCGGTCGCCGCGGACACCACCTGGCGGGCGGTCGCCTCGGTCGCCAGCACCCAGTGGGCGCCGACCTCGACGGCCACCGGGACGGACGCCGACGCCGACGCGTACGCCACCTACCGCGACCTCCAGCAGGACCGGATCCACCGGATCACCGACGGCGACGCGGTGGCGATCAGCGCCCGCCCGGTGCTGCTCACCGCCCGGCAGGACACCCAGTTCCCGGTCACCATCACCAACAACCTCGACGTGGCGGTGTCGGTCCGGGTCGAGTTCGAGTCGGAGAACGCCGAACGCCTGCACGTGCCCCCCGTCGACGTCCGCACCATCGGTGCGGGCGAGGCGATCGGGGTGGTCGCGGTGCCGCGGGTGGCGGCGAACGGCAGCTACACCGTCGTGGCCCAGCTCACCACGCCCGACGGGACCGCCATCGGCGTCCCGGTGGACATCGACGTACAGGCCACGCAGGCCGGAAGGGTCGGATGGATATTGATGATCGTGTCGGGGCTCGTCGTGATCGGCACCACGGTGTTCCGGATCAAGCAGGTCCGGGCCGAACGGAGCCACGGATGAGCCGCTCCCGCTCGATGATGTCCACGACCGTCCTGATGGCCGGGGGCACCCTCGCCTCGCGGGTGCTCGGGTTCGTCCGGGCCGCGCTGATCGCCATCGTGCTCGGCAACGGCACCCGGCCGGCCGAGGCGTTCAACCTGGCCAACACCATCCCCAACAGCCTCTACATCCTGCTCGCCGGCGGCGTGATGAACGCGGTCCTGGTGCCGCAGATCGTCCGGGCGATGGACGAGGACGAGGACGGCGGTGAGGCGTACACGAACCGGATCATGACGGCGTTCCTGGCCGCGCTCGGCGTGATGACGGTGCTGGTCACCGTCGCCGCGCCGTGGATCATGACGCTCTACACGGCGGAGGGCTGGCGCGAGCCGGCGATGGCGCCGTACTGGAGCAACATGGTCGCGCTGGCCTACCTGTGCCTGCCGGAGATCTTCTTCTACGGGGCCACCGTGCTGGTCGGCCAGGTGCTGAACGCCCGGCAGGTCTACATCCCCTACATGTGGGCCCCGATCGCCAACAACGTCATCTCGATCGCCGTCTTCGGCCTCTACCTGGGCCTGTGGGGCACGTCCCACGGGGCGCCGTTCAGCTGGCCGCAGGTACTGCTGCTGGGCCTCGGCTCCACCCTCGGGATCGCCGCCCAGTTCTTCATCCTGGTGCCGTTCCTGACCCGGGCCGGCTTCCGCTACCGGCCGCGCTGGGACCTGCGCGGCGTCGGTCTGGGCCACACCTTCCGGCTGGCCCAGTGGACCCTCTACTTCGTGCTGGTGAACCAGCTGGCGATCTTCGTCGTCAACCGGCTCGGCTCGACGGCCGTCCTGACCAGTGGCGAGGGTGCCGGGATCACCGCCTACCAGACCGCCTCACTGATCTGGATCGTGCCGCACTCGCTGATCACCCTGTCGCTGGCCACCCAGATGATGACCAGCAGCTCCCGGCTGGCCGCCGAGGGCGACCTGAAGGGCGTCGCCACGGAGTCGGCCCGGACGATGCGCAGCGCGCTGGCGGTGATCGTGCCGAGCGCGATCGCACTGTTCGCCCTCGCCTTCCCGATCAGCCGGCTGATGTTCGGCAACGGGGCCGGCGCCCGGGACGCCGACTTCATCGGCCGTACGCTGCTGGTGATGGCCCTCGGGCTGGTGCCGTACAGCCTGCACTACCTGGTGATCCGGTCCTTCTACGCCCTCGAGGACACCCGTACGCCATTCCTGGTGCAGAGCACCATCGTCGCCAGCAACATCATCCTGGCGATCGTCCTGGTCGTCCCGTGGCACGCGCCCGGCTGGGTCGCGGCCGGTCTGGGCGGGGCGTACGCCCTGGCGTACGTGGTGGGGCTCGGCATCGCCGTCCCGTTGCTGCGCCGCCGGCTGCCGGACTTCCGGTTCGCGCCGATCGCCCGCCACATCGTCCGGCTGACCGTGGCCACCGCCCCGGGGGCGCTGCTGGCCTGGCTGCTCGTCCGGCTCACCGGCGGGCACGGCCAGTTGTTGCTGCTGGCGTCCGTCGCGGTCGGCGCGGCGGCGGCCGTCGGGACTTTCGTCGTGCTGGCACGTAGGCTGCAGATCGAGGAGGTCGAGGAGGTGCTCGCCGCCCTGCTGCGCAGGACCGGTTCCGGCACCCCGCCGACCGGCCTCCCGCGGCAGCAGGAGGAGGGGGCCGTGCCGGAGGACCCGAGGACCGAGGCCGGGGGGCCGGGCGCCGAGGACGCCTTCGGCCGCGACGACGAGTACACCCGGCCGATCGGGTCGCCCGGCTACCAGGCCGGTCGACTGCTCGGCGGCCGGTTCCGCCTCGAGGACCCGCTGGACGGTCGCCGCCAGGACCTGTGGCGGGCCACCGACCTCAGCCTGAAGCGCTGGGTGGTCTGCCAGTTCTTCCCCGCCGGCGACCCGCGCAGCCCGCTGCTGCTGTCCGCCGCCCGGCGCGCCGCCCAGGTCACCGACGCCCGGTTCGTCCGCATCCTCGACTTCTCCGACGACGGCGACGAACCGTACGTGGTGCGCGAGTACGCCCCTGGCCAGACCCTCACCAGGCTGCTGGCGCCCGGGCCGCTGTCCGGGATCGAGTCGGCCTGGCTGGTCCGCGAGATCGCCGACGCGATGGCCACGGTGCACGCCCAGGGTCGCTACCACCAGCGCCTCGACCCGGACGCCGTGATGGTCACCGACACCGGCAACGTGAAGATCCTCGGCTTCCAGATCGACGAGGCGCTGCTGCCCGGCGAGGAGCCCGGGGCGAAGGTCGAGGGCGCCGAACGCACCGATGTCTTCGCCCTCGGCCGGCTGCTCTACACCTGCCTCACCGGCCTGTGGCCCGGCGGGACGGTGCCCGGCCTGCCGTCCGCCCCCACCCGGGGCGGCATGTGGCCCTCGCCGCGGCGGGTCCGCGCCGACGTACCGCCGCCCCTGGACCGGATCTGCGAACAGGTGATCGGCGGCGTCAGCCCGATGATGGACAACGCCACCGGCAGGCCGGGCATCACCACCGCCGCCGGCGTGGTGGCGGCGCTGTCGACCGTGCTCGGGGTCACCGACGCCTCGTACCGGCTGGAGCAGCGGGTCCGGACCGCCCAGGGCACCCTGGCGCTGGACACCACCCGCGAGCAGCCCGCGGTGGACGCCGGACCGCTGCCGCAGACCGCGGCCGTCCCGCCCGAGCCGACCGAACGGCCGCTGCGGGTCGTCCCCCGGCGTACCCCCCGCCGCGGCTGGGTGATCGCCCTGCTGGTGCTGGTCGCGATGGCCGTCGTCGTCGGGCTGATCGGCACGGCGATCAACGCCGGCCGGGCCGGGCACTCCGGAACCGGGCCGAGCGGGGCCACCAGCAGCGGCGCCACCGCCTCCGGCTCCGCCGCGACCGGCCCGTGGGAGGTCACCGGGGTGGCGACCTTCGACCCCTCGGCCGACGGCGGCAACGGCGAGGAGAACGCCCGGACCGCCCCGTACGCCTACGACGGCGACCCGACCACGATGTGGCAGACCATGTCGTACGTCGGCGACGCCCGCTTCGGCAAGCTCAAGCCGGGCGTCGGCCTGGTGCTCGACCTCGGCCGGCCGCGCGACGTACGCACCGTGACGGTGCAGCTCAACGGCACCGGGACCGACCTCGAGGTGCGGGTGCCGAAGAACACCGCGGCCACCTCCGCACCGATGGACTCTCAGAAGTCCTGGCGCACCGTGGCGAGCGCCACCGGCGCGAGCGGGACGGTGGACCTGACCGCGGACAGCGCGGTCACCACCCGGTACGTGCTGGTCTACCTGACCTCGCTGCCCTCCGACGGCAACGGGCAGTACCGGGGCGGGATCTACGAGGTGCAGGTGAGGCCATGACCCGGTCACCCGAGCCGCCCACTGACGAGGAGCTGCTGGCCGCCCACGTCACGGGCGACCCGGAGGCCTTCGCGGTGCTCGTCGGGCGCCACCAGGACCGCCTCTGGTCAGTGGCGCTGCGGACGCTCGGCGACCCGGAGGACGCCGCGGACGCCCTGCAGGAGGCCTACCTGCGCGCCTTCCGCCGGGCCCACACGTTCCGCGGCGACGCCCGGGTCGCGACCTGGCTGCACCGGATCGTGATCAACTCCTGCCTGGACCGGATCCGCTACCTGAAGCGCCGCCCGACCACCCCGCTCGACCCCGAGCGGGTGACCGGCACCGCCGGGGACGACCCCCCGGAGGCCCTCGTCGACGCGGTCAGCGAGGCGCTCGGGCAGATCAACCCGGACCAGCGCGCGGCGCTGATCCTGGTCGACATGGAGGGGTTCACCGTCGAGGAGGCGGCCGCGATGCTCGGCTGCGCCCCCGGGACGGTCAAGTCCCGGTGCTCGCGCGGACGGGCGCGATTGGCCGCGCTGTTGCGCGACTTCCCGACCCCGGGATGAGTCAGAATGGGACGAGTCAGTCACTGGGCTGTGAGGCGTACGGGGGTACATCGCACGGGACAACAACATGTGCTTCGAACATCAGGAGGCGTGGTGATCGACGACCCGCTGGAGCAGGCCGAGAGCCCGCTCGACGCGAGCGACGAGAGGTGGGGGGAGCCGCTGGGACACCAGCTCGAGGAGCAACTGGGCCAGCTGCTCCGCCGGACGTCCGTCCCCATGCCGGACCTCGTCCGGCACCGTCTGGAGACGGCCATCCGCGAGGCCCAGGCCGAGCGTGAGTCCGGTGACCTGGCGCAGGTGCACCGGGAGGCCCTCGTGGCCGCCGCGAAACGTACGGCCCTGGGCAGCTTCGGCCCCAACCCGATCCATCCCCGGACGACGTTGCGGGGCCGGTGGCCGCGCGCACGTACGATCGGGGCATGACGACCCCACCGCTCTCGATCCTCGACCTCGTCCCCGTCTCGGCGGGCTCCGACGTCCGGTCGGCCCTGGAGGCGTCGTACGCGGCCGTCCGGCTCGCCGAGGAGAGCGGCTACCACCGGTACTGGTTCGCCGAGCACCACAACTCGCCGACCTTCGCCAGCTCCGCCACCGGCCTGCTGATCGAGCACGCGCTGGCGATCACCAGCACCCTGCGGGTGGGGTCGGGCGGCGTGATGCTGCCGAACCATGCGCCGCTGGCGGTCGCCGAGCAGTTCGGCACCCTGGTGCAGCTGCACGGTGACCGGGTCGACCTCGGCCTGGGCCGGGCCCCCGGCACCGACCCGACGACCGCCCGGCTGCTGCGCCGCGGCGCCTCCGACGCGCAGTCGTTCGCCGACCAGATCTACGAGATGCAGTCCTGGTTCGGCTCCGGCGACTCACCGCGCGGGGTGTCCTCGATCGTCGCCGCCGGCACCGAGGTGCCGATCTGGGTGCTCGGCTCGACCACGAACGGGGCCTCGATCGCGGGCCAGCTGGGGCTGCCGTTCGCGGTCGCGTCGCACTTCGCCCCGGACGAGCTGTACGAGGCTCTGTCGGTCTACCGGCACTCCTTCACCACCGGGTCGCCGACGGCCCGGCTGCAGGCCCCGTACGCCATGGTCGGGGTCTCGGTGCTGGTCGCCGACACCGACGCGGAGGCCGAGCACCAGTACTCCACCCACGTGCAGATGTCGATCGGCAACGCCACCGGCGTCCGCCGGCCGCTGCAGCCGCCGCGCGCCGAGCTGCCGCACGACGCCGGCTGGCGGGCCGCCCAGGGCATGCTGGCCTGCCGGGCGGTGGGCTCCCCCGCCACGGTGCGCCGCCGGCTGGTGGAGCTGGTGGCCGCGACGGAGGCGGACGAACTCGTCGTGGTGACGTACGCCCACGACCCGCAGGTCCGCCTGCGCAGCCTTCAGCTGTTGTCGGAGGTGTGGAAGTAGGGGTCCTGCACCTCGTGCAGGGCCTCCGCGCTGGCCGCGAACCGGGCCTGCTCGTCCTCGCTGAGCGGGATCTGGACGACCCGCTCGACGCCGCCGCGGTAGAGCACCGCCGGGGTGCCCATGTAGACGCCGTGCTGGCCGTATTCGCCCTTCAGCAGGGTGGACACCGGCAGCGCGACCCGCTGGTCCTCCAGGATCGCACGGGTGATCCGGGCCAGCGCCATGCCGATGCCGAACGACGTCGACCCCTTCGCCGCGATGATTCGCTCGGCGGAGGTGACGGTCACCTGGAACGCCTCCTCGATCTCCAGGCGGCGCTCCGGGTGGCGGGCCAGCTCCTCGGCGATCGGCACCCCGGCAATGGTCGCGCTGGACAGTGCCGGCAGCTCGGAGTCGCCGTGCTCCCCCACCACGTTGGCGTGCACGCTCATCGGCGCCACGTCGTACAGCATCCCGAGCAGGTAACGGAACCGGGCCGAGTCGAGCGTGGTGCCCGAGCCCAGCACCTGGCTGCTGGGCAGGCCGGAGGTCTTCCAGGCCGCGTACGACAGGATGTCGACCGGGTTGGTGGCCATCAGGATGACGCCGTGGAAGCCGTTGTCGATCGCCTGGCGGATGATCCCGCCGGTGATCTTGAGGTTCTTGCCGACCAGGTCGAGCCGGGTCTCGCCAGGCTTCTGGGCCGCGCCTGCGGTGACCACCAGCAGGGCCGCGTCGGCGGAGTCCGCCTCGTAGGAGCCGAAGCGGACGTTGGTCGGGGAGGGTGCCCAGACGACGCCGTGGTTGAGGTCCTCGACCTCGCCGCGTGCCTTGGTCTCGTTGAGGTCGATGATCGCGAGATCGTGGGTGATGCCCTGGTTGACGAGGGCGTACGCGTAGGCGGCGCCGACGTCACCGGCGCCGACGAGCAGAATCCTGTTACCAACGGTGGGAGCCATACCTCTATTGAAACATTGGTCTGACCATTAGGGGTTCGCGGGGTCGCCCACCGCTTCGTAGCTGGCGGCGCGGCGGCGGAGCAGCGCGGCGTGGCCGGGATCGGACACCGCGTCGGCGAGGGCGCGGAGCAGGTCCGGGTCGAACGGGGCGGCGGTGATCAGCGCGGCGAGCAGCGAGGCGGCTTCGGTCCACTCCCCCGCGGCGGTGAGCGACCGGGCCCGGGTGAGCTCCGCGGCCAGGGTCGGCGGCTGGGCCGCGCCGGAGTCGGTGCGCAGGTCGAGCAGCCGGCGCCGTACCTCCGGGTCGGGAGTCGCCTCCAGCTTCCGGCTGGTCGGCGCCCAGGCCTGCGGGTCGGTCAGGGTGAACCGGTCGAAGACCCAGCGGCCGACCGCGTCGACCGGGGCGACGACCGGCGGCCACGCGGCCAACTGCTCGGGATCGGGGGCGTCCCAGCGCAGGAAGGCCCCCATGTCCTCGTCGACCAGCCAGGCCAGCCGGGCGGCCACCCGGGCCTCGAAGCCGTCCTGGGAGCCGATCAGCTCGGCCGCCCGCCACCAACCCGTCCGCCCGGCGACCGGGTCGACGCCGTGCCCGAACACCCGGGCGGTCATCGCGTGCGCAGTGGCCGGCGCCAGCGCGGCGCGGATCACCGCCGGCACCGGGACGCTGCGCCGGTCCAGGTCCATCCACATCATGTAGAACTGGTCGTGGCCGACCGGGCGCTCCTCCGGCGGCATCATGGCGTACGCCCGGAACTGCAGCAGCACCGGCCCGACGCTTTTCTTCACCAGTTGGGTGTGCCGCTCGTCGACGGCGAGACGTACGACGTCGTAGGTCATGGCCACATTCTGCCCCGGTCGCGACGGAGTCATCTCGGGTTATTTGTATTGACAAATAACCTTTTGTGTTGACAAACTGGTGGGGTGGAGATCACCGACGACCGCCTGTACCCGGGCCGGGTGTTCATCGAGAACACCCTCGAGGCCGCAGACACCAAGGGGCACATGTCGAGCCGGATCACGGTGCGTTACCTCCAGCGCGCGGCGATGGCCGGCTTCCTGATCGGCCTGTTCTACGTCGCCTACCACGCGACCGTGGCGACGTTCGCCACCGTGCAGGTGGGCGGGGTGAGCCTGGTCGGCTTCGGGAGGATGCTCGGCTCGTTCATCTTCGGCTGGGCACTGGTGTTCATCTTCTTCACCAGGTCGGAGCTGCTCACCTCGAACATGATGGTGGTCAGCATCGCGCACTACCACCGGCGTACGACGACCCGACGGGCACTGCTCCTGCTGGGAGTCTGCTTCCTCGGCAACGCCCTGGGCGGCCTGGTCCTGGCCCTGCTGCTGAGGTCCTCCACGCTGGTGTCCGGGCCGGTCGCCACCCAGATGGCGCACGCCGTCGAGGTGAAGCTCGGCTACCTCGGCACCGCCGCGGGGGTCGGGGACCTGTTCGTCCGGGCGATCCTGTGCAACCTGGTGATCAACGTCGCGATGCTGCTGGTCTACAACGGCTTCGTCAAGGATTCCATCACGATGACGCTGACGATGGTCGCCGCGGTGTTCGTCTTCGCCTTCCTCGGCCTGGAGCATTCGGTGGCGAACACCGTCTTCTTCTTCGTCGTCGGCCTCAGCCAGGGCATCGACGTGGCCCGGGCCGCCGGCAACGTGGCGATCGCCCTGATCGGCAACTTCATCGGCGGCGGAATCCTGATCGGCTACTACTACGCGTACGTGAACAACCCGCGGCCGCGCAGGAGCACCACCCTCGACACTGTGGTGACCGGCACACCGCCGACGCCCGGGGGGTCCGTCCCGGCCGAGTAGCCGGTCCTCGTACCGTTCGCCGCTATCGTGGCGGCGGGGGCGGCACGGCCACGGGGAGGAGACGCGATGGGCGGGACGGAGATCCTGGGGATGCCGCTGGGCGTCCTGGCACTGATCGCCCTGGCCGGCGTCGGCACCGGCATCGTCGGCTACCTCACCGGACTGGCCTCCCTGGTCAGCTACCCGGTCCTGCTGGCGGCCGGCCTGTCGCCGGTCGCGGCGAACGTCTCCAACACCCTCGGGCTGGTCGGCGTCGGCGTCGGGTCCACCGCGCGGGCGATGCGTACGGTCACCGGCGGCAGCCGCCGGACCCTGGCCGCCCAGCTGGCCGTGGCCGGCGTCGGCGGCGGCCTGGGCGCGACAGTGCTGCTGGTTGCCGGCGAGTCCAGCTTCACCGCGATCGTGCCGTGGCTGATCGCGCTCGCCTCCGTCCTGCTGCTGCTCAGCCCGCGGATCAGCCGGCTGCGGGGCGACGACCCCAACCCGGTCGTCTACTGGATCGGGCTGTTCCTGGTCTGCTGCTACGGCGGCTACTTCGGGGCCGGCGCGGGCGTGATGTACCTGGCCCTGACCCTGATCGCGAGCTCGGAACTGTTCACCCGGGCGATGGTGATCAAGAGCCTGCTGCTCGGGGTGAGCAACCTGGTGGCCTCGCTGGTCTTCATCGGCTTCGGACCGGTGAACTGGGCCGCGGCGATCGCGCTCGGCCTCGGCTGCGTGGTCGGCGGCAACGTCGGCCCGGTGATCCAACGGCTGATCCCCGAGCCGGTGCTGCGGGCGGTCGTCGCCGGGGCCGGGTTCTTCCTGGCCGCCTGGCTGTGGCTGCGCTGACAGCGTGCCTGGGCTGACAGCGTGCCTGGGCTGAC
>CAYOBI010000023.1:25889-33958 GCA_964402325.1 uncultured Propionibacteriaceae bacterium | reverse complement strand
TCCTTGCGCTCCACACCGTGACCGGCGTTCAGACGTGTGCTCTTCCGATCTTCCTTGCGCTCCACACCGTGACCGGCCAGGTAACGACCGGCCGGGGAGTCGGCCTTGATGTTGCCGGCCGGGGAGATGTGGTCGGTGGTGACCGAGTCGCCCAGCTTCAGCAGGACGCGGGCGCCCTTGATGTCGCTGACCGGCTCCGGCTGCTCCGGCATCCCGTCGAAGTACGGGGCCTTGCGGACGTAGGTGGAGTCCTGGTCCCAGGTGAAGACCTTACCCTCCGGGGTGGGCAGCGAGCGCCAGCGCTCGTCACCCTTGAAGACGTCGGCGTAGTCCTTGGTGAACATCTCCGGGGAGATGGACGAGGCCACCACATCGTCGATCTCGGCCTGCGACGGCCACAGGTCGCTCATGAAGACGTCGTTGCCGTCCTGGTCCTTGCCGAGCGGCTCGGTGGCCAGGTCGATGTCCATGGTGCCGGCGAGGGCGTAGACGATGACCAGCATCGGCGAGGCGAGGTAGTTCATCTTCACGTCGGGGCTGATCCGGCCCTCGAAGTTGCGGTTGCCGGACAGCACGGCGGTGACGGCCATGTCGTTCTCGTTGACCGCCTGGGAGATCTCCGGGATCAGCGGGCCGGTGTTGCCGATGCAGGTGGTGCAGCCGTAGCCGACGGTGTTGAACCGCAGGTCGTCGAGGTACTGCTGCAGACCGGACTTCTCGTAGTAGTCGGTGACGACCTGGGAGCCCGGGGCGACCGAGGTCTTGACCCACGGCTTGGGCGACAGGCCCTTCTCCACGGCCTTCTTGGCGATCAGCGCGGCGCCGAGCATCACCGAAGGGTTGGAGGTGTTGGTGCAGGAGGTGATCGCCGCGACGGTGACCGCGCCGTTCGGCAGGTCGAACGAGGTGCCGTCGGCCAGGGTCACCGGGGTGGTGGCCTTCCAGTCGTCGGTGTACGACGGAACGGTGGCCTCGAACCTGTCCTTGGCCTCCGACAGCAGGATGCGGTCCTGCGGGCGCTTCGGGCCGGAGATCGACGGGACGACCGTCGACAGGTCCAGCTCGATGTACTCGGAGTACTTGGCCTCCTTGGTGGTGTCCAGCCACAGGCCCTGGGTCCTGGCGTACTGCTCGACGAGGGCGATCTGGTCCTCGGTCCGGCCGGTGAGGCGCAGGTAGTCGGTGGTCTTGTCGTCGATCGGGAAGACCGCGATGGTGGAGCCGTACTCGGGCGACATGTTGCCGATGGTCGCGCGGTTGGCGAGCGGGATCGAGGAGACGCCCTCGCCGTAGAACTCGACGAACTTACCGACCACACCATGCTTGCGCAGCATGTCGGTGATGGTGAGCACGAGGTCGGTGGCGGTCACGCCCTCGGTGAGCGAGCCGGTCAGCTTGAAGCCGACGACGCGCGGGATGAGCATGGAGACCGGCTGGCCGAGCATGGCCGCCTCGGCCTCGATGCCACCCACGCCCCAGCCGACGACGCCGAGGCCGTTGACCATGGTGGTGTGGGAGTCGGTGCCGACGCAGGTGTCGGGGTAGGCCTGCAGGACGCCGTCGACCTCACGCGGGAAGACCACGCGGGCGAGGTTCTCGATGTTGACCTGGTGCACGATGCCGGTGCCCGGGGGGACGACCTTGAAGTCGTCGAAAGCGGTCTGGCCCCAACGCAGGAACTGGTAGCGCTCCTGGTTGCGCTGGTACTCGACATCGACGTTCTTGGTGAAGGCATCGGGAGTGCCGAAGTGCTCCACGATGACGGAGTGGTCGATGACCATCTCGGCCGGGGACAGCGGGTTGACCTTGGCCGGGTCGCCGCCGAGGTCGGTGATCGCCTCGCGCATCGTGGCCAGGTCGACGACACACGGCACACCGGTGAAGTCCTGCATGATCACGCGGGCCGGGGTGAACTGGATCTCCTTGCTCGGCTCGGCCGCCGGATCCCAGGCCGCCAGCGCCTTGATGTCGTCGGCAGTGATGTTCGCGCCGTCCTCGGTGCGGAGCAGGTTCTCCAGCAGCACCTTGAGGGAGTACGGGAGGTGCTCGGAGCCCTCGACCGCATCCAGGCGGAAGATCTCGTAGTTCGTGCCGTTGACTTCCAGGCCGGCCTTGGCACCCAGGCTGTTGACGCTCATGAATACAGCTCCCTCGACAGTTTTCTCTTGACGTCAAGATACCACGGTTTCCCGTGCTCTGACGATCCAACCACGTCGTCGCGGACCGCGCAGCCGGAGGGCCGACATCGCCAGGACGCAGCCGCACAGGAACCGTCACGGTCGAACGTCTGCACGGATCCCTGGGGTGCTGCCACATCCTCCCGGACCCGGTACGCCATCCACTCCCCCGGTCCACACGGGGACATCGGTGAACGCCAGCCGGCACCGGATCCCGCGAGGAGGCACCCGGAGACCCCCGCGAGCACACCACCTGCCCGTAGGATGACGGCGTGAACCTCTCCGCGCGCACCGAGTATGCCGTCCGCGCCATGGTGCACCTGGCCACCGCCGACCCGTCGGAACCCGTGACCCTGGACTCCGTCGCCCAGCGCGAGGACCTGCCCCGCAAGTTCATGGAGGCGATCTTCGCCGACCTGCGACGGGGAGGCCTGATCACCAGCCTGCGCGGATCCCGGGGCGGGTACTTCCTCGCCAGGGGCGCCGACGCGATCAGCATCGGCGACATCATGCGTGCCGTCGACGGACCCCTCTGGGAGGTCCGGGGACTACGCCCCCAGGACACCGAGTATCGCGGGGCCACCCAGCACCTGCCGACCCTGTGGGTCGCCGTCCGGGCCTCACTGCGCTCGGTGCTGGACTCGACCACCCTCGAGCAACTGGCCAGCGGCCGCTTCAACCAACTGGTCAACGACCTGACCACGGGCGGCGACGCCTGGGCCAACCACTGAGGCGTAACCCGCCCGACCAACCCGTGCCACAGCCTGGCACAACCACCGACCACGGCACGCCGGTTCTTGGCATCTATTCCTATGTCTTTACTCGTGTATTGACTCTCCTTATGGACATGGTTAGCGTCGAGGCAACGAAGCCCTCCGCCTCCCCCGAAAGGCCGCCCCCATGTCCCACCTGCTCACCGTCTCCGGCAGTCCGTCGGCCACCTCCCGCGGCAACGCCCTCGCCAGGCTCGTCGGCACCCAGCTGGCCGGGGACGGTCACCAGGTGGACCACCTGTCCGTCCGGGACCTGCCGGCCGACGCCTTGCTGCACGCCGAGTTCGGTGACCCGGCGATCCGGGCGAGCCAGGAGACCGTGGCCCGAGCCGACGGCCTGGTGATCGTGACGCCCGTCTACAAGGCGTCGTTCTCCGGGGCCCTCAAGGCCTGGCTGGACCTGCTGCCGCAGACGGCGTTCGAGGGCAAGACGGTGCTGCCGTTGGCGACCAGCGGCTCGCTGGCCCACGCGCTGGCCCTCGACTACGCCCTGCGGCCGGTGCTGCAGGCCCTCGGCGCCCGCCACGTCGTGCAGAGCCACCTGGTCACCGACACCCAGATCACGGTCCAGCCGGACGGCTCCGTACGCCTGCACGAGTCGGCGGTGGAGCGTCTCGACGCCACCCTCGAGGCCTTCTCGGCCGCCCTGCCGCACGTCCCTGCCGCCGCCTGATCCCCGAGAGGACCCCACCATGCTCGACTTCGCCTGGTTCCTGCCCACCTACGGCGACTCCCGCGGGATCGTCGGCGGCGGCCACGGTCAGCCGGCCCGAACCGCCTCGAAGGACCGTCCAGCCACCCTGAAGTACCTGTCCCGGATCACCTCCGCCGCCGACGAACTGGGCTTCGAGGGCCTGCTCGTGCCGACCGGTGCCTGGTGCGAGGACGCCTGGGTGACGGCCGCGATGCTGGCGGGCATCACCGAGCGGATCAAGTTCCTGATCGCGCTGCGACCCGGGGCGATCAGCCCGACGCTCGCCGCCCAGATGGCGGCCACCTTCCAGTGGCAGTCGCAGGGCCGGCTGCTGCTCAACGTGGTCACCGGGGGCGAGTCCCACGAGCAGCGCGCCTATGGCGACCACGAGGACAAGGCCGGCCGGTACGCCCGCTGCGACGAGTTCCTCAGGATCGTGAACCGACTGTGGGAGTCCGACAAGCCGGTCAGCTTCCGCGGCAGCTACTTCGACATCGAGGAGGCCACCCTGCAGCGACGGCCCACCCCGCGGCCCCCGCTCTACTTCGGCGGGTCGTCCGGGCCGGCGGGACCGGTCTTCGCCGACAACTGCGACGTCTACCTGACCTGGGGCGAGCCGCCGGCGGCGGTGCAGCGCAAGGTGGAGTGGATCCGGGGCCTGGCGGCCGAGCGCGGCCGCGACGTGGAGTTCGGCATCCGGCTGCACGTGATCTCCCGGGACACCTCCGAGGCGGCCTGGGCCGAGGCGCAGCGACTGCTGGACGGCGTCTCGGCCGAGCAGATCGCCCGGGTGCAGGCCGGGTTGCGCCGGTCCGAGTCCGAGGGCCAGCGGCGGATGCTGGAGCTCAACCGGGGCTCCAAGGACGGCCTCGAGGTCTCCCCCAACCTATGGGCGGGCGTCGGCCTGGTCCGCGGCGGTGCCGGGACGGCGCTGGTCGGCTCGCACACCGAGGTCGCCGACCGGATCGAGGAGTACGCCGCGCTCGGGCTGACCACGTTCGTCCTCAGCGGCTACCCGCACCTGGAGGAGGCCTACTGGTTCGGCGAGGGCGTGCTGCCGATCCTCGAGGAGCGCGGACTGTGGTCGCACCCCGGGCGGGGCCAGGAACCGGCCGTGAGCCGGGTCCCGTTCGCGGCGGCGATCTGAGCGCGACAATGACGACCACCACCGAATCCGGCAGCCTCGCATCCAGCAACCTCGCATCCACCGGCGCCGTGCCCACCCCGCGTCCGGCCGGGGCGCCGGTGCCCGTGCTCGAGGCCGCCGAGGCCGTGGCCACGGCCACCGCGTTGGCCGCAACGTACGCCCGGGAGGCCGCACACCGCGACCTGCACCGGGTGCTGCCGACCGCCGAGGTCGAGGCGTTGAGTGCCAGCGGGCTGCTCGCGATCAGCGTGCCGCGCGCCTTCGGCGGGGCCGGCGCGACCGCGGCCACCGTCGCCGAGGTGATCCGGATCCTGGCCACCGCGGACCCGAGCATCGCCCAGATCCCGCACTCCCACTTCGTCTACCTCAACCTCGTTCGGCTGGCCGCCCCGCCCGACCTGCAGGAGGAGATCTGGTCCGCGGTGCTGCGGGGCGCTCGGCTCGGTAACGCCCAGTCCGAGCTCGGCGGCCCGACCGCCCTGGCGATCACCACCCGGCTGACCCCCGATCCGGCCGGTGGCCACCGATTGACCGGGCGCAAGGGCTACGCCACCGGCGCCCTGTTCGCGACCTGGATCCCGGTGCTCGCAACGCCGGCGGGCACCGACGAGCAGGTGGTCGCCTTCGTCCCCCGCGATGCCGCGGGGGTCCGGGTGATCGACGACTGGGACGGCGTCGGCCAGCGCACCACCGCCAGCGGCCAGGTCCACTTCGACGACGTCGCCGTCCCCGCCCGACGGGTGATCAGTCGCCGTGACGCCGTCTCCGGCCCGTACGGCTACGGCGCGTACGCCCAGTTGCTGCACGGCGCCCTCGACGCCGGGATCGCCGAGGGGGCGCTGGCCGAGGCGGTGGCGTTCGTCCGGACGAAGGCCCGCCCGCACCACGAGGCGGGGGTGGCCCGCGCGGTCGACGACCCGCTCACCGTCCAGCGGGTCGGCGAGCTCGACGTCCGGGTCAGGGCCGCGACGGCGCAGCTGCGGGTGGCCGCCGACGCCGTCGACGCGGTGCAGGCGATCCCCGACGACGCCCTGGCGACCGAGGCGACCCTGGCGGTCGCCGCGCTCAAGATCCTCGCCACCGAGGCGGCCCTGGCGGCGGCCGAGGGCGGCTTCGAGATCTCCGGCACCCGCGCCGCGTCCCGCACGTACGACTACGACCGGCACTGGCGCAACGCCCGGACCCACACCCTGCATGACCCGGTGCGCTGGAAGTACCAGCACCTCGGCCGGTACCGGCTCACCGGCGAGCAGCCGCCGCGCACCGGCACGCTCTGACCCGCCCCGCCCCGACACCCGCTCCCGCTCCCGAGAAGACAGAGGCCCCGATGACCGTCCAGCCCGCCCGCACCCCCGGGCGCGAGATCCTCTTCAACGCCTTCGACATGAACTGCGTCGCGCACCAGTCCCCCGGGCTGTGGCGCCACCCCGCCGACCGGGCCCGGACGTACAACACCCTCGGCTACTGGACCGACCTGGCGCAGACCCTCGAGCAGGGCCTGTTCGACGGCCTGTTCATCGCCGACGTCCTGGGCACCTACGACGTGTACGGGGCGACCAACGAGGGGCCGCTGCGGACCGGCGCCCAGGTCCCGGTCAACGACCCGATCCTGCTGGTCTCCGCGATGGCGGCGGTCACCGAGCACCTCGGCTTCGGGGTGACGGCCGGCACGGCGTACGAGCACCCGTACCCGTTCGCGCGCCGCCTGGCGACCCTTGACCACCTGACCGGGGGTCGGGTGGGGTGGAACGTCGTCACCGGGTATCTGCCCTCCGCAGCGCAGAACCTGGGTCATCACGACCAGATGTCGCACGACGAGCGCTACGACCACGCCGACGAGTACCTCGAGGTGGTCTACAAGCTGCTCGAGGGCTCCTGGGAGGACGACGCGGTGCTCGACGACGCCGAACGCGGGTTCGTCGACCCCGCCAAGGTGCACGCGATCAACCACCACGGGCGGTACTTCGACGTGCCCGGCATCGCGATCACCGAGCCGAGCCCGCAGCGGATGCCGGTCGTCTACCAGGCGGGCACCTCCCCGCGGGGCGTGACGTTCGCCGGCGAGAACGCCGAGGCGGTGTTCATCAGCGCACCGACCACCGCGATCATGCGCGACAGCGTCCGGAAGATCCGGACCGCCGCCGTGGCCGCCGGCCGGGATCCGTACGCCATCCGGGTGTTCGCCATGCAGACGATCATCACCGCCGCGACCGACGAGGAGGCCCGGGCGACGTTCGAGGAGTACCGCCGCTACGCCGACCCGGAGGGGGCGCTGGTGCTGCTGTCCGGTTGGACCGGTGTCGACCTGTCGCAGTTCGGTCTGGACGAACCGGTCGGCAACGTGCAGTCCAACGCCATCCAGTCGGCCGTGGAGACCATCCTCGGGGCACGGCGCGAGGACGGCCGGCCGTGGACCGTACGCGACTTCAGCGAGTACATCGGGATCGGCGGGTTCGGCCCGATCCTGGTGGGCTCCGGCGCGACGGTGGCCCGTCGGCTCGCCGAACTGCAGGACGAGACGGACGTCGACGGCTTCAACCTGGCGTACGCCGTCACCCCGGGCACGTTCGAGGACGTCGTCGAGTTCGTCGTGCCGCAGCTGCAGCGACTCGGCCGGTACAAGACCGCCTACACCCCCGGGACGCTGCGCCAGAAGTTGTTCGGACAGGGCGACCGGCTCCCGGCGGACCACCGCGGCAGCCGGTTCCGGGTCGGCGGCGATTTGTCCACCGCCTCGGACCGCCTGGAATCGATCTCCTCCCAGCTCGCCGGGGCCACCCGGTCCTGATTCCTCGGCCCTGACCGGGTCGCCGCAGCCCGCCACCCCACTTCCCATCGTCTGGAGAACCCATGTCCGCACAGCTCCGCCGACTCACCGGCCCCGACCCCCGTCCCGCGGTGCTCGCCGCCGCCCACCGGCTGATCCCGGTGTTCGAACAGATCGCCGCCGGCGCCGTGGCCCGGGAAGCCGACCACGTGATCGACCACGAGGCGGTCGACCGGCTCCGGGCCGCCGGCTACACCAGTCTGCGGGTCCCGGTCGAGTCCGGTGGCGCCGGCCTCGGGCTGGTGGAGTTCTACCCCTTCGTGATCGAGCTCGGGGCGGCCGACCCCAACCTGGTGCAGGCCCTGCGGGCCCACCTGCTGTGCGTCGAACAGCTGCTGGTCTCCCCGGCGGACGACCGGCGGGCCCGTTGGCTGCAGCGGATCGGGGCCGGAGCCGTGGTCGGCAACGCGGTCACCGAGGTGGACAACCGGGCCGGCCAGGTCACCACCCG
>CAYOBI010000023.1:0-25789 GCA_964402325.1 uncultured Propionibacteriaceae bacterium | reverse complement strand
TGGTCGGCAACGCGGTCACCGAGGTGGACAACCGGGCCGGCCAGGTCACCACCCGCGCTGAAGGACGACTGGGACGGCTTCGGCCAGCAACTGACCGCCTCGGGGACGACGATCTTCGACCACGTCCCGGTCGCCGCCGACGAGGTGGTGCCCCGCCCCTACAGCACCGAGGCGAGCCACGCCCAGGCGCTGGCCCAGTCCGTCCACCTGGCCAACCTGGCCGGCATCGCGCAGGCCATCGTCCGCGACGCCGCCGCGTACGTGGCCGGCCGGACCCGCTCCTACAGCCACGCCAACACCCCGTTGCCGCGCCACGACCCGCAGGTGCAGCAGGTCATCGGCGAGCTGTCGGCCGTCGCGTACGCCACCCGCGCCACCTTTCTGGCCTTCGTCGACGAGCTCGACCACGTCCAACAGCGGGTCGCGGCAGGCACCGCGACCGACGAGGACTACACCGCCATCGACATCAGCGCCTACCGGGCCCAGCTGGCCATCGCCCCGGCCGTGCTGCGCGCCGCGACCGAGCTGTTCGAGGTCGGTGGCGCCTCGCAGACCAGCCGGACCCGCGGGCTGGACCGGCACTGGCGCAACGCCCGGGTCCTGGCCCAGCACAACCCACTGATCTACCGGGCCCGTCTCACCGGCGCGCACCTGCTCAACGGCGGCCACCGCGCCCTCCAGTACACCGTCGGGACGGTGCCCTCCCCGGACGCCGGACTCCCCGCTGCCGACTGAACCGTCCACCCCGCCCGACCCGACGTCCGCCCCCATCCGCAGCCCGCCCCTCCTGAAAGTGAGACCCCGATGACCGAGACCCTGCAGACCCCGCTCACCACCGACCAGCTGCGGGCACACTTCGCCCCGGTGCTGGAGCGCATCCATGCCGGTGCCGTCGACCGGGAGCGGGACCGGATCCTGCCGTTCGACGAGATCCGCGAGCTGGCCGCCGCCGGCTTCGGCCGGCTGCGCCTCCCCGCGGACCGGGGAGGCTTCGGCGCCTCGTTCGAGCAGCTCACCGAGGTGCTGGTCGACGTCGCCACCGCCGACAGCAACATCGCCCAGGCCCTGCGCGGCCACATCGGCTTCGTCGAGGACGTGCTGGTGTCGCCGGACGAGGAGTTCCGGGCGTTCTGGATCGAGGAGATCGCCGCGGGGGCCCTGGTCGGCAACGCCGAGACCGAGAAGACCGGCAACTACGGCAACCCCTCCACCCGGGTGGTCGAGACCGACGGCCGGTTCCTGCTGAACGGCAAGAAGTACTACACCACCGGCACCCTCTACTCCGACTGGACGCGGGTCACCGCGGAGCTGGTCGGCGCCGACGGCGGCACCACCCTGGTCCACCTCGCCGCCAGGACCGACGCCCCCGGTGTCACCACGGTGGACGACTGGGACGGTTTCGGGCAGCGCCTCACCGCCTCGGGCACCACCACCTTCGTCGACGTCCCGGTCGATCCCCGGTTCTTCGTCCCGCTCGGCAGCCAGAAGACCCTCATCTGGCCGATCTACCAGATCGACCTGCTGGCGAGCCTGGTCGGCATCGCCGAGGCCGCGACCGCCGAGATCGTCGCCTTCCTCCAGCACAAGGGGCGCAACGCCTGGAACCCGACGGTCGCCCCCGCCCAGGACCCGGCCGCCCTGTACGCCGTCGGGTCCGTCCGCGGACGCACCAGCCTGGTCCGCGCCGCCGTCGTCGAGGCGGCCCGCCGGGTCGGCGCGGCTCTCGACCAGCACCGGGGCGGGCAGCTCGACGACGCCCTGTACGACGCCGTCGACGCGTACGTCGCGCAGCTGTGGCCGGTCGTGATCGAGGACGTGCTGCGGATCACCACCGAGATCTTCGAGGTCGGCGGCGCCTCGGCGACGGCCAGTGCCCGCCAGCTGGACCGGCTGTGGCGCAACGCCCGCACCATCTCGTCCAACAACCCGGCCTTCCATCAGACCCTGGCGGTCGGCGACCACGAGCTGAACGGCGTCCCGGTCAGCACCTTCATCCACAACGCGCTGGCCCCGCTCCCGCAGGACCCGACGGCGGCCACCGCCTGACCAGCCCGGTGGCCGCTCCCGACGGGGCGGCCACCGGCGGCACACCCGTACGCCCCTCCCGTACGCACGCCCCTCACGTACGCCCCAGCACCGGACCACGCCGACAGGACCCCCATGCCCGACCAGCCGCTCGCGTTCAACGCCTTCCTGATGAACACCCCCAGCCACATCCACCACGGGCAGTGGCGGCACCCGGACGCCCATCAGGTCGAGTTCAACGACCTGCGGTTCTGGGTCGACCTGGCCCGGACGCTCGAGGAGGGCCTGTTCGACGCGATGTTCTTCGCCGACGTCACCGGGCTGTACGGACCCGCGGACGGCCGGCTCGACGACAACGTGACCGAGGGCCTGCAGATCCCGTCCAACGACCCGGCGGTGCTGCTGAGCGCGCTGGCGCTGGCCACCGAGCACATCGGCCTGGCCTACACGTCGAACATCATGCAGAACCCGCCGTTCAACTTCGCCCGGCAGATCTCCACCCTGGACCACCTGACCGGCGGACGGGTCGCCTGGAACATCGTCACCTCCACCCAGGAGAACGCGGCGCGCAACTTCGACCTGCCCGGCCTGCCCGACCACGACGCCCGCTACGACTGGGCCGACGAGTACCTCGACGTGCTCTACAAGCTCTGGGAAGGGTCCTGGGACGACGGCGCGGTGCTGCTCGACCGCACCGGCAATCGGTACGCCGACCCGGCCAAGGTGCACCGGATCCACCACCGTAGCGAGCGCTACAGCGTCGAGGGGCCCCACCTCGTCCAGCCGTCCCCGCAACGGACGCCCCTGCTGTTCCAGGCGGGCGGCTCGGCCCGCGGCATCGCCTTCGCGGCCCGCCACGCCGAGGCCGTCTTCATCACCACCCCGACCCCGGACGTCGCCCGGGAGCACATCGCCACCACCCGACGGCTCGCGGCAGACCTCGGTCGCCGGCCCGACGACCTGCGCTTCTTCCAGGGGCTGACCTTCGTCGTCGGCGAGGACCACGACGAGGTCGCGGCCAGGCTGGCCGACTACGAGGCGTACGCGTCCGTGCTCGGCTACCAGCTGCACACCGCCCTCGGGACCCTGCCGGACGGCTCGCACCTGCCGGACGACACCCCGCTGCGCGCCATCGACAACAACGGCGGACGCGGCCACGTCGACTGGGTCAGCGCGACCGTCGACGGCCGCGAGCCCACGCTCGGCGACCTGGTGAACAGCCGGGTGCGTCGCGGGCTGGTCACCGGCACCCCCGACGAGATCGCCGACGTCCTCGCCGACTACCGCGACGCCGGGGTGGACGGCATCAACGTCATCAACTGGCGCCTCCCCGGCACGTACGAGGAATTCAACCGCCTGCTGCTGCCCACACTGCAGCGTCGCGGCCTGGCCAAGGTCGCCTACCGGCCGGGCACCCTGCGGCACCGGCTGTTCGGGACCGACCGGCTCCCGGATCGACACCCGGCCGCCCGCTACCGCGGCGCGTACGCCGCCCACTGACCCCACCACCCACGGGAAACCAACCGGAAGAAGAGGAAACACCCATGACCAGACCCATCACCCTGCTGAAGGCCACTGTCGTCGCGGTCGCCCTGACGATGCTCACCGCCTGCAGCGCCGGCAACGCGACCCAGCCCACGGCCGCAGGCCTGCCGACCGATATCAAGACCGTCAGGATCGGCGTGTCCGACGGCGCCGAGCCCTACTGGCAGGTCTACGCCCGCACCGTGAAGGAGCAGACCGGCGTCACCGTCGAGTTCCAGAACTTCTCCGACTACAACCAGCCCAACCCGGCCCTGGACCAGAAGCAGCTCGACCTCAACGAGTTCCAGCACCTGCAGTACCTGGCCACGTACAACGTGAAGAACGGCAAGTCCCTCCAGCCGATCGGGTCGACCGCCATCTACCCGCTGCCGCTCTACTCGAAGAAGCACCACAGCCTGGCCGAGATCCCGGCCGGCGGACAGATCGCCGTGCCCAACGACCCGACCAACCTGTCCCGCTCGCTGGTCGTCCTGGAGCAGGCGGGCCTGATCACGGTCAAGGGTGGCGCCAACTCCACCTCCACGCCGGCCGAGATCGACCAGGCGGCCTCCCGGGTCAAGGTCGTTCCCGTCGATGCGAAGGTCACCGCCCAGAACCTCGACTCACTCGACGGGGCCGTCGTCAACAACAACTACGCCACCGCGGCCAACCTGTCCAAGGACCTCGTCCTCGCGAAGGACGACCCGACCGCCGAGGCGTCGAAGGCGTACCTGAATGCGTTCGTCGCCCGGCCGGAGGACAAGGACAACCCGACCCTGCTGAAGATCGCCGCGATCTACCACGATCCGACGGTCCAGGAGGCCGTCCGCAAGGACCTGGGGTCCGGAACGTTCATCCAGGAGGACCCGGCCGCCCTCCAGGCCAGCCTGGTCACCATCCAGCAGCACATCGCGTCCAAGAAGTGACCCGAGCCCGCCCCGCCCCCGACTCCCCGGCCCCGGAAGGATCCCTGTGACGGCCATCGTCAGCCTCCGCCACGTCTCCAAGACGTTCCTGCCCCGACGGCGCTCCTCGACCGCGCCCGCGGTCACCGCCGTCGACGATGTCAGTCTCGACATCGAGGCCGGCAGCGTGACGGGGATCATCGGATACTCCGGTGCCGGGAAGTCGACGCTCGTCCGGCTGATCAACGCCCTCGAGCTGCCCGACAGCGGATCGCTCCAGGTCGGCGGGAGCGAGGTGACGTCGATGGGCGAGCGGGAGCTGAGGCGACTCCGCTCGTCCATCGGCATGGTCTTCCAGCAGTTCAACCTGCTGGGCTCCAGGACGGTCGAGCAGAACGTCGAGTACCCGCTGCGGATCGCCGGCTGGGACAGGGCCGAGCGGTCCCGCCGGGTCGCCGAGCTGCTCGCGTACGTCGGCATGTCCGCGGCCGCACGGCGGTTCCCCGGCCAGCTGTCCGGCGGACAGAAGCAGCGGGTCGGTATCGCCCGGGCCCTCGCCACCCGGCCGTCCCTCCTGCTGGCCGACGAGGCCACCAGTGCCCTCGACCCCAACACCACCAGCGAGGTGCTCGACCTGCTCCAGCGGGTGAACCGCGACATGGGCACCACGATCGTGGTGATCACCCACGAGATGCACGTCGTCCGCTCGATCTGCGACAGCGTCGCCGTGATGGAGCACGGCCGCCTGCTCGACCACGGACCGGTCTACGACGTCTTCGCCCACCCCCGGTACCCCGAGACCCGACGATTCATCGAGTCGACCATCCAGGACGCCCCGACACCGGCCACCATCGACCGGCTGCGGACCCACCATCCCGGGACGTTCGTGACCGTGTCGATCGTCGAACCCGCCTCCGCATCCGCCGGCCGGTCCGCCCAGCAACAGGTGCTCGGAACGCTGGCGCGCCACCGGGGGGTCACCAGCGGTGTCGTCTTCGGCTCCGTCGTCGAGATCGCCGAGCGACCGTACGGGTCGCTGACCTATGCCCTCGACGGGCCACCGGACGAGGTCCGCGACCTCGTCGACGACCTGGCGGCGGTCACCAGCCTCAAGGTCTGGCCCGCCACGTCGTCCGACGCCGAGGGGGCGCCACCGGCCTCGGGTACGACGGCACCGGGCACGACGGCACCGGGCACCGGCACGGACACGCACCTCGACGCGAAGGGTGGACGACGATGATCGACTGGACTCTGATGGGGCCGCTGCTGGGGCAGTCGGTCGCCCAGACCCTGCAGATGGTGTCCGTGACGATGCTGATCGGGGCGGTGGTGGGGACCCTGATCGGGATCCTGCTGTACGCCACCCGACCGGGCAACCTGCTCGAGCACCGGGTCGTGTTCGCCGCGGTCAACCTGGTGATCAACGTCGTGCGGCCGATCCCGTTCATCATCTTCATCTCGCTGGTGCAGCCGCTCTCGCTCGCCCTGACGGGCCGCTCGGTGGGCACCCAGGCGGCGATCCTCCCGATGACCCTGATGGCCTCGGTCGTGGTCGGTCGCATCGTCGAACAGAACCTCGTCGGGATCGACACCGGGCTGGTCGAGGCCGCCCGGGCGATGGGCGCCTCCAGGGCCCGGGTCCTCTTCGACGTGGTGGTGCGGGAGTCCATCGGGCCGCTGGTCCTCGGCTACACCTTCGTCTTCATCGGCGTGGTCGACATGTCCGCGGTGGCGGGCTACATCGGTGGCGGCGGTCTCGGGGACCTGGCGATCACGTACGGCTACCAGCAGTTCAACTACGCCGTCACCCTGCTCGCAGTGGTGGTGATCATCGCGATCGTCCAACTCGCCCAGGTGATCGGCAACCGGCTGGCCCACCGCGTGATGCACCACTGAGCCGGCCCGGCCCTGCGCCGGGCTCAGGCCCGGGCCGGTCGGGCCGCCTCAGGCCGGCACGCAGGTCGCCACGCACTCCACGTGGTGGGTGTTGGGGAACAGGTCGAAGGCCCGCAGCGACGCCAGTTCGTAGCCCTGGCGCCGGAGCCGCCCCAGGTCGCGGCCGAGCGCCGCCGGGTCGCAGGCGACGTAGGCGATCGCCCGCGGGTTGCGGTCGGCGACGGCGTCGATGACATCCTTGCCGGCACCGGTCCGGGGCGGGTCCAGCACCACCAGGTCGGTGGCCCGCGGCATCCGACGCACCACCCGGTCGACCCGACCGGCGGTGAACCGGGCGTCCGGCACGTTCGCCTGGGCCAGTTCGATCGCCCGCTTGTCGACCTCGACACCCCACATCCGCACGCCGGCATCGACCAGCGCGCCGGCGAACAGCCCGACCCCGCAGTAAAGGTCGAAGCCCCGCTCGCCCTGCTGGGGTGCCACCGCCTCCAGCACCGCGTCCACCAGGGTGTCGGCAGCGTACGGGTGGACCTGCCAGAAGCCGTCGGCGTCGACCCGCCAGTCGCGGCCGGCGGCCCGCTCCACGAGATCGCGCGGCCCCTCGGCGACCACGCCGTCGACCAGCACCGCCGTCGTCCCGCCGGCCGCGGTGACGACCCGCAGCGCATGCTCGTCCGGGTCGCCGAGCGCGGCGGCCAGGCCGTGCGGGTCGGGCTGTTCGGCCACCGCCAGCGGGCACCCACCGGCTGGGACGTCGATCAGGGCGTTGCTCCGGTGCACCCGCATCGCGGCGGTGCCGCCCCGGGCGACGTACGCCATCCGGGTCCGCCAGCCGAAGGAGCCCCCGGGCAGTTCCTCGACCTCGACGTCGACGTCCAGGCCGGCCAGATGGGCGAGCTGCTCGCGGACGACGGCCGCCTTGAGGCTGCGCTGGGTGGCCGGGTCGACGTGCTGGAAGTCGCAGCCACCGCACATCCCCGGCCCGGCGACCGGGCAGCGCGGGGTGATCCGGCCGGGGGCCGGCCGCAGGACCTCGACGGCGTCGCCCCGCCAGAACCGGTCGTGGGTGGTGTCGGTGACGGCCACCCGGACGGTCTCGCCGGGCAGGGCGTGCCGGACGAAGATCACCCGCCCGTCGAGGCGGGCGACGCAGTGGCCGCCGTGGGCGACCGGGCCGACCTCGACCGGCCCGACGACGGTCCCCACCGTGACGGTGGGGCCGCCGGGCGCGGAACCGGCCGCTCCGAGGGCGTTGTCTGCCATCGTCACCCCTGGATCGCGGTCGACTGGCCGGTCGGGTCGGGCAGGGCACGCCGCTCCGCCTCGGCCTGTGCCTGCGCCTCGGCCTGGGTCGCGGAACGGATCTGCTCGTCCAGTTCCGGAGGCAGGGTCAGCGCGAGGATGCTGCCGGGCGGCATCGGCAGGTCGCCACGACGGACGACGGTGTCGCGGAGCACCTCACGCAGCTCGGCGGTGACCGCCTCGTCGGCGTAGTCGATCGCGGCCCGGCCGTACACGACGGCCCGGAGGGCCCAACGCGGCCCCTCGATCATCAGCATCCGGGTCGGTTGCAGCCCCTGCTGGCCGTCGGGGGTGACGACCGGCATCATCCGGCGCACCTCGACCCCGAACGGGCCCTCGGCGAGTTCGGCGGTGCCGCCCTGCTGGCGGGCGACCTCGGCCACCTCCTGGCGGACGTCGGCCCACAGTCCGCCGCTTCGAGGAGCCGCGTACACGCTCAGCTCCATCGCGGAGTCGTCGTGCAGCAGCAGCACGGCGGTCGCGCGGGCGGAGGTCTGCTCGACCTGGAAGCGCACCTCCATGCCGTCGACCGGGGTGATCACGAGGGCGCCGAGGTCCATCCGGCCGATCGGGTCGCCCTCGAGGTCGACCTCGTCGATGTCGAACGGACCGTCCTCGCGCCACTCGCGGGCATCCACCGCGGCCCACGGGTCGTCCGGGGCGGCCCCGCGCCAGTCGGTGGCCTGCTCCGCCTCCGCGGCTTCTTCGTCGGTACCGGTCTCGGTCGCCTGCTCGGTGTCGGGGCGCTCCTCCTCCGGGTCGGCGCCGTCCGTTCGCGCCTTGCGCTTGCGTCCGAAGATCATGCGTTCTCCTGTCGTGCGGACGACCGGGTGCCGGTCGAACCGTGTCCATCGGTGCCACGTTCAGAGGCCGGCAGTTCCGCGACCTCGACGAAAGCGGCCCGCAGCACCGGCTGGATCACCAGCTGGGCGATGCGGTCACCGCGCCGGATCCTGATCGTCCGGTGCCGGTCGGTGTTGATCAGGCACACCTTGACCTCACCACGATAACCGGCATCCACCGTACCCGGACTGTTGACGATGCCGAGCCCCTCCCGGGCCGCCAGCCCCGACCGCGGATGGACGAACGCGGCCGTCCCCGGCGGGATCGCCAGGGCGATCCCGGTGCCGACCAGCTGCCTCTCCCCCGGCGCCAGGTCGACGTCCTCGGCGGCGTGCAGGTCGGCCCCCGCGTCCAGCGCCCGGGCGTACGAGGGCAGCGGCAGTCCCGGGTCGAGTCGGACGATGCTCACCGGCACGGTGCGCTCGCCGGTGCCGGGGGGCTCGGCGTCGGTGGGCCGGGCCGCGCCGGTGGCGGGCCCGAGGTCGTCCGGCCCCGAGGCTGTCATCGGTGCGCCGCCCGGCGGATCGCGTCGGCCAATTCCTCGGGGTGGCGCGAGCTGACCAGCCAGTACGGGTGCGGGTCGGCCGGGTCGTCGAGGGTCACCTCGACCACACGCCGGACGTAGGGGCGGGTGGCCAGGAAGGCGCGGGGGTCCGCACCGGCGCCCATCCGTTCCCGGGTCTCGTCCTCGGACAGCGCCCGCACGTCGCCGACGTACGGCCATTCGAGCAGGGTGCGGCCCACTCGGAGGCCGGCGGGTTCGACCGCCACCCGGGTGCTGCCCGCCGCAGCGGCTCCGGCCGCGACGGCGACCAGGGCGAGGGTGACCGAGGCAGCGATCCCGGGCGGCTGGTAGACGAAGTAGACGACCGCCACCGAGAGGATCACGCCGGCGATCACGACGATCCACCACCACGACAGCATCAGTCGTTCGCGATATGCCACGGACCTACCTAACCATCTCACTGCTCCGGGGCGGCACCAGCGCCCTAGGATGGACCCATCGCCCGGCCGTGAGAAGGGACACCGATGGCCATCGCCGATGCACTCGTGTACAAGGTCTACACCGCCGTCGCCGGTGCGGCGGCCACGATGGTCGCCCACAAGGTGCTGACCGCAGGCTGGCACTACGTCACCGGGGAGGAGCCGCCGGAGCCGACCGACCCGGAGGCGGACGCCACCTCGGCGATCCTGTGGGCCCTGGCCAGTGCCGCCGGGCTGGCGGCCGCCCAGGTGGTGGCCCAGCGGATCGGCACCCGATACCTGCTCTCCAGCGGCGGCCGCAAGCCCAAGCCGCACCGGATCCAGATGACGATCTGACCGCGACGGGTCCGCACGGGCCCGGTCGGACCACGACGAAGAGGGCTCAGGTGAACACACCTGAGCCCTCCCGTCTCGCGGACCGTCCCCCGGCCTGACCGGCGTACGGTCCGGCCGGCGATCAGCCCCGGACGCAGTCGGTGCAGTAGATGAGGTCGCCGTCGATCCTGGCGATCTGGCTGCGCTTGCGGACCAGGAAGCAGCTGGCGCAGGTGAACTCGTCCTGCTGCTTGGGCAGCACCTTGACGGTCAGTTCCTCGTGCGAGAGGTCGGCACCGGGGAGTTCGAACGACTCGGCGGCCGCCACCTCGTCCTCGTCCACGCTGCCGGACTGCTGGTCGTTGCGACGGTTCTTGAGGGCTTCGAGCGAGTCCTCGTTCACGTCCTCCTCGCTCTTGCGAGGAGCGTCGTAATCTGTGGCCATTCGTGCCTTCCCCATCACGGCCCCTGCAGTCGCTGCGGGGCCACCTCGTGGACCAATACAGGGGCATTCATACCATGGCTGTCAAGTCCCCGGCCTGAACGGATTCGTCCGCGAGCCGCCGGGGCCGGCCCCGCCACCCCGTCCCGCGGGCAGGGCAACCGGGTGCGGCGTCGCCCCACCGGGTCGGCGCGTCGTCAGTGCCCGCCGGGCCGGCCGTGGCGGACCGGTGCCGGGCAGCAGTCCACCGGGCACGGCAGCGGGCCGGCGGCCGTGGCCACCAACCGGTCCACCAGGCCGGCGACGAACGCCGGGTGGGTGCCCGCGGTGGCGGCCCGGCCCATGGCCAGCCCCAGCTCACGGGCGGTGGCCGCCGCCTCCACGTCCAGGTCGTAGACGACCTCCATGTGGTCGCTGACGAACCCGATCGGTGCGACGACGACGGCCTCGACGCCTCGGGCGGCCAGGGTCCGCAGGGCGTCGTTGACGTCGGGTTCCAGCCACGGCACGGCGGGCGGGCCCGAGCGCGAGCAGTAGGCGATGCCGTGCTCGGGGCGGGCTCCCCCGCCGGCCTCCAGACCGGCCAGGATCCGCTCGGCGACGCGCTCCAGCACCGACACGTACGCTCCACCGGGGTGGCCCTCCCGCTCCGGCGAGCCGGCCGGACCGGACGTACGCGCCATCGACAGCGGGATGGAGTGGGTGACGAACAGGACGTACGGATCGGGGTGGCCGGCCCCGACCAGGTCGGCGCGGGCCGTGGCGACGGCATCCAGGTTCGCGGCGACGAAGCCGTCGTCCGGGGCGAACGGCAGCACCTTGTCCACCGTCAGGCCCGGTGGGCAGTGCCGGGCGATGTCCTCCAGGTACTGGCGGCACCCCGAGTAGGACGGGTAGGCACTGGTCGTCAGCGCCAGCACCCGCCGCGCGCCGCCCGCCGCGAGGTCGGCGAGGACATCGGCCAGGTAGGGCGCCCAATTGCGGTTGCCCCATACCAGGGGGACGGTCAGGCCACGGGCGCCCAGCTCGGCCCGCAGCGCCGCCAGCAGCGCCCGGTTCTGGTCGTTGAGCGGGCTGCGGCCACCGAACAGGCGATAGTGCCCGCCGACGACCTCCAGCCGCTCGTCGGGGATGTCGCGGCCACGCGTCACGTTGCGGAGGAAGGGGACGACGTCCTCCTGGCGTTCCGGCCCCCCGAACGAGAGCAGCAGGACGGCGTCGTAGCCGGACAGGGGAGAACTCACCCCGCGAGTCTAGGTTGAGGGTTGCGCTGGGGAGTGTCCGTCCACCGGGGTATCTTGGCCCGCATGGACAGCTCTTTGACACTGCGCGAGATCCAGGACCGCCTGCGGTCCGGGTCGAGTGTCGAGGAGGTCGCGGCGGAGGCCGGCGTGGAGCCCGCCGAGCTGCAGGGCTACGCCGTCCCGATCATCGCCGAGCGGGACCACATCGCCGACCTGGCCCGCACCGCCAATGTGCGCCGCGCCGGTGACTCCCCGGCCCACCGAGGGCTGGAGGCCGTGGTCACCGAGCAGCTCCGGGCCCTGGACCTCGATCCGCGGGACGTGGAGTGGTCCGCCGCCCGGGTGGAGCGCCGCCGCTGGCAGGTGATGGCCACACTGTCCTCGGAGGGCGAGAACCGCCGCGCGGTGTTCAACTTCGACGTCGACGGGCGCTACTCGGTGGCCGCCAACGAGGACGCCCGCTGGATGCTGGGCGAGTCGCCGCTGCCGCCCCTCGACCTGGACACCGAGCCGACCCTCGAGCTGACCGAGGAGGAGCGCCGCGCCCGGATGGCACCGGAGGACGAGTACGACGACTGGGACGACGAGGACGACGGCCCCAGCGAGATCGACACCCTCTACGAGATGATGAGCACCTACGAGGACACCCTGTCCGGCTACGAGGACACGCTCAGCATGCTGCGGGGCTTCGGCGGGGACCGCGAGGCCTACGCCGGCCCACGGCTCGTCCCGGACCTGCCCGACGACGAGGCCGACCGCACCCGTGACGAGGACGGGCCGGACGAGGATTCCCGCTACGGCCTCGGCCACCCCGCCGGTACGGCTCGGCGCACGAGCCGCCCGCGCGACCCGCAGGGCACCGACGAGCCCGAGGAGGGCCACCGGGAGGAGAGGCGCCCCTCCAACCGGGCCGCCTCCCGGGCCTCAGCCCAGCGCCGGCCCCGGTCCGAGGGCGACCAGCCGCCGCTGGTGGAGAGCGACACCCCCGCCCCGCGCCGCCGGACGCCGCGCAAGCGGGCGCACGTGCCGAGCTGGGACGAGATCGTCTTCGGCGGCGGGTCCGACCAGGACTCCTGAGCCCGGCGTCGACCACCGCCCCGGGCGATCACCGCAGGCCTCAGCCGATCGGGTCGGCTGCTCCGGCGCCCGCCGCGTCGGTCACCGCCAGGGCCTCCTGGTCCGGCGACGCGAGCGGCAGCGGCTCGGCCGAGGACCCGAGCGCGACGACCTTGCGGGTGGTACCGGTCCGGTGGTGCTTGCGGCACAGCACCTCGTAGGCGACGACGCCCGTCCCGCCGGCCCCGGCGGCGACGTCACCCACCACCTTCTGGTCGCCCTCGGTGACGATCCAGCCGTCGACGGTACGGGTGTTGGTGGTCGCCTTCGCCCCGCACCAACACAGTGGGGTGACCTGGAGCGTCTCGAGCCGGTCGGCCAGTTCGACCAGCCGCCGCGAGCCCGGGAAGATCTCGGTGCGGAAGTCGGTCAGCAGGCCGAAGGCGTACACATCGATGCCCAGCTCGTCGACGATCCGGGCCAGCTGGTCGACGTGCGCCGGCCGGTAGAACTGGGCCTCGTCACAGATCAGGAAGTCCAGCCGCTCGCCGTGCGTGAGGGCGTCGATCACGTGGTGCCAGAAGTCGAACGCGTCGGTCACCTCGACCGCCTCGCGACTCAGCCCCAGCCGCGACGTGACGACCCGCTCCCCGGCCCGGTCGTCGCAGGTGAACACTCGGCCCCGGCGCCCCCCGGTGGTCATCGTGTGATCCATCTGCAGCGCCAGGGTCGACTTCCCCGACTCCATCACCCCGGTGAAGAACACCAGCTCGGCCATCCGCGCCCACCCTCCGTCCGTCCGCGACCTGTCGGTCAGTCCACCGGCCGTCGGTCCACCGGCCGTCAGTCCACCAGCAGCGGGATGTACATCTCCGCCGCGGTGAGCGACCCGTGCATGCCGACCAACGCCAGTTCGCCCGGCAACGTGCGGGTCATCACGGCCCAGTCCTCGAGCAGCGCCACGACGACGTCTCCGTAGCGGGGCAGCACCGCGGGGTCGACCTCGCCGTACCAGCCCTCGATGATGGCGTCCTCGCGGGTGCGGACCAGGGCATGCGGCCCGAGCTCGCCGCGCCAGCGGTGGGCCACCGCGCCGGCCCGGCCGGGAGCGGTGAAGAGCTGGCGGAACCGTCCCTCACCGGCGACCAACTCGACGTCGCCCTGCAGCGCGGCGACGTCCTCGACCACGAGCCGGTGCTCCTCGGGGACGTCGACCATCCCGTGGTCGCCGGTGATCACCATCCGGATGTCGTCGGGGAGTTCGTCACGGACCCGCTCGAGCATCGCGTCGATCCGGCGCAGCTGGTGGCGCCACTCCCCGGAGTCCACGCCGCGGGCGTGGCCGGTGTGGTCGAGCTCCCGTTCGTACGCGTAGACCAGGGTACGGGGGCCGGCGGTGGCGGCGTCGATGATCGACCGGACCCGCAGGTCCTCGTCCCGCTCGTCGTGGACGGGGTGGAAGACCGGGCCGGCCAGGGCGACCTGGGTCAGTCCGGACCCCTCGAACCGGGCCGGGGCGACCATGCCGACGGCGACGCCCGCCTCCGCGTAGGCCCGCAGCCGGGTGGGGTGCGGTTGCAGGGAGACCGGGTCGTCCTCCCCCTGCCAGGTGAGCATGTTGAGGAAGGCCCCGGTGACCGGGTGCCGGGTCGAGTACCCGACGATGCCGTGACGCCCGGGGACCAGCCCGGTGCCGAGGCTGGTCAGGCTGGTCACGGTGCTGGACGGCAGGCCGCTGGTGAACCCCTCGAACGGAGCGTGGTCACCCTCTCCGCGCAGCAGGGAGGCCAGGTAGGGGGCGTGGTCGGCGTGGTCGGCGAGCTGCAGCGCCCCCAGGCCGTCGACCAGCACGACGACCCACCGGTCCGCCTCGGGCAGGCCGAGGGTCACCGGCCCGCCGGACCCGCTGGTCGCGCCGTCCTGACCGGCCAGGCCGAGCCGGGCTCCGATCGCCGGCAGCAGGTCGCCCAGCGTCCCGCGGTGGTACGGGGGCAGGGTCACCTGGCCGGCCGCCGGCAACACCGGTCCGGGCGGCCTCATGCCAGGTTCGTGGCGCGCTGCAGGGCCAGGCCGAACCGGACCAGCCGGGCCACCCCCTGCGCACCGTCGGCGTCGCTGCTCATCCGCATCACCAGGTCGTCGCCGACCAGCTGGCCGGTGAGCCCGTGGTCCGCGTCGCAGTCCGGGGTCTCGCAGGTGGCCGGCTCGAGGTCGATCCGGGAGGCGAAGCCCCAGGCCACGGTCAGCAGGGCCTCCTGGACGTCCACCTGCCCCGGTCGGTAGCCGCTCGGGTCGTTGACGATCCGGCTCAGGCTGACCGAGTTGATCCGGCGGATCGCGACGACCTCGCTGGTCGAGGCGGCCTGCGCGCCGAAGCCGGCGGTCGCGTCGGCGTCGTCGGTGTGGTTGATGATCAGCCGGGTCGGGGTCAGCACCGACACGGTCACGTGCCGGTGGATCCCGTCGGGGGTGATGGTGGGCTCGTGCTGCACGACGTACGACACCATCTGCTCGTCACCCAACGAGATCATCACGCTGTCGAAGACGAGCGCAGGGAAGTACCCGCAGGCCTCGATGGCGAGACGCAGCTCGTCGGTGTCCGTCAGCTGTTCCGATCCACTCACCCGGCCATCTTCGCACACCCCGGCCGCCGCGCCCCCGGTCCGCGACGGATCCGTCTGCCGGGCCCGGCGGACCGTCGGACGGGCCGTGGCTGACGCCCGCGCCGGCCGGGTGTGTAATGTCGGGGCCATGTCGCGATCGTTCTTCGCAGCCCGCGTCGAGGAGGCGTCGAACCGGGCGATCGGCCGTTTCCTGCGCCGACTCGGCTGGTCCGAGCGTGTCGTCGCCTACACCGGCTACGGCGATCCGACGTTCGTCCGGGTGATGGCCCGGCTGATCCTGGTGCCGTCCCGGTCGGCCTCCGGCGTGCTCGGCCGGGAACTGCTGAAGCGGCGCGGCTGGCGCAACTTCCTCGCCATGCCGGTGGTCCGTGGGACGATCATGGTGCACACCTCGCGCGGCCCGGTGGCGGTGCCGACCGACCGGTCCGGCTACATCGACGTACGCCTCGAGAACGGCGCGCTGGAACCCGGCTGGCGCCCGATCGACTACTCCACCGTCGAGGGCCGCACGACCACCGGTGACGTCCAGGTGATCGATCCGTCGGTCGACTTCGGGATCATCTCCGACATCGACGACACGATCATCTCGACGATGCTGCCGCGACTGATGCTGGCGGCGTGGAACTCGTTCGTGGTGCACGAGTCGGCCCGGCAGGCGGTGCCCGGGATGGCCCGGCTCTACCGCGACCTGCTGGACAGGCACCCCGGGGCCCCGCTGGTCTTCGTCTCCACCGGGTCCTGGAACACCCAGCCGACACTGACCCGGTTCCTCCACTCGCGGCGCTTCCCGCAGGGCGCCATGCTGCTGACCGACTGGGGCCCCACCTCGACCGGCTGGTTCCGGTCCGGGCGGGAGCACAAGGAGCGGGAGGTACGCCAGCTCGCGGCGGACTTCCCGAACATCCGCTGGGTGCTGGTCGGTGACGACGGCCAGCACGACCCGGCGATCTACGGCCGGTTCAGCCGGGAGTTCCCCGAGCAGGTCCGGGCCGTGGCGATCCGCCAGCTCACCCCGGCGGAGCAGGTGCTGGCGCACGGTACGCTCGACAGTCTGGAGAGCGCGCAGATGGACCGTACGCACTCCGTCCCGTGGGTCGCCGGCCAGGACGGCTGGGAGCTCCACGTGAAGCTGGACGCGGCGCTGGCCGGGGGCGACCCGGCCGCCCGCCGTGCCGACACGCCGTAGTCCCGGTCGCCGGAGGACGGTCCCGCAGCAGCGACAATTCCGCTTGTCGAGGCGGGCCCGTGGCCCGCCCGGGCAGAAGGGGAGGACCGCGATGGCTCGCAAGGGCAGCACCGTCGACGAGGAGGAGTACGAGGAACACGTCATCGACGTGGACGTCTCCGACGAGATGCAGTCGTCGTTCCTCGAGTACGCGTACTCGGTGATCTACGCCCGAGCCCTGCCGGACGCCCGCGACGGCCTCAAGCCGGTGCAACGACGCATCCTTTACTCGATGAACGAGATGGGCCTGCGTCCGGACCGGGCCCACGTCAAGTGCGCCCGGGTCGTCGGCGAGGTGATGGGCAAGTACCACCCGCACGGCGACAGCGCGATCTACGACGCCCTGGTCCGGCTCGGCCAACCGTGGGCGATGCGGCTGCCGATGGTGGACTCGCACGGCAACTTCGGCTCCCTCGACGCCGGCCCCGCCGCGATGCGCTACACCGAGTGCCGGATGGCGCCGCCGGCGCTGGCGATGACCGAGGGCCTCGACCTCGACACGGTGGACTTCCGGCCCAACTACGACGGCCACGAGACCGAACCGGCGGTGCTGCCGGCCTCCTTCCCCAACCTGCTGGTCAACGGCTCGACCGGCATCGCGGTGGGGATGGCGACCAACATCCCGCCGCACAACCTGGTCGAGGTCGTGCACGCGCTGCGCCACCTGCTGGCGCACCCGGACGCCGACCTCGACACGATCATGCGCTACATCCCCGGCCCGGACTTCGCCTCCGGCGGCACCATCGTCGGCCTGGACGGCATCCGGGACGCGTACGCGTCGGGCCGGGGCAGCTTCCGGATCCGCGCGAAGGCCCGGATCGAGCAGGTCACCGCCCGGCGCCAGGGCATCGTCGTCACCGAACTGCCCCCGATGATCGGCCCGGAGAAGATCATCGAGCAGATCAAGGTGCTGGTGCAGGGCAAGAAGCTCCAGGGTGTCTCCGACGTCAAAGACCTCTCCGACCTGCAACACCCGACCCGGCTGGTGATCGAGGTGAAGAACGGGTTCAACCCGGAGGCGCTGCTCGGGGAGCTGTACCGACGCACGAAGCTCGAGGACAGCTTCGGGATCAACACCGTCGCCCTGGTCGACGGCCAGCCCCGTACGCTCAGCCTGCTCGAGGCGCTGCAGGTCTACCTCGAGCACCGCGTCGACGTCACCATGCGTCGCTCGCTGTTCCAGCGCGGCCGGGCGGAGGAGCGCCTGCACCTGGTCGAGGGCCTGCTGATCGCCATCCTCGACATCGACGACGTGATCGCCATCGTGCGCCGGTCCGAGGACGCGGCCGAGGCGAAGGCGCAGCTGATCGAGGCCTTCGACCTCAGCGAGGTCCAGGCGACGTACATCCTCGACATGCAGCTGCGGCGACTGACCCGCTTCTCCCGCCTGGAGCTGGAGGGCGAACGCGACGAGCTGAACGAGCGGATCGCCGGGCTGACCGCGATCATCGAGTCCGACGAGAAGCTCCGCGCCCTGGTCGGCGACGAGCTGACCGCGGTCGCCACGGCGTACGGCGACCCGCGGCGGACGGTGCTGCTCTCCTCCGCAGGGGTGACCACCTCCGCCTCGGCGGCCGGACCGCTGGAGATCAGCGACGACCCCTGCTGGGTGATCGCCTCCGCCACCGGGCTGCTGGCCCGCACCTCGAACGCCGACCCGCTGCCGGGCGAGGGCCCCCGGACGGGACACGACGTGATCACCGCCGTGGTCCGCACCACCGCCCGGTCCGAGATCGGCGTGGTCACCTCCACCGGCATGGTGCACAAGCTGTCGGCCCTCGACCTGCCCGTGCTGCCGCCGACGGCCGCCGCCCCGCACCTGCAGGGCGGCTCCCGGCTCTCGGAGCTGCTGGCCCTGGAGCCGGGCGAGGAGTTCCGCGCGCTGGTGCCGCTCGACCCGGACTCCCCCGGCCTGGCGATCGGCACCCGGCAGGGCGTGGTCAAGGTGGTGCGCCCGGAGATCCTCACCCGCTCGGAGTGGGAGGTGATCCGGTTGGACGACGGCGACGAGGTCGCCGGTGCGGTCTGGCTGGGCGGCCGGGGCGAGCCGGAGCTGTGCTTCGTCACCTCCGACGCCCAACTGCTGCACTTCCCGGTCGGGGTCGTCCGTCCCCAGGGCCGCACCGGCGGCGGCGTCGCCGGCATCAAGCTGAACCCGGGCGCCCGGGTGGTCTTCTTCGGCGCGGTGCCGGTCGACGGGTCGGTGGTGGTCACTCTGGCCACCCCGTCCGGGGCCCTGCTCGGGGTGGAGGCCGGCAGCGTCAAGGTGGCCCCGTTCGAGGAGTTCCCGGGCAAGGGCCGGGCCACCCAGGGCGTCCGCTGCCACCGGTTCCTCAAGGGCGAGGGCGAGCTGCAGCTCGCCTGGGCCGGCCCGGCGCCGGCGATCGCCTGTGCGGCCTCCGGCGCGCCGGTCGACCTGCCCCCGGCCGACGGCCGGCGCGACGGTTCCGGCCACCCGGTCCCCCAGCCGATCCTGGCCATCGGCACCCGGAGCTTCCCTGCGACGTCTGCGGACGTCCCGGCGCCCGGGGCACCCGCAGAGTAACGTCGGCGCCATGCATCACGACGACTTCGCCGACCTCCTCGAGAGCAACGCCCACTACGCCGAGACCTTCACCGACGGTGGTTTCGACGGCATCGCCAAGGCGGGTGTCCTAATGGTCACCTGTATGGACTCCCGGATCACCCCGCTGCAGATGATCGGGCTGCGCCTCGGCGACGCCAAGATCCTCCGCACCCCCGGCGGCCGCGTCACCTCCGACGCCCTGATCGGCTGCATCCTCGGCGTGCACCTGCTCAACGTCGACCGGATCATGGTCGTCCCGCACTCCCGCTGCGCCGTCGGGTCGGGTGACGACAAGTTCCTCGCCGACAAGGTGCGCAACGCCACCGGAGCGGACATCTCCGGCATGGTCCTCGGCAGCACCCCGGACCAGGAGGCCGGCCTGCGCTTCGACGTCGAACTGTTGCGTACGCACCCGCTGCTGGTCGGCCACGACGTCCTCGTCGGCGGGTTCTACTACGACGTCGACTCCGGTCAGCTGACCCAGCGCTACTGACGAGCGACCTCCGGGACCCGCCCAGGGTCACCGGCCGCGTCCCTCCCCAGGGCCGCCGCACCCCTCCTCCGGGAGAGCTGTGGCGGCCCTTCGTCGTGCCGGCACGGTTCCCCTCTCCGGATCGGCGGGTTGACGCCGGGAGCGGGGTTGCCCAATACTCCTCTAAGTCTTAGGTGAGGCACACCTTACTTAGTGCAGCCTCACCGATTCCGAAGGAGGAACGGATGCTCGGCAACTACCTGATCGGCCTGCGCGAGGGGCTGGAGGCGGCGCTCGTCGTCGTGATCCTGCTCGCGTACCTCGTCAGGACCGATCGACGGTCACTCATCCCGGGCATCTGGGGCGGTGCCGGCCTGGCCGTGGCGATCTCCCTGGCCTTCGGCGCCGTCCTCACCTTCGGGCCGCGCGGCCTCACCTTCGAGGCGCAGGAGATCATCGGCGGGGTGCTGTCGCTGGTCGCCGTCGGTCTGGTGACCTGGATGATCTTCTGGATGGCCGGCCATGCCCGCCAGCTGTCCGGGCAGCTGAAGGGCAGCGTCGACCAGCACGCCACCTCCGGGCGGGGCGGCATGGTGCTGGTCGCCCTGTTGGCCGTCGGCCGCGAGGGCCTGGAGACCGCCCTTTTCCTCTGGGCCGCCACCCGGGCCGCCGCCGGGACCTCGGCGGGCGGCTGGATGCCGCTGGTCGGTGCCGCGCTGGGCCTGGTCACCGCCGTCCTGATCGCGTGGTTGATCTACCGCGGCGCGGTCCGGCTCGACCTGGGGAAGTTCTTCACCTGGACCGGCGCTTTCCTCATCCTGGTCGCCGCCGGCGTGCTGGCGTACGGCTTCCACGACCTGCAGGAGGGCGGCCTGGTCCCCGGCCTTGACACCGTCGCCTGGGACATCAGCCACGTGATCGCCCCGACCTCGATCCTCGGTTCGGTCCTCAAGGGCGTCTTCAACTTCACCCCGGCTCCGACGGTCGTCGAGGCCGTCGCCTGGATCGCGTACGTCGGCGTCGTGATGCCGCTCTACTTCCTCCGGCTGCGCCGCAGCACCACCCGCACCGGCAACACCGCCCCCACCGGCGCCCGCACCGCCACCGACACCACCACGACGTCCGACAACGCCCCTGCCACCTCGGCCACGGACCCCGAAGGAGCCCACGCATGACCGACCCGCGCACCATCCCCGCTCCCGCCCGCCACCTGACCATCGCCGGAGGCCTGCTGCTCGCCGTCGCGGTCACCGCCGGCTGCACGGCGAACACCCCGGCCGGCTCCGCCACCCCCGGCGCGGACCCGGGCGCGATCTCCGTGACGTCCACCGATGATGCCTGCCAGGTCTCGACCGCGACGGCGCCCGCCGGCCGGGTCACCTTCACCGTGCAGAACACCGGCAGCAGGATCACCGAGTTCTACCTGTACGCCGAGGACGGGAAGCGGATCGTCGGCGAGGCGGAGAACATCTCCCCCGGCCTGGCCCGCAGCCTGGTCGTCACCGCGACCGAGGGCGCTTACGTCACCTCGTGCCGCCCGGGCATGACCGGCGACGGCCTCCGCGCCGCGTTCACCGTCACCGCCGCCACCGGCCCGACCACCACCGGGGCCGACGCCGCCCTGGTCGAGCAGGCGACCACCCGCTACGCGACCTACATCCGCACCGAGGCCGACGCCCTGCTGGCCGGAACCAAGGAGTTCGTCGAGCTCTACCGGGCCGGCCAGGACGACCGGGCCCGGGCGCGCTACGCCGAGGTCCGCACCCACTGGGAGCGGATGGAGCCGGTGGCCGAGTCCTTCGGTGACCTCGACCCGCAGATGGACGCACGCGAGGCCGACCTCCAGCCCGGCCAGGAATGGACCGGCTGGCACGCCATCGAGAAGGACCTGTGGCCACCGGCCACCGGCCACACCGCCTTCAGCTCCGCCCGACGGGCCGCCCTCGCCGACCGGCTGGCCGCCGACACCGAGGAGCTGCACAGGCGCACCCAGGCCATGACCTTCACCACCGACCAGATCGGCAACGGTTCGAAGAGCCTGCTCGACGAGGTCGCCACCGGCAAGGTCACCGGCGAGGAGGAGATCTGGTCGCACACCGACCTGTGGGACTTCCAGGCCAACGTCGACGGGGCCAAGGAGGGCCACCGTGCGCTGCAACCGCTGCTGCAGCAGCGCAACCCCGCCCTCGACGAGGAGATCGGCAAGCGGTTCGACGAGCTGCAGGCGCTGCTCGACCGGCACCGCAGCGGTGACGGCTTCGTCAGCTACGACAAGCTCGGCCAGGACGAGGTGCGCGCTCTCTCCGACGCGGTCAACGCCCTGTCCGAGCCGCTCTCCACGATGACCGCGGCGGTGGTGTGATGCAGGTCGGCCGCAGGGGGTTCCTCGGCCTTGCCGGGGCGGGTGCCGCGGGTGCGGCGGTCGCCCTGGGGGCCGAGGCGGGACTCGGTCGCCTGGCGGCGGCCGACGACGCCGGATCGTACGCGTTCGAGGGTCGCCACCAGGCCGGGATCGTCACCCCGGCACAGGGCCGGATGTACTTCGCCTCGTTCGACGTCACCACCGGGTCGCGCGCCAAGCTGGTCAGCATGCTGCAGGCCTGGTCGACGGCGGCACGACAGCTCACCTCCGGTCAGGACGTCGGCCCGGCAGCGCTGTCGTACGACGCGCCGCCGGCCGACACCGGCGAGGCGATCGGGCTGCCGCCCGCGGGGCTGACCCTGACGTTCGGTTTCGGCCCCTCGCTGTTCGCGACCGAGGACGGCACCGACCGGTTCGGCCTGGCCGACCGGCGCCCGGCGCGGCTGGAGACCCTGCCGCACTTCCCGAAGGACCGGTTGGACGCCGCCCGCAGCGGCGGCGACCTGTGTGTCCAGGCCTGTGCCGAGGACCCGCAGGTCGCCTTCCACGCCATCCGCAACCTGACCCGGCTCGCGTTCGGCACCGCGGCGCTGCGCTGGAGCCAGCTCGGCTTCGGGCGGACCTCGTCGACCAGCACCGGCCAGGAGACGCCGCGCAACCTGTTCGGCTTCAAGGACGGCACCGCGAACCTCAAGGCCGAGGAGGCGGAGGAGCTGGACCGCCACCTGTGGGTCGGGTCGGACGACGACCCGCGGGCCGGCTGGCTCGCCGGCGGCAGCTACCTGGTCGCCCGGCGGATCTCGATGCGGATCGAGACCTGGGACCGGACCAGCCTGCGGGAGCAGGAGGCGATCTTCGGCCGCGACCGCCCTCGGGGCGCCCCGCTGTCCGGGGGCAAGGAGTTCACCGCCCCGGACTTCACCGCTGCGGGGAGCGACGGCACGCCGCTGATCGCGACGTCCAGTCACGTACGCCTCGCCCACCCTGACCACAACGACGGCCACCGGATGCTGCGGCGCGGTTACAACTTCACCGACGGCGACACCTCGCTGGGCCGGATGGACGCCGGCCTGTTCTTCATCGCCTTCGTCCGCGACCCGGCGACCCAGTTCATCCCGTTGCAGACCAAGCTGGCCCAGCAGGACGCGCTGACCGAGTACCTGCAGCACACCGGATCGGGACTGTTCGCCTGTCCCCCCGGCGTCGGCCCCGACGGCTGGGTGGGCGAGAGCCTGTTCGCCTGACGCCCGGCCGGGTGAGGCTCAGACGTCGATGTGTTCGTGGTCGAGCCGGTAGGCGCCGTCGATGATGAACTCCTTACGCGGCGCGACCTCGCTGCCCATCAGCATCTCGAAGACGTCCTCGGCCGCCTCCGCGTCCTCCAGCGTCAACCTGCGCAGCGTCCGATGCCGGGGGTCCATCGTCGTCTCCATCAACTGGTCGGCGTCCATCTCGCCCAGGCCCTTGTAGCGCTGCGGCTCCTTGAACCGGACACCCTTCTTGGTCAGCTCCGCCGTCTTCCGCTCGTACTCGGCATCGGAGTAGGTGTAGAGGTACTTCTCCTGGCCCTTCTTCGGGTTGGTCAGCTCGAACCGGTGCAACGGCGGCACCGCGCTGTAGACATGACCCTGCTGGATCATCGGGCGCATGTAGCGGAAGAACAGCGTCGCCAGCAGGGTACGGATGTGTGCCCCGTCGGAGTCGGCGTCGGCCATGAAGATCACCTTGCCGTAGCGACTGGCGTCGATGTCGAAGGTACGCCCCGAGCCCGCGCCGACGACCTGGATGATCGAGGCACACTCGGCGTTCTTGAGCATGTCGGTGATCGAGGCCTTCTGCACGTTGAGGATCTTGCCGCGGATCGGCAGCAGCGCCTGGTACTCGGCGTTGCGGGCCCGTTGCGCGGTGCCGAGCGCCGAGTCGCCCTCGACGATGAACAGCTCGCAGCGGTCCACGTCGTTGCTGCGGCAGTCCTTCAGCTTCGCCGGCAGGGTGGACGACTCCAGCGCGTTCTTCCGCCGCTGTGCCTCCTTGTGGATCCGCGCCTGGACCCGGGTCCGGGAGGCGGCGACGACCTTCTCCAGCACCGTACGGGACTGCTGCTTGTCGTCGCGGCGGGTGGAGGAGAAGTACGTGCCCAGCTCCGCCTCGACCACCCGGGCGACGATCCGGGAGACCGCGGGGGTGCCGAGCACCTCCTTGGTCTGGCCCTCGAACTGGGGCTCGGCGAGTCGTACCGTCACGACGGTGGTGAGGCCCTCCAGGACGTCGTCCTTGGTGACCTCCTCGCCGCTCTTCACCAGGCGGGTGCCCTCCAGGGCCCGTCCGATCGCGCGCACCAGGCCGCGGTCGTAGCCCTGCACGTGGGTACCGCCCGAGGGGGTGGCGATGATGTTGACGAACGACTTGGTGATCGTGTCGTAGCCGGTGCCCCAGCGCAGCGCGATGTCGACCCCGAGGTCGCGGGTGACGTCGGTGGGGGTCATGTGACCGCGCTCGTCGAGCACCGGCACGGTCTCCTCGAACGTGTCGTGGCCCTGCAGCCGGATCACGTCGGTGAGCGGCGGGTCCTGGGCCAGGAAGTCGCAGAACTCCGAGATGCCGCCCTCGTGGTGGAAGACCTCCACCTGGGGCTCCTCGCCGCGGGCGTCGGTCACCTCGATCCGCAGGCCGGGCACCAGGAAGCTGGTCTGGCGGGCCCTGGCGTAGAGGTCGGGCAGGGACAGCTTGGCGTCCTTGAGGAAGATGCTGCGGTCGGGCCAGTAGCGGATCCGCGTCCCCGAGCCGGTCCCCTTCGGCGCCCGGCCGGCCTTGGCCAGCCCGCCGCCCGGGCTGAACGCGGCGTCCGGGCCGTCGCCGTCGAAGGTGCCCGGCGTGCCGTGCCGGAAGGACATCGTGTAGCGGGAGCCGTTGCGGACCACGACGACGTCCAGCCGGCTCGACAGCGCGTTCACCACGGAGGCGCCGACGCCGTGCAGGCCACCGGAGGCGCCGTACGACCCGGAGCCGAACTTGCCGCCGGCGTGCAGCTTGGTCAGCACCACCTCGACGCCGCTCAGGCCGGTCCGCGGCTCGGTGTCGACCGGGATGCCACGGGCGTGATCGGTCACGGTGATCGACCCGTCATGGCCCAGCTCGACCTCGATCGCGTCCCCGAAGCCGGCGAGGGCCTCGTCCACCGCGTTGTCGATGATCTCCCACAGGCAGTGCATCAGCCCCTTGGTGTCGGTCGACCCGATGTACATCGCCGGCCGCTTGCGGACGGCCTCCAGGCCCTCCAGCACGGTCAGGCTGCGGGCGTCGTACGCGCGGGGTTCGGCGGGGGCGGCGGGATCGTCGGCGGAGGTCGGCACGCAGCGAGCCTACCTTCCGCCCCTGCGGCGGCGCCCGACGACCGCTGGTGTGGCGCCCTGTCACCTGGCCGGGACGTGTCACATGATCGAGACGCGCCCTTCATCGCGCAGCACCGGTGCCGTTGGTCCCCCGCTGTAGGCTCAGGGGGAACAAGGACGTGCAGCCGTACGTTACATCGACAGCAATCGACCACATCACGCATCCACTGCCATGCATCGACTGGACGACCGAGTTCACCGCCCCCGGCGCACCGGCCCTCGGGCCGGAGAAAGTGAGGCCCACCATGAGCACGACGACCACCACGGTCCAGAACCCCGCACTGACCGCCGCCGACCGCTGCGACCGCTGCGGTTCGAAGGCCTATCTCCGGGTAACTCTCGCGAGCGGCGGACAACTTCTCTTCTGTGCCCACCACGCCAAGGAACATGCGGAAGCCCTGGCCAAGGTGGCCGCCCGGATCCAGGACGAGACGCACCTGCTGTCCTGATCCCGGCTCCGCCGCAAGGTCACACCACACGATATTCGACACCTGACTCCCCGCCACCCCGAAGGGTGGCGGGGAGTCCGCGTTGTGCTCGGGATGCTGACCCGACCCTCAGTCCTGGACGACGAGCACCTCGGGCTCCGGCTCCGACCCGGGGCCGGTCCGC
>CAYOBI010000022.1:0-33980 GCA_964402325.1 uncultured Propionibacteriaceae bacterium | reverse complement strand
GGGGGCGGGCCGGCCCCTGCCGGGTCCGGCGAGGACGGTGCCGCCGCCGCGGCGCTGCAGCCGGTCCGGGAGCCCGATGCGGCTGCCGGCGCCGCCTGGCACAGTGCGGCGGACGCCGCCCACGGCCAGCAGGCCGCCGCCTGGGGTGACACCACGACTCCCTTCGGGTGGGAGCCCGTCGGGCAGGTCCCGGAGGACGGCACGCTGCGCCCCGATCAGTCCGCCCCGTCGACCAACGGGACGACGGGCAAGCCAGGCCTCGGACCCGGCCAGATCGACCCCGACCTGTGGCGTACGCCGCACGGCGACCCACAGTGAGCCGCTGACGCCCCGTTGTCGGGTGCGAGCGTGTATCCCCGGTCGAACGCTATCCGACACGCGGAGCGTGTCGGAGTTGTTGTCGTTCCGCGTTGCGCGGCGGCGTTCGGATGACGTAATCTCGTGACCGCACCCGGGGATCACACCAGTGTAATCCCAACGATGTGACTCGAATCGCTGCGCGGATCTGGCCACCTCGACAGGTGTGGAACAACAACCAGACAGCGGCCGGTCCCCGAGTCCGGCTAAACGACACGACATCGGCTGTCCGAACCCCCCGCGGGCAGTTCATCCGGGAAACCAGGAGGAACGCATGGACGAGTGGCTGACCGTCCTCGACGGAGGTGAAGACGAGGGCATTCTGGGCTGGCAGGAGCAGGCCCTCTGCGCGCAGACCGACCCGGAAGCCTTCTTTCCGGAAAAGGGTGGGTCCACGCGCGAGGCGAAGGCTGTCTGCCAATCCTGTGAAGTACGCGCAGAATGCCTCGACTACGCCCTGGCGCACGACGAGAGATTCGGGATCTGGGGCGGATTGAGTGAGCGGGAACGCCGCAAACTCAAGAAGCAGATCGTATGATCTGCTCGTTCCGGATATCCGTGGAAACGGAACCCGAACAATCCACCGATGTGAGGCGGCACCCCTTCCCGGGGTGCCGCCTCGGCATTTCCGGGATGATTCAGGGATCACCCCGATCTGGTCGGGCGACCCGGATCTTGTGTGCCGTCCCGACCCGGTGTCCGGGACTCAATCGTCGTCGGACGTGCCCTCGGGATCGATCTCCTCGGGCGACAGCCCGGTGACCACGGCCAGCTGCTCCACCAGCGTGCGCCGGACCAGGATCGCCAGGCCCTCCCGCGAGGCGGCCCGCAGCTGCAGCGGCCGACGATAGAGGACCACCTCGGCGGCCCGGCCGTCGGGCGACTCGACGGCCGCCGCCAGCGGGACGCTGTCGTGCGCCCAGGACGCCGGCAGGTCCGGGACGTCCTCCATCCCGACCGAGATGCCGTCCAGTACCCGGGCGTTGGACGCGGCGATCGCCGCGATGGCCTCCGCCAGTGCCTCGGCGAAGAACTCCCGGTCGTCGGGCCGCTGCGGAGCCCGTACCGGCCGGCCGGTCCAGGCGTTGGGGAGTGCGAGCGGACCCCGCAGGCCCCGCCCGTGACGGTCCCGCCGGTGCGGGCGGTACCAGGAGCTCGACATGGGGGCCAGGATAGTCGGCCCACCGGCGGCGGCGGTGCGACACGATCCGCGGCTTCGGGGCGATCGGGGCCGGCGGGGGTAGCGTACGTGAGGTGACGACCAGGCGGTGTACGCGATCGGGCTGCGGCAGATCGGCGGTGGCGACCCTCACGTTCGCGTACGCGGACCAGCAGGTCGTCCTCGGCCCACTGTCCGCGCGCTCCGAACCGGCCGCGTACGACCTGTGCATGGAGCACTCGCAGCGGCTGTCCGTGCCGCGGGGCTGGGACGTGATCCGGCTCCCGCTCACCGGTCAGCCCGAGCAGCCCGACGTCGACGACCTGATGGCGCTGGCCGATGCCATCCGCCGGGTCGGCCTGGCGGAGGACGAGCCGGTCGGCCCCGGCGACTTCGCCGACCGCGCCGACGTGCGGGAGGTGGCCCACAAGGGGCATCTGACCATGCTGAAGGATTCCGGCGGGCAGCGGACGCCCCCTGCCCGCGACACCCGCCGGCCCTCCTGAACCACCCGACCGTCCGTCGGCGGTTCGCCGAACCGGCGGCAGGGCACCACCCGGAAAGGGATAGGATCGCTGACGATGCTTCAGGATCAGATCTTCAAGGCCAATGACATCCGCGGTGTGACCTCGGGCGACAGCCCGGAATGGGACACCGCCGGTGCCACCGCTCTCGGCGTCGCGTACGCCCGACTGATGAAGGGGGCGGGCGGGGAGCCGGTCGAGTTCGTCGTCGGGCGTGACATGCGCACCAGCGGCCCGGACTTCTCCGCGGCGTTCATCGCCGGCGCCCGCAGTGAGGGGGCCAGGGTGATCATCGCCGGGCTCACCTCGACCGACGAGCTGTGGTTCGTCTCCGGCCACCTGGACCTGCCCGGGCTGACGTTCACCGCGTCGCACAACCCGGCGCGCTACAACGGCGTGAAGTTCTGCCTGGCCGGGGCCCGCCCGGTCACCCCCGAGTTCCTGCTGCAGTTGAAGCACGACGCCCAGGAGCTGGACGCCTCCGGCCTCGACCTTGTCGCCATCGCCACCGTCGCGGGGACGAAGGGCTCGATCCGGGAGCAGGACTACCTCGCCGAGTACGCCGCCCACCTGCACGCCCTGGTGCCGCTCGACGGCATCCGCCGGCTCAAGGTCGTCGTCGACGCCGGTAACGGCATGGCCGGGCACACCGCCCCCAGCGTCCTCGGGCCGCTGAACCTCGACCTCGACGTGCTGTACGGGGAGCTGGACGGCACCTTCCCCAACCACCAGCCGAACCCGCTGATCCCGGAGAACCTCGTCGACGCGCAGAAGCGCGTGGTGGCGACCGGCGCCGACCTGGCCCTGGTGTTCGACGGCGACGCCGACCGGTGTTTCGCCATCGACGAGACCGGTGCCGTGGTCGACCCGTCGGCGATCACCGCGATGATCGCCGAGCAGGAGCTGGCCCGCGAGCCCGGCGCCACCATCGTGATCAACACGATCACCTCGGCCTCGGTGCCGGAGATCGTCGCCGAGAACGGCGGCAACACGGTGACCTCGAAGGTCGGCCACACGTACGTGAAGGCGCTGATGGCCGAGCACGACGCGATCTTCGGCGGGGAGCACTCGGCGCACTACTACTTCCGCGACTTCTACTTCGCCGACACCGGCATGCTGGCCGGCCTGCACGTACTGTCGCTGCTCGGTCGCTCCGACCGGCCGCTGTCGGAACTGGTCGCCAAGTACGTCCGCCGGGTCCAGTCCGGTGAGATCAACTCCGACGTCGACGACCAGCAGGCGTCGATGGACCTGGTCGCCGGGGCCTTCGACGGCCGCGGCCAGCAGGACCGGATCGACGGGCTGACGGTCCGCGGCGACGGCTGGCGGGTCAACCTGCGTCCCTCGAACACCGAGCCGCTGCTGCGGCTCAACGTCGAGGCGCTGGACACGACCACCATGGAGTCGCTGCGCGACGAGGTGCTCGGCCTGGTCCGCGGCTGAGTCCCGCAGTCGCCCGCCCTCATAGACTGACCGGAACCGACCCGCCGACCGCGGCGGGAAGCGAGGAGATCACCATGGCCGTCGATCTGGACCCGGCACTGCTGGACGTGCTGGCTTGCCCGAATTGCCATTCGCCGCTGGCGGTGGACCACGATCGCCAGGAGCTGGTCTGCACCGGCAACGGCTGTGGTCTGGCCTACCCGGTGCGCGACGGCATCCCCGTGCTGCTGGTCGACGAGGCCCGCAACCCGCACGGTGTCGACACCGGTCGGCACGCCGACGGCGCCGCGGACACCCCGGCCGAGTAGGGGACCGGGGCGATGGCGGATTTCGACGACTCCCGGCTCGACGATCGCGAGGTCCTGCTGACGTACGACGCGCCGCTGCGCGGGCTCGCCGAGTGCGGTGCCCGCCTGCGCGGCGAGTGGTACGGCGCCTCGGGCACGATCTTCGCCCTGGCCGAGTCCGACCGGCCCCGTGCGGTGATCGCCGTCGGGACCGATGCCCGGCTGATCCGGGCGGTGCTCGAGCCGGTCTGCCCGGTGCCGTTCGTCGCCTGGCCACGCCAGGGGCTGCCCGGCTGGGTCGGCCCGCTCGACCTGGTGCTGATCATGGCCGCCGAGGGCTCGGACGCGGCGCTGATCGAGTCCGCCCAGGAGGCGACCCGGCGCGGGGCCCGGATCGTCATCGCCGCCCCGGAGGCGTCCTCGGTCGCCGAGTTTGCCGCCTCCCGCAGCACCACCCTGGTGCCCACCACCACCCGCGACCCGCTCGCCGCGGTGATGCTGATGCTGGCCGCCCTGCACGAGCTGCGGCTCGGCCCGCCGGTCTCGGTCGAGTCCGTCGCCGACGCCGCGGACATGGTGGCGGAGGCCGCCTCCCCGTTCGTCGACCTGTCGGCCAACCCGGCCAAGGGCCTGGCCTGCGCGATGGCGGACGCCCAGCCGCTGGTCTGGGGCGGGTCCGTCCTGGCCGCCCGGGCCGGACGCCGGGTCGCCGGGGCGCTGCGGGCGGTCACCGGCCGGGCCGCGCTGTCCGCCGATGCCAACGACCTGATGGCGGTGATCGAGGCGACCGCACCGGCCGACCCGTTCGCCGACCCGTTCGAGGACGGGCCGAGCGCCGACCGGCGCCCCTGCCTGCTGGTCCTCGACGACGGCGACACCCACGCCGACGTCGCCCGGTCGGCCGCCGCCCTGCGGGCCGCCTGCGGCCGGGTGGACGTCCGCACCGACGCGCTCGAGGCCCCCGAGGGCGAGGACCTCGCCCGCTACGTGATGCTGCTGCAGAAGGGGCGGTTCACCGCGGCCTACCTGGGGATCGGCCTCGGCAGCAGCGCGCTGGGCTGAGCCCCGGCCCCGCCGGGTCCCGCCGGGCCGTACGCTGCCCTCATGCAGAAGGTGCTCGTCCTCAACGGTCCCAACCTCGGTCGTCTCGGCAGGCGTGAGCCGGCGACGTACGGGTCCACCACGTACGCCGAGCTCGCCGAGCTGTGCCGCGCCCGGGGCGCCGAGCTCGGCCTGGACGTCGAGGTGCGCCAGACCGACGCCGAGCACGAGATGATCGCCTGGCTGCACGAGGCCGCCGACGCGTCCCTGCCGGTCGTGCTCAACCCGGCCGCCTGGACCCACTACTCGGTCGCGGTCGCCGACGCCGTGGCCCAGCGCACCGCCCCGCTGATCGAGGTGCACATCTCCAACGTGCACGCGCGCGAGGAGTTCCGGCGGCATTCGTACGTCACGCCGTACGCCAGCGGAGTGATCGCGGGTCTGGGCATCCAGGGGTACCTGGCCGCGCTGGGGTGGCTTGCCGCCCAGGGGTGACGCGCTCGGTGCCCGGGTACGTCACTGCACCGAGTAGCATCTCCCACCATGGACAACCGCGTCGCTGACCTGACCCTGGCCGACTTCGGCCGCCGCGAGATCACCCTCGCCGAACACGAGATGCCGGGCCTGATGGCGATGCGGGAGACGTACGGCCCTCGGCAGCCGTTGGCCGGCGCGCGGATCGCCGGGTCGCTGCACATGACGATCCAGACCGCCGTGCTGATCGAGACCCTCGTCGCGCTCGGCGCGCAGGTCCGCTGGGCCTCCTGCAACATCTTCTCGACCCAGGACCACGCCGCGGCGGCGATCGCGGTCGGCGCCGGCACCCCGGAGGCCCCGCAGGGCCAGCCGGTGTTCGCCTGGAAGGGCGAGACGCTCGACGAGTACTGGTGGGCGGCCACCCGGACGTTCAGCTGGCCCGACGGCCAGCTGCCGACGATGATCCTCGACGACGGCGGCGACGCCACGCTGCTGGTCCACCTCGGCGTCCAGCACCAGAAGGCCGGGACGCTGCCCGACCCGGCGGCGGCCGGCTCGGACGAGGAGCGGGCGCTGTTCGGTGCGCTGCGCACCACCCTGGAGCAGGGCACCGTGGACTGGGTCGCGGTCGCGGACAGCATCCTGGGTGTCACCGAGGAGACCACCACCGGCGTGCACCGGCTCTACCAGGCCGAGCGTGACGGCACCCTGCTGTGGCCGGCGATCAACGTCAACGACGCGGTGACCAAGTCGAAGTTCGACAACATCTACGGCGTCCGGCACTCCCTGGTCGACGGCATCAACCGCGGCACCGACGTGCTGATCGGCGGCAAGGTCGCGGTCGTCTGCGGCTACGGCGACGTCGGCAAGGGCTGTGCCCAGTCGCTGCGCGGCCAGGGCGCCCGGGTGATCGTCACCGAGATCGACCCGATCTGTGCCCTGCAGGCCTCGATGGACGGCTACCAGGTCGCCACCCTGGACGAGGTGATCGGCGTCGGCGACATCTTCGTCACCGCCACCGGCTGCTGCGACGTGATCTCCGCCGACCAGATGGCCCGGATGAAGCACCAGGCGATCGTCGGCAACATCGGCCACTTCGACAACGAGATCGACATGGCCGGCCTGACGAACTGGCCGGGCGTGCAGCGGACCACGGTCAAGCCGCAGGTCGACGAGTGGGCCTTCCCGGCCGGCACCACCGCGGCCGGCACCGAGGTGGTCGAGCACGCCATCATCGTGCTGTCCGAGGGGCGGCTGCTCAACCTCGGCAACGCCACCGGCCACCCGAGCTTCGTGATGTCGAACTCCTTCACCAACCAGGTCCTCGGCCAGATCGAGCTGTGGACCAACCGCGACGCATACCCGGTCGGGGTGCATCGGCTGCCCAAGCAGCTCGACGAGATGGTGGCGCGGCTGCATCTCGCCTCCCTCGGCGTGCACCTGTCGACGCTGACCCGCAAGCAGGCGGACTACCTGGGGGTCCCGGTCGAGGGGCCGTACAAGCCGGACTTCTACCGCTACTGAGGGACGGACCATGGACGCCGGGATGGACCGCGCCCTCGGGGCGCCCGGTGGGCCGTACGACGAGTTCCGCGCCGAGGACGGCACCCTGCGACTGGGCTGGGCGGAACTCTCGGCGCTCACCGAGGCCTCGGTCAGCTGGACCGAGCGGCAAGGGGAGGTCGACCGACGGTTGGCCGACGACAACGTCACCTATCGGCCGTGGGTCACGGGTGACGTCGCGGACGTACGCCGCGGCGACGACGACGACGAGGTGGCCGCGCCGCAGCCGTGGCGGCTCGACCCGGTGCCGTTGGTGCTGCACTCCCGGGAGTGGCGCGAGCTGGAGACCGGTCTGGTGCAGCGCGCCGAGCTGCTGTCGGCGGTCTTCGCGGACCTGTACGGGGAACGTCGGCTGCTGGCCGACGGGGTGCTGCCGCCCGAGGTGGTGATGGCCCACCCCGGCTACCTGCGTCCACTGGTCGGCGCCCGGCTGCCGGGCGGCCTGTTCATGGTCGGGGCCACGATCGGCCGCGACACCGACGGCGGCTGGCGGCTGCGGGCCCAGGAGACCCAGTCTCCGATCGGCGCCGGCTACGCGATGGAGAACCGCCGGGTGCTGTCGCGGGTGCACGCCGAGCTGTACCGCGAGGCCGACCTGATCCGGCTCACCCCCTTCTACCAGTCGATGCGTGCCGCGCTGGTCGAGTCCGGCCCCAGCGAGGTCGAGGACCCGCACGTCGTGGTGCTCACCCCCGGCACCCATGCCGCCGCCGCGTTCGACCAGGCGTTCCTGGCCAGTCGGCTCGGCTTCCCGCTGGTCGAGGGCAACGACCTCGTGGTCCGCGACGGGCGGGTCTGGCTGCGCTCGCTCGGCCGCCTCGAGCCGGTCGACGTGATCTTCCGGCACGTGCCGGCCCGCGCCACCGACCCGCTCGAACTGCAGGCCGGCTCACGGCTCGGGGTGGCCGGCCTGACCGAGGTCGTCCGCCGCGGCGCGGTCTCGGTGGTCAACTCCCTCGGCACCGGCGTGCTGGAGAACCCGGGGCTGATGGCCTTCGACGAGGTGATCTGCCACGTCCTGCTCGACGAACGGCTCCGGATGCCCTCGCTGCCGAGCTGGTGGTGCGGGGAGGAGACGGCCCGCAGCCACGTCCGTACGCACCTGGCCGAGCTGCGGCTGGTACACATCGGGTCCGGCCGGACCTGGGACGGCCCGCTGCTCAGCGCCGAGGAGCGCGACAGCCTGCGCCGCCAGGTCGAGGCGGAACCGCACCTCTACGTGGGCCAGCAGATCCTGCCGCTGTCCACCAGCCCCTCGCTGCGCGACGGGCGGATCCAGCCGGCGCCGTTCCAGCTGACCAGCTACCTGATCCGGCACGGCACCTCGTACGCGGCGCTGCCCGGCGGCCTCGGCGAGGTGGTCGACGAGCCGGTCCCGACGATGCCCGGCCCGGCCGCCCTGTCCGGCCGGCCGACCAAGGACCTGTGGATCGTCGGCAGCGACCTGCCGGTGGCCGCCGATGCCGACGGTGACGTGGCGGCCGACCTGATGGCCGGCAACGGTGCGATGGTCCCGCGCGTGCTCGACGACATGTTCTGGATGGGGCGCTACGCCGAGCGGGCCGAGGACGTGGTCCGGCTGGTCAGCGCCACCTACCACGAACTGGTCGAGATGAACATGCTCTGCCCGCCCGGCTCGGCCGTCGACCTGCTCCTCGACGCACTGTACGAGCAGACCGCCACCCCGCGGCCCGTGGACGGCAGCAGCGCCCTGCGCCAGCTGCGCAGCCAGCTGATCAACCGGTCCCGGCGCGGCACCGTGGCCCGTTCCCTGGCCCGGCTCAGTCATGCCGCCGACGGTGTCCGCGACCAGCTGTCCTCCGACGTCTGGGTGGTGCTGGCCGGTGCGGAGCGGGCCCTCGACGAGTTGCGCCGGTCCGAGCCGCACGACTCCAGCTCGCTGGGGGACGCGGCCGAACGCAGCCTGGTCGCCCTGCTGGCGCTCAACGGCATCACCGCGGAGAACATGGTGCACGACGCCGCCTGGCAGCTCCTCGACTCCGGCCGGGCGCTGGAACGAGCCGTCATGGTGGTCGGCCTGCTGCGCTCCTGCTTCTCCGCCCCGGCGCTGCGAGCCGGTGTCACCGCGGACGCGACCGGGCGCTGGTCCACCCCGCCCCAGCAGATGGTGCTCACCGCGGCGATGTCCGCCGCCGAGAGCGTCGTCACCTACCGGCGCCGTCACGGTGGCCGCCCCGAGGTCGCCGCCGTGCTCGGCCTGCTGGTCGCCGACCCGAGCAACCCGCGCTCGGTCGCCTTCCAGGTGCAGCGGCTCCAGCGGGCGCTGGGGCGACTGCCGCACGCCTCGGCCAACGGCCGCCCGCAGCGGCTGCTCACCGATCTCGCCGAGTTGACCACCGAGGCCGCGGTCCGGCGGGTCTGCCGCGGCGAGTCGCCGCTGGTCCCGCCGCCCGCCGGCGTCCCGGAAGTCCCCGATCTGTCCGCGGCCCCGGTGCCCGGGCCCGACCCGGTGCAGTGCGTCGACGACTACCTGGTGGACCTGCGCCTCCGGCTGTTCCGGGTCTCCGAGGCGATCGCGGACGCCTACCTGCGTCGTGGCCCGCAGCCCCGCCCGCTGTGGGTCGCCGCCGAGCGCCCGGCCGGTCCGGGTGGGGGTGGCATGTGAGGACCTACCGGATCCGGCACGAGACGGCCTACCACTACGAGGGCCGGATCACCTCCAGCTACGGCGTCCACCACCTGGTCCCGCGCGAGGACAGCCGCCAGCACGTGCTCGGCCACCGGATCGACGTCACACCGGTGCCGTCGGACCGGGCCACGTACGTCGACGTGTACGGCAACTCCCGCACCTGGTATCACGTGACCGAGCCGCACACCGACCTGGTGATCGTCGGCACCACCGACCTCACCGTCGGCGCCCAGACCGTCAAGCCGGCGGCGCTCGAGGTGCCCTGGGAACGGTGCCGTCCCGACCGGCGTCGCGACGTCAGCGACTGGTGGCGCGCCGTCGACCTGACCCTGCCCTCGCCACGGGTGGACGTGCTGCCCGAGGTGACGGCGTACGCCGCCGTGTCGTTCCGGCCGGGCCGGCCGGTGGGGGAGGCGGTGGAGGACCTCAACCACCGGATCCACGCCGACTTCACGTACGACCCGAAGGCGACCACGGTGACCACGAGGGTCGACGAGGTGCTGGCGATCCGGGCAGGGGTGTGCCAGGACTTCGCCCAGCTGATGGTGTCCTGCCTGCGGTCGGTCGGGCTCGCCGGCCGGTACGTCTCCGGCTACCTGGCCACCGTCCCGGCGCCGGGCAGGCCCCGCAACATCGGCGCCGACGCCACCCACGCCTGGGCCGGGGTCTGGCTGCCGGGCGCCGACTGGTACGACCTCGACCCGACCAACGACCGGCCGGTCGACGAGTCCCATGCCACCGTGGCCTGGGGCCGGGACTACTCCGACGTCGCCCCGGTCCGCGGCGTGATCTACGGCGAGTCCGGCCGGTCGTCGATGAAGGTCAGCGTCGACATGGCCCCCCTCGAGGTGTCCACCTTCCCGGCGCCCTGAGGCCGGTCCCGGGTGGGATCAGGCCTCGACGGTGCTCTCCGCGACGGCCCGTCGGCGCGCCATCTCCTCGGGTGAGACGTCGGTGAGGGCCAGTGTGGCGACGAACCCGAGCAGCAGAATGCCGCCCGCCACGCCGGTGGAGATCCTCGCCGCGTCGACCAGAGCGTCGGCGGCGAGCTGGGCCACCGAGGAGGTGCGCGGGTCGGCCCGCAGCTGGGGGATCGCCGCACCGATCGAGTCGTGCACGATGGTGACGACGGTGTCCTGCGCGGCCTCGGGTAGCTGGGTGGACTCGAGCCGGGACTGGGTGCCGTGGGTCAGCAGGCTGATCAGCAGCCCACCGAGCACCGCCACGCCGAGGGCGGATCCGATCTGGCGGACGGTGGTCAGCAGGCCGGAGGCCTCGCCGGACAGCCCGACCGGCACCTCGGCCAGGGACACGCTGGTCACCTGCGCGGTGGCCATCCCGACCCCGAGCCCGTACCCGAACAGGCAGATGCCGACCGTCCAGGCGTTCCCCGGCAGTGCCAGGGCCAGGCCGATCACCGCGACGGCCTCCACGAGGACGCCGAGCTGGACGACGCGGCGGGCGCCGATCCGGCGGGTGAGCTGGGGGACCCCGCCGGACATCAGGAACGTGCCGATGGCGAGCACCATCATCAACCAGCCGGTGCCCAACGCGTCGTAGCCGAGAGCGCCCTGGAGGACCAGGGGCAGGGTGAAGAGCATGCCGAACTCGCCGAGCGCGATGACCATCGAGGCGATGGCGCCCTGCCGGAAGTTCCCGATCCGCCACAGGCCGAGGTGGGCCTGGACGATGGCGCCGCGGCGGTGCCGGACGTGCTCGGCCCACACCCACAGGCCGAGCAGGGCGAGACCGGCCACCAGGGCGAACGGTACGGGGGAGAGGCTGCCGTCCGACTGGTGCAGCCACCCGTACGAGGAGGACTCGACCAGGGCGAAGACGATCCCGCCCAGGCCGATCGTGGCCAGCACGGTGCCGGACCAGTCGATGCCGCGGCGCAGCGTCCGGTCCCGGGTCTCGACCAGGTAGAGCGAGGCGAGGACGACGGCGACGATGCCGAACGGGATGTTGAGCCAGAACGCCCAGCGCCAGCTGGCGTCGGTGGCGAGCCAGCCGCCGACGAGCGGGCCGACGGCCGCCATCCCGCCGATCGCCGAACCGTAGACGGCGAAGGCGATGCTGCGGTCCTTGCCGGTGAACATCGCGTTGATGGTCGACGTCGTGGCGGGCAGCACCATGGCCGCGCCGATGCCTTGCACCAGGCGGGCGACCAGCAGCATCTCCGGGCCGCTCGCCGAGCCGGCGGCCAGCGAGGAGGCCATGAAGACGACGAGGCCGGCGATGAACATCATCCGACGCCCGAAGAGGTCGCCGAACCGGCCCGAGGTGAGCATCAGCGAGGCGAAGACGAGCGAGTAGACGGCGCTGACCCACTGGGCCTGGGTGGCGGTCATGTGCAGGTCGTCGATCACCACGGGCAGGGCCACGTTCGCGATCGTGGCGTCCATGATCACCAGCGAGGTGCCGAGCGCGATGGCAGCCATGCCCCACCAGCGACGCGGGGCTTCGGTGAAGTCCCTGGCAGGCGGTGCGACGGCGGGTCCGGACGGATCCGCGGGGGTGCTGCCCGGGATGGGGGCGGCGGGATCGGACATGGAGGCTCCCTGACGGTGCTGCCACGAGGTGGCAAGCTGATCTTGCTGACGCACCGACGCTAACATGCTGACGTTATGTCGGCAAAGTTGTGCGTCGTGTGGGGTCCGTCACCGCCGGCGCCCTGTCGTGGGAGGATGAACCGGTGCCGAAGATCTCCGCCGCCACCGTCGCGGAACATCGCGCGATGAAGGAGCGTCAGGTGGTCGCGGCGGCCGTCGAGTTGCTCACCACCGAGGGGGCCTCCGCCGTCACGCCGGCCGCGGTGGCCGAGCGGGCGGGGCTGGCCCGGACCAGTGTCTACCAGTACGCGCGCTCGGGCAACGACCTGGTGGCCCTGGCCGTGGAGGAGATCTTCGTCCGGGTCAACGCCGCCCTGGCGGCCGCGCTCGAGGCGGCCGGGCCCGAGCCGGCAGCCAGGCTGGAGGCCATCATCCGTACCGTCCTGCAGGGGGCCGCCGACGGCCATGCGCCCGACCAGGCGGTCGACGTCGCCGCACTCGGGACCGACCAGCAGGAGCGGCTCCGGCAGCTGCACCAGGACCTGGTCGCCCCGCTCTCGGCGGCGATCGCCGGCGTCGCCGGCATCGGCGGTGGCGGCGGCGCCGATGTGCCGGTGCTGACGGCCATCTCCTGGGGGGCGATCAACGGCGTGGTCCCGCTGATCGAGCACGGTCTGCCGGTCGACCGGGCGGTGCCGATGGTGGTGGCGTACGTCCGGGCCGGCGCGGAGGTAGCCGGGACGTGACGTACGGCAGGCGCGGACCCCGGGCGTCGACGCGCGGCCTCAGCGGTCGTTGACCTCGTAGCGGTCGGTCGACAGGAAGATGCTCGACCCGGTCGTCCCGGAGGAGCAGCTGAGGCCGTTCGACTGGCTCAGGCAGAGGATGTCACCGGCCCGCAGGGCCTGGCCGTAGCCCAGGACCATGCTGGGGACATCCTTGTCGGCCCGCTGGGTGACGGGGTCGCCGTGGCAGACGACGGCCGCACGGCCGCGCGCGTCCAGGGTCAGGTCGCCGTTGGGGTCCTGGCAGCCCTTCTGGCCCGGCGGTTCCCACTGTCGATCGGTTGCGCCGCACCGCAGGGCATCCTTGTCACCCCGGCAGACGATCGCACCGGAGGGGGTGGAGAAGGCATAGCGACCTGTGTCACTCACGTCCAGGACGGCGCCGGCCCGGCGGGCGATCGGAGCGGTGGAGGCGCTCGCGACAGGGCTCGGGGACGAGGACGTCGTCGGGGCCGGGGGGACAGGTGTGGGCGGATCACCGGCCCCGGTGGCCGGTCCGCAACCGGCCAGCGCGAGGACGGCGACGCCGCAGGCCAGCAGGGCCGGGGCTCCTGGACGGATGTTCGGGGTCGTGATGCTGTCTCCTGGCGTGGCGTGGCGTGGCGTGGCGTGGGCGTCGTGGCAGGTGCCGGACCGATGGGTGGTCGACCGACGGGCGTGGGCCCGGGTCAGTGGATGTTGACCTCGTAGCGCTCGCGGGCCAGGAAGATGCTGTCGCCGGTCATCGACTGGGCACAGCTGATGCCGTTGGACTGGCTGATGCAGAGCACGGCGCCCATCTTCACCGCGGTGCCGTACGCCAGGGTCGGGATCGCGCCACCGTCCGGCGCTTGGCGGATCGAGTCGGTGTGACAGGCCACCGTGGCCCTGCCACCGGCGTCGATCGCCAGGTCGTCGTGGGCCTGCTGGCACCCGGCCGGCGCGGGCGGGGTCCAGGACCTGTTCTGCGCGTTGCAGCGGACCGTCGAGGGCCCCATCAGGCAGATGATGTTGCCAGTGGGGGAGGCGAACCGGTACGCCGAGCGGTCCGACAGGTCAAGGACCGCGGAACTCGTCGGGGCGGGGATGCGTGTCGGCGTGCCGGACGGGGTCGGCGTGGGCCCCGTCGTCGGCGCGGAGGTGCCGTCCGAGGGGGTGTGCGCCGCCGAGCGGGGGGTGGAGGGCCGCAGCAGCAGGGTCAGGCCGAGGCCGACGATCACCGCGACGCCGAGGAGCGCCAGGGTGATCGTCGCGACGCGCCGGGCGACCGCCCGGTCCGGGGTGTTCGTGCCGTGCGGGCCGGCCGTCACCGGCCGTCCTGCAGGGTCTCCCAGATCTCCTTGCACTCGGGGCAGACCGGGAAGCGGTCGGGGTTGCGCGACGGCACCCAGACCTTGCCGCACAGGGCGATCACCGGGGTGCCCATCACCATCGCCTCGGTCAGCCGCTCCTTGGGGACGTAGTGCGAGAAGCGCTCGTGGTCGCCCTCCTCGTAGCGGAGGTCTTCCTCCTGCTCCACGCGCTCGTCGACGAGGGTCTCGGCGCCGGGGGACAGCTTCTGGCTCATGGGACGAGTCTACGTGCTGCGGGTCACCTCGGGCTCACCCAGGGAGAGCATCAGGCGGTTGGCCCAGGCGAAGAACGCCGCAGACCCGATCAGGTCGAGGATCGCGAGGTCGTCCAGTCCGGCCCGTCGCAGCGCCGCCAGCGCGTCGGCGCCCACGTCGGCCGGGGTCGCCGCCAAGCCCGCCACCGCCGCGGTGATCGCCGCCCAGGTGGGGTCGGCGCCGTCGTCGGTGAGGGCGTCGGGCCCGTCGTCGAGGAGCCGCTGCACCTCGTCCCCGCGCCGCGAGTGGTGGGTCGCGAACCGGGCGTGCACCGAGGCACAGAACACACAACCGTTGACCCTGGAGGTCACCGCCGCGGCCAGCTCCCGTTCGCCGCGGGCCAGTCCGTCACGGGTGCTGTGGAAGATGTCGAGGTCCGTACGGGTCCGGGCCTCCAGCACCTCGGGGTCCTCGGCCAGTAGCCGGAAGTACGGGCTGGCCGCCCGGGAGGGTTGCAGCAGGCCTGCCCGCTGGGCCTCGGACAACTCGGCCTCCGGGCGGGGGTCGAGCCAGGCCACCCAGCCCAGCGGCTGCTGGGTGAACGACGCCGGCCGGTCGAGGTCGGGACGGACGATCATGGTCATGCTGCTCCTTCGGCGGCCAGTCGCTGCAGGCCGTGGACGAGGCGGATCTGGTAGCAGAGGAAGCCGACCGCCTGGGAGAGTGTGACGATCCCGGCGCGCGACCAGCCCGCCTCGACCAGGGCCGCCAGCGCCCCGGGTCGGGCGTCGCGAGGATGCAGCACCAGCAGGTGGGCGTGGGCCAGGGCGGCGGCGAGCCGGTCGCCGAGCCGCTCGCGCGCGACCGGGCCGGGGCGGTACGACGTGCCGCCGGTGCTCTCGCCGGCGAGGTCGGGCTCGCGGTAGTGGCCCCAGGGCCCGCGGCCGGCCGCCCGGCGCGCCTCGGCGAGCAGCGGCTCGATCCGGTCCGGCGCCACGTGGTCCAGGAGCCGGGCGTAGTGCAGGGTGACGGTGTCCGCACCGTGCAGGGCCGCGACGAAGACGGCGACCGACAGCCGGTCCGCTCGGCTGATCCGCCCGCCCGCGGCGGGCCCGAAGAGCAGGTCATGGGCGCGCTGGGTCTGGTCCCGGGCGACGGCGCGGTGGCGGCGCAAGGTGTCGAGGTGGCTTCCGGGGCGGATGCCGGCCAGGTCGTCGACGACGTCGCGCACCGGCTCGTCGGCGACACCGTCGGTCCCGGCGAGGTCCGCGGGACCGGTCTGCGTGCTGGTCATGCCGCGGCCCGTCCGTCCTCGTGGTGGCCGACCCGGTCCACCGACCAGCCGAAGTGCGGGGCCACCCGCTCGGCGATCAGCGCGATCGAGCGGAGGGTCGCCTCGTGCGGCGGGTCGACCGAGTGCACCTGGAAGACCACGTCGGTGGCCTGCGGCAGGATGGCGTCGGGCGTCAGGGAGGAGATCACGTCCGCGGGGGTGCCGGCGTGGGTGTCGGTGGCGGCGGCGAGATCCTCCAGTGGTGCGGAGGTGAACCGCGGGTCGAGGTGGCGCAGCCGACCCACTCCCCGGCGCAGGCCGTGCTCGGCGTAGGTCTGGGCCTCGGCACGGTCCTCGCTGACGAACAGTGTCCGGGAGGCCATGATCCGCGGCGTGACGGTGGGCGGCAGGGCTTCCAGGTAGGCGTCGATGATCGGCTGCTGGAGCGCCCAGAGCGGCGCCTCGGGGTCGTCGTCGGGGCGCGGCTGGGTCCGTGACAGCATCAGCCCCAGCCCGCGACGACCGGCCTGGCGGCCGCCGTCGGCGGAGAAGGTGGCGTGCCACACCCGGTGCGACAGTGTGCCCCCGGACGGGTAGAGACGGTTCTCGGTGCCGGCGACGCCGCGCCCCTCCCAGGCGTCGACCAGGATCCGCAGGTGGCGGAAGTAGGTGCCGTGGCGTTGCTCGAACCGGCGGCCGAAGGCCGGGAACGACCCGGGCGTACCGCCGGAGGCCAGCCCCACCTCGAGGCGGCCGTCGGCCAGCCGGTCGAGCACGGCGAGGTCCTCCGCGACCCGGACGGGCTCCTCCATCGGCAGGGTGATCACGCCGGTGCCCAGCCGGATCCGGCTGGTCCGGGCGGCCGCGTACGCCAGGAAGACCGACGGGGAGGGCAGGCCTCCCTCGTGCTCGTGGAAGTGGTGCTGGGCGACCCAGGCGGAGCGGAAGCCGTGGCGCTCCGCCTGCTCGATCTGGGCGAGGGCGTAGCGGTATCGGTCGGTCGCCGGGGCGTCCTCGAGGAGGCGGGTGAAGAATCCGAGAGCTGGTGCGGTCATGCGGAGGACTCCTGGGATCGGGTGTTCGGGTGGAACGGATGCGGCCACGACGGTGCCCCTCGGGTCGGGCGGTGCCGCGGACGGTGTCCCGTACCGGTGGGGACTGGGACCGGCAGCAATCTCTACCGGTGACGTAGAGTATAAGCACAAGTTGTGGTCAGATTAATTCAAGTTTATTTCTGGCACGATGGCTCGCCCTTCGCGTCGGTGGTGTCCACCGGCTGTGCGGCCGCCTACCATGGGGTCAGTGAGTGCCCAGTTCCCCGAAGCCCCTGATCTCCGGTCGCGTGGCCTGTCGCCCGCCTACCCGGACCGGGCCGCCTGGGGGACCGTCAAGAACCTGCGCGCATGGCAGGCGGCGGCGCTGCAGCAGTACCGCGCGGAGGAGCCCCGGGACTTCCTCACCGTCGCCACCCCCGGTGCCGGCAAGACCTCCTTCGCCCTGACCGTCGCGACCGACCTGCTCAACCGCCGGGTCGTCGACCGCATCCTGATCATCACCCCGACCGAGCACCTCAAGACCCAGTGGGCATCGGCCGCCGACCGGGTCGGCCTGCTGATCGACCCCGACGGCAGCGCCAAGGGCGGCGCCGCCGGCAGGCACTTCGTCGGCACCGCCCTCACGTACGCCGGGGCGGCGGTGAACCCGAACGCCTTGCGGATCCGGATCGAGCACCACAACACGTTGGTGATCTTCGACGAGATCCACCACGCCGGCGACGCGCTGAGCTGGGGCGAGGCGGTCCGCGAGGCCTGTGAACCGGCGAAGCGGCGGCTGTCGCTGACCGGCACCCCGTTCCGTTCGGACACGAACCCGATCCCGTTCGTCTCGTACGAACCCGACGGCGAGGGCACCATGCGCTCGCGGCCGGACTACAACTACGGCTACGCCGAGGCGCTGGCCGACGGCATCGTCCGTCCGGTCCTGTTCATGGCCTACTCCGGCGAGATGCACTGGCGGACCAATGCCGGTGACGAGGTGAGCGCCCGGCTGGGGGAGCCGATGACCAAGGACATGATCTCCCAGGCGCTGCGGACCGCCCTCGATCCGCACGGCGCCTGGATCCCGGCGGTGCTGCGCGCCGCCGACACCCGGCTGACCGAGGTGCGCCAGTCGGTGCCGGACGCCGGCGGCCTGGTGATCGCCAACGACCAGACCACCGCCCGCGCGTACGCCCGGATGCTGCACCACATCACCGGCGAGAAGCCGACCGTGGTGCTCTCCGACGAGCCGAAGTCGGGGGACCGGATCAGTGCGTTCGCCGCCTCGCGGGACCGGTGGATGGTCGCGGTCCGGATGGTGTCCGAGGGGGTCGACGTGCCGCGGCTGTCGGTGGGGGTGTACGCCACGATGACCGCCACACCGCTGTTCTTCGCCCAGGCCGTCGGGCGCTTCGTCCGGGCCCGGACGAAGGGCGAGACGGCGACGGTGTTCGTACCGACGGTCCCGCGCCTGCTGACGTACGCCTCGGAGATGGAGGTCCAGCGCGACCACGCGCTGAAGCGGCGCACCGAGGACGAAACCGACCTGCTCGCCGAGGCCCAGCGCGAGCAGAACACCGCCGACGCCGACATCGACGGGGAGAAGCACCAGTTCCAGGCGCTGGCCTCGGAGGCGGACTTCGAGAAGGTGCTGTTCGACGGCGGCGAGTTCGGCCTGACCACGATGGCGGGGTCGGCGGAGGAGCAGGAGTACCTCGGCCTGCCCGGCCTGCTCGACCCGACCCAGGTGAAGGACCTGCTGCAGCGACGGCAGGCCGACCAGCTCGCCCGCACCGAGGCGCACCCGGCCCGCGGCCAGGAGGACCCTGCCGGCCGGGCCCGCCAGCAGGCCACCCACCAGCGGTTGCGGGCGCTGCGCAAGGAGCTCAACTCGCTCGTCTCGGCGTGGAACCACCGCACCGACCTGCCGCACGGGATCATCCACAACAAGCTGGTCGAGGCGACCGGCGGGCCGCCCTCGGCCGCCGCCGACGAGGAGACCCTCGAGACCCGCATCGACCTGATCCGCCAGTGGGCGATCACCGGCAGCGGGCCGCGCTGACGCGCGCTCGCGTCTCCCGCGGAGGGTCGGGACGGTCGGCCTCAGGGGAATCCCCGGGTCCCGCCGCCGGTCGCGCGGGCCGGTGGACGGCCCGGCGCCACGTAGGCTGGGCGGCGTGACTGACAACTCGCCCGGAACGCCCTCGACCCCGCCCTCCGTACCGGCCGGTTGGTACCCGGATCCGGCTGCTCCGACCGCCCAGGAGCGGTACTGGGACGGCGCCCGGTGGACCGAGCAGACCCGCGTCACGGGAACCACGACGTACGGCCAGCAGGGCTACGGGCAGTCCGGGTACGGGCAGTCCGGGTACGGGCAGTCCGGGTACGGGCAGTCCGGGTACGGACAGCCGGGTTACGGACAGCCGGGCTACGGCCAGTACCCCCAGGGCCCGGCCGGTTACGGGCAGCAGTCCGGCGCCCCCACGGAGGGGCAGTCGCCCTACGGCCAGCAGCCCGGTGGGTACCCCTACGGCCAGCAGCAGCCCTACGGCCAGCAGCCCGGCGGGTACCCGTACGGCCAGCAGCAGCCGTACGGGCAGCCGGCCTACGGCTATGGCTACGACTACCGGACCGGCCCGACGACCGCTGACGGCGTGCAGCTGGCGGGATGGTGGGCACGACTGGCCGCGTTCATCGTCGACTCGATCCTGCTCGGCATCATCACCAGCCTCGTCACGGCCCCGCTGCTGGCCCCCTACAGCGATGCGGTCACCCAGTGGCTCGACAACATCCTGTCCGGGTCGGACGTCGACCCGGCCACGCTGCTCGCGACGTACCCGACGCCGTTGAGCGTGATGGGGTTCTGGCCGGCGCTGGGGGCGACGCTCGCCCCGATGGGCATCTGGTTCGTCTACTTCCTGCTGCTGACCCGCGTGCGTGGCGCGACCGTCGGCAAGATGATGCTCGGCCTGAAGGTCGTGCCGGTGGACCGGGGGCGGGCCACCGAGCCGGTCGGCTGGGGCGCGTGTGCGGTCCGGGCCCTGATCTGGGTGCTCCCGCAGATCTCCAGCCTCACGCTGGCCGTCAGCTGGCTGGTGTTCTTCCGCTACATCGACGGTCTGTGGCCCGTCTGGGACCGCAGGCGCCAGGCGCTGCACGACAAGGCGGCCAGGACCCAGGTCATCCGTACCCGCTGATCGTCCTGGTCCGCTGACCGGGTCCGCGCCGTGGGGCGACGACGGCGGAGGACGGGACTCGGGATAGAGTGAGGGGGTGGGGGCTTTCGGCGGCTCTCACGCCCCCCGATCCTCGTCCCGGCAAGGAAACACTGTGGTTGCACCGAGCCCCCAACTCCATCGACTGGCCGGCGATCTCGGGATCGCGACGAGCTACTACGACACGCTGGGCCGCCACCTCGAGGTGTCGGCCGAAACGCTCGTGTCGGTGCTCGGAGCCATGGGGATCGACGGCAGCAGCCCCGAGGCGGCCGAGGCGGCGATCGTGAAGCGCAAGGACGACGCCTGGCTGCGGGTGCTGCCGTATGTGGTGGTGATGCGCCAGTCGCAGGACCGGGTCGTCGACGTGCACGTCCCCGACGGCCACCCGATCACCGTCACCGTCGTCCTCGAGGGCGGGCAGGTGCGCACCACCGACCAGGTCGACAACTGGGAGCAGCCGCGCGTCATCGACGGGGTCGCCGTCGGCGAGGCGTCGTTCCGGATGCCGGTCGGCCTGCCGCTCGGCTACCACCGGGTCCGGGCCGAGTGGGACGGCCGCTCGGTCTGGGCCCCGATGATCGTCGCACCGGACCGCCTGGAGCTGCCGGCCCGCACCTGGGGCCCGATGGTCCAGCTGTACTCCGCCCGTTCCGCGGCGTCCTGGGGCATCGGCGACCTCGGCGACCTACGGACGTTGGTCGACTGGAGCGCCGACCGCGGCGCCGGGTACGTACTCACCAACCCGATGCACGCCGCCGAACCCACCGTGCCGCAGGAGGCCTCGCCGTACCTGCCGACCAGCCGCCGGTTCGGCAACCCGATCTACATTCGGATCGAGGACATCCCCGAGTACGCCACGCTCACCGGCGCGCAGCGCTCGCGGATCTCCAAGCGCCGCCGCCAGGTGAAGAACGACAGGCGCACCTGGGAGCGGATCGACCGCAACCTGGTCTGGCCGGCCAAGATGAAGGCCTTGCGGGTCGTGCACGAAGCCGAACGCACGCCGGAGCGCGAGGACGCCTACCGGCGCTTCCGCTTCGAGCAGGAGGAGGGTCTGGTCCACTTCGCCCGGTGGATGGCCCTCGCCTCGACGTACGGCGCCGACTGGCGGCTGTGGGACGCGCCGCTGCGCGACGTGCACTCCGCCGAGCTTGACGTGTGGTCGGTGGAGCACGCCGACGAGGTCGAGTTCCAGATGTGGCTGCAGTGGCTGCTGGACGAGCAGATGGGCGACGTGCAGACCGCGGCGACCGACGCGGGCATGCCGATCGGCGTGATGGGCGACCTCGCCGTCGGTGTGAACGAGTACGGTGCTGAGACCTGGGCCAACCCCGAGCTCTATGCCCGCGGCGTGACCGTCGGCGCCCCGCCCGACCCGTACAACATGAACGGCCAGAACTGGAGCCAGCCGCCGATGCGGCCCGACCAGCTCGCCCGGCAGGGCTACGCACCGTTCCGGGCCCTGGTCGGCACGCTGCTGCGGCACACCGGCGGCCTGCGGGTCGATCACATCATCGGCCTGTTCCGGCTGTGGTGGATCCCGGAGGGCCGAGCCGCCACCGAGGGGACGTACGTCTACTACGACCACGAGGCGATGGTCGGTGTGCTGACCCTCGAGGCGCACCTGGCCGGAGCGGTGATCGTCGGGGAGGACCTCGGCACGGTCGAGCCGTACGTCCGTGACTACCTGCGGGACCGTGGCGTGCTCGGCACCTCGATCCTGTGGTGGGAGAAGAACCACGAGGGCCGGCCGCTGGAACCGGAGTGGTACCGCGAGGCCTGCCTGGCGTCGGTGACCACCCATGACCTGCCGCCGACCTCCGGCTACCTGCAGATGGCCCACGTGAGGCTGCGCCAGGAGCTCGGCGTGCTGACTCAGCCGGTGGAGCAGGTGCTGGCGACCGAGGAGAACGAGCAGAAGCTCTTCCTCGACGCCTGCCGCGACCGCGGGCTGCTGCCCGGCGACTTCCGACTCTTCACCCCCGGCCAGCTGGAGACCCGGCGCCTGCAGGCCGTCCGGCTCGCCGCCGAGCTCGCGCGGACCGCCGACGGACAGGACGCGACAGCGGGCGATCCGCCCGCCACCCCGGCGCCCGCGGCACCTGTCGAGGAGCCGGCTGCCGAGCCGGTCGACCAGGGGGCGCTGCAGACAGCCGTCGAGGCGTTCTACCGCTACCTGGTGCTGAGCCGGGCGCGGCTGCTGAACGTCGCGCTGACCGACCTGATCGGTGACACCCGGATCCAGAACCAGCCGGGCACCGCCTGGGAGTACCCGAACTGGCGGATCCCGCTGTCGGGCCCGGACGGTGAGCCGGTGCTGCTGGACGACGCCCTGTCGACCCCGCGCGCCGAGGCGCTGGCGGCGGTGCTCCGCGGCGAGTGAGCCGGACCCGTCAGCCGTGGTCCGACTCAGGCGTAGTCGGACTCGTACAGGGTCGGGATCACCGCGTCGCCCTGGGACATCTTCCGGGCGGCGCGGGGTAGCTCGGCGAGGCTGGCGCGGTGCCGGTCCCGGGCGGCCAGCAGGTCGTCGTCCCAGATGATCTCGCCGGCCCTGACCAGCTGGCGCAGCAGCGGCCGGTCGTTGCGGTCGGAGTGCGGTTTGATCCCGACCCCGATCACCTCGGCCTCGGCGATGCCGTCGTCGTTGAGGCGGCGCAGGGCGTACTTGCGGCCGCCGACGGTGCCCTTGTTCGCGGCTTTCTTCTCCACCGGCAGCAGCGGCGCGTCGGGCTCGCTGCCCGTCGCCCGGGCGACGAGCTTGTACACGAAGCCGCAGGTGGGGTGACCGGAGCCGATCACCAGGTTGGTGCCGACCCCGTACCCGTCGACCGGTGCCGCGGCGAGCGCGCCGATCTGCCACTCGTCCAGGTCGGAGGTGACGATGATCCGGGTCTTCGTGGCACCGAGGGCGTCGAGCTGGTCGCGGACCTCGCGGGCGGTGATGGCGAGGTCACCGGAGTCGATCCGGACCGCGCCGAGCTCCGGGCCGGCAAGTTCGACCGCTGTCCGGACGGCGTCGCTGATCGAGTAGGTGTCGAGCAGCAGCGTGGTGCCTTTGCCCTGGACGGTGAGCTGGGCCTCGAAGGCTTCCCGCTCCGTGTCGTGCAGCATCGTGAAGGAGTGCGCCGCGGTACCCGCGGTGGGGATGCCGAACCGACGCCCCGCCTCCAGGTTGGAGGTCGAGGCGAAGCCGACGATGTACGCCGCCCGGGCCGCGGCGACGGCCGCCTCCTCGTTCGCGCGGCGGGCACCCATCTCGATACAGGGCCGGTCGCCGGCCATCAGCGTCATCCGGGAGGCGGCCGACGCCACGGCCGAGTCGTAGTTGTAGACCGACAGCAGCGCCGTCTCGAGGATGCACGTCTCGGCGAAGCTGCCCTCCACGGTGAGCAGCGGCGAGCCGGGGAAGTAGACCTCGCCCTCCGCGTAGCCCCACACGTCGCCGGTGAACCGGTAGTCGGCCAGCCAGTCCAGCACCGGCGCCGAGACGACCTCCTTGTCCCGGAGGAACTCGAGCTCGGCCTCGCCGAACCGGAAGTCCCGGATCACCTGCATCGCCCGTCCGACCCCGGCCACCACGCCGTAGCGGCGCCCGGTCGGCAGCCTGCGGGGGAAAAGTTCGAACAGGCTGCGCCGGAACGCGGTGCCCGACTGCATGGCGGCCTCGACCATGGTCAGCTCGTAGTGGTCGGTGTACAGCGCGGAACTGGTCACAGCGGAAGCCTAGTGCCGGACGCCGTCGGAGCTGCGTCGGGCGTGGGCAACACGGCCGGCGACCGGAGGGGCAGCTGATCCTGGCGTCTGTTGCGTCGCCTCCCTGTCGGGACCCGGGACGGTGGATGGTGTCGTGGCTCCGTACGGGTGAGACACTGTCCGGTATGACTGCTGCTGAGGACCCGACGTCTCCCGCCGGCGGGACAGCGGTCATCGAGCGTCCCGCCGAGGAAGCGGTGATCGAGGAGCCCTGGACCACCGTGGTCTGGGACGACCCGGTGAACCTGATGTCGTACGTGACGCACGTCTTCGTCACCTACTTCCACTACTCCCGGGACAAGGCGGAGCGGCTGATGCTGCAGGTCCACCACGAGGGCAAGGCCATCGTGGCGACCGGGACACGGGAAGAGATGGAGCGCGACGTGAACGCCATGCACCAGTTCGGTCTGTGGGCCACCCTCGGACGGGCGGAGTGATCGGGTGAAGCGGTTCCGGAAGCGTGGCCGGGCGTACCAGGCAGTGATGGAGGAGTTCGAGGTCGGCCTGGTGGCGTCGCTGTGCGGCCAGCTGATCGACCTGCTCAGCCCCGAGACCACCGGGCCCGAGCCGGGCGGGGACGTCGAGGAGACCGACGAGCCGGACGTCGACACCGACCTGGACGACCTCTTCGGTGATCCGATCGACCTCGGCTTCCCCGGGGGTGTCGGTGCGCCCGGCGCCGGTGGGCGGGCGGACCAGGGTGCCCCGGGCCCGGAGGAGGACGAGGAGGCCTTCGACCCGTTCGCCCTGTGGGAGCAGGAGCTCGACCCGCACCGCCCCGACGTCGCGCGGCCCACCGACCCGGTGCTGCTCCGGCTGTTCCCCGACGCGTACCGGGGCGACGACAAGGCGTCGGCGGAGTTCCGCCGCTACACCGAGCTGGACCAGCGCCAACGCAAGATCGAGGACGCCCTGGTCGTCCTGGCAGCACTCGAAGACAGCGACCGCGGCCAACGGCCGGTCCGGGTCACCGCCGAACAGGTCGAGCCCTGGCTGCGGACCCTCACCGCCCTGCGCCTGGTGATCGCCGAGCGGCTCGGGATCAGCGACGAACACCCCCAGGGCGACCCCGAGACGGCGCTGCCCAAGGCCCACGACTTCATGCTTGAGGTGTACGACTGGCTGGCGTACGTGCAGGAGACGTTGCTCGGGGCGCTGTGAGCCGGGCCCCGGCCGAGGTCGGGGAAGGGTGCCGGGGAGCCGTGCCGGGGCAGCGGGCCTCGACGGGCGGCCGCGCTAAGGTCGTCCGGTGACCTCTCGCGACAGGACTGCGCCGATCGGGATCTTCGACTCCGGCTTCGGCGGACTGACCGTGATGCGGGCGGTGGTCGACCAGCTGCCGCACGAGGACATCGTCTACCTCGGGGACACCGCCCGGGCCCCGTACGGCACCCAACCGCTGGCGTCGGTCCGCGAGTTCGCCCTGGAGTGCCTCGACCACCTCTACGAACGCGGCGTGAAGATGCTCGTCATCGCCTGCAACACCGCCTCCTCGGCCGTGCTGCACGACGCCCGCGAACGCTACGACGTCCCGGTCGTCGAGGTGATCACCCCCGCCGCCAGCACCGCCGCCCGGGTCTCCCGGGGCGGCCACGTGGGCGTCATCTGCACCTCCTCGACCGCCCGCTCCGGCGCGTACGCCGATGCCCTGGCGGCCGTCCCGGACGTCCAGCTGCGCACCCGGCCCTGCCCACAGTTCGTCGACTATGTGGAGCGCGGGATCACCTCGGGCCCGGAGATCCAGCGGGTGGCGCGCAGCTACCTGCGGCCGCTCCAGGAGGCCGGCATCGACACCCTGATCCTCGGCTGCACCCACTACCCGCTTCTGGTCGGGGTCATCTCGTACGTGATGGGCGACGACGTGACCCTGGTGTCCAGCTCCGACGCGTGCGCCCGTGCGGTGTACCGTCAGCTCACCGACCGCGACATGGTGAACGACCAGCCCGATGTCGGGTTCCGGACGTTCCTCACCACCGGTCAACCGGCAGACTTCCGCAGCATCGGCGAGCGGCTGATGGGGCGGGGCTTCATCGAGTCGGTCGGCCAGTTCCTCTGACCGGACGGGCCGGGACGGGCGGACCGCGGGCAGGAGTCGGAGGAGGACCATGGCCGAGTTGGTGATCGTCGGGTGCAGTGGGTCGGGTCCCGGGCCGGACTCCGCGGCATCGGCCTACCTGGTCCGCGAGACCGTCGACGGTGTCACCACGACCGTGCTGCTGGACCTCGGCTCGGGCGCCTTCGGCCCGCTGCAGCGCCACGTCGACCCACGGGACGTCGACGCGATCGTGCTCAGCCACCTGCACGCCGACCATTGCCTGGACCTGGCCGCCTGGGACGTCGCCGCCGCCTACTCCGCGACCGCCCCGTGGCGGCCCGTCGTGACGTACGCCCCGGCGGGCGCGCGGGAACGGATCGCCCGGGCCGCCGAGGTCGACGACCCCGGCGAGGCCCACCTGGAGCGGTCGTTCGACGTCCGGTCGCTGCGGGAGGGGCGCACGGAACGGCTCGGCTGCTTCACCCTGAGCGTCGCGCGGGTCGCCCACCCGGTCGAGTCGTACGCCCTGCGCCTGGACGGGCCCACCGGCGGGTTCGTCTACTCCGGCGACACCGGGCCCACGCCGGCGCTCGAGGACCTGGCCCGCGGGGCCCAGGTGCTGCTGGCCGAGGCATCGTTCCCGGACCGGCCGGAGCTGCCCGCCGACCTGCACCTGTCCGGTCGACAGGCCGGGGAGGCCGCGGCCGCGGCGGGGGTGGCGACGCTCGTCCTCACCCACGTGCCGGCCTGGGAGGATCCGCAGCAGCGGATGGTCGAGGCGGGGCGTGTCTTCGGCGGCCGGCTGGTGCAGGCGACGCCCGGGGCCGTGATCCGGTTCTGAGTCGCCCGTCCCGGCGGCGGCGCGGGCGTTGTCGGCGGTCCCGGGTAATCTGACCGCCATGACCTCCTCCACCACTCCTGCCCGCACCGACGGCCGCGCCCTCGACCAGCTCCGCGACGTCCGGATCACCCGCAACTGGCTCGACCACGCCGAGGGATCGGTGCTGATCGAGGCCGGACGCACCCGGGTGCTGGTGGCGGCGAGCGTGGAAGAGGGCGTCCCGCGCTGGCGCAGGGGGTCGGGGCTGGGCTGGGTCACCGCCGAGTACGCGATGCTGCCGCGCGCCACCAACGAGCGCACCCAGCGCGAGGCGGTCAAGGGTCGCGTCGGCGGGCGTACCCACGAGATCTCCCGGCTGGTCGGTCGCAGCCTGCGGGCCGTGATCGACTACAAGGCCCTCGGGGAGAACACGATCATGATCGACTGCGACGTGCTGCAGGCCGACGGCGGCACCCGCACCGCCTCGATCACCGGTGCGTACGTCGCCCTCCACGACGCCGTCTCGTGGCTGCGGGAACGCAAGCTGCTGGCCGGCGAGCCGCTCAAGGACACCGTCTCGGCGATCTCGGTGGGCGTGGTCAACGGGGCACCGATGCTGGACCTGAAGTACGACGAGGACTCGACCGCCGACACCGACATGAACGTGGTGATGACGGGCGACGGGCGCTTCATCGAGGTGCAGGGCACCGCGGAGGGCGAGCCGTTCGACCGGGGCCTGCTGAACGAGCTGCTCGACCTCGCCGGAAAGGGGAACGCCGAGTTGCGCGATCTCCAATTGGCCGCGCTCGGCCTGGCCGCGCCGGTCGCCGGGAAGTGACCTCGATGCTGGACCGGGTGGTGCTGGCGACCAACAACGCCAAGAAGCTCGTCGAGCTGCGCCGGGTGCTGGCCGACTGCGGCCTCGACATCGACGTGCTCGGCCTCGGTGACGTCGCGCGCTACCCGGAGCCGGCCGAGGACGGGCGGACCTTCGACGCCAACGCCCTGCTCAAGGCCCGCGCCGCCGTGGTGCACACCGGGTTGCCGGCGCTGGCCGACGACTCCGGCCTCGAGGTCGACGTGCTCAACCGGATGCCCGGCGTCCGCTCCTCGCGCTGGGCCGGGCCGGCCTGCGACGACGCGGCGAACCTGCGGCTGGTGCTCGACCAGATCGACGACGTGCCCGACGCCCGGCGGACCGGCCGGTTCGTCTGCGCGATGGCTCTGGTGTTGCCCGACCTGGCTGTGGACCCGTCCGGGCGGACGCCCGGCCAGGAGTACCTGCAGCGCGGCGAGGTGGAGGGGCACATCATCAGGGCCCCGCGGGGCGACAACGGCTTCGGCTACGACCCGATCTTCCAGCCGCTCGGCGAGTCGCGCACCACCGCCCAGATGTCGCCGGCGGAGAAGGACGCGATCAGCCACCGCGGTCGCGCGGTGCGGGCGATGGCGACGTTCATCAAGGGGCTGCGGGAGCACCCCGTCACCCCGGCGGACTGAGAGGGACCCCCCCATGCAGCAGTACCTGGACCTGGTCCGGCACATCCTCGACACCGGTGTACGCAAGGACGACCGCACCGGCACCGGCACGATCAGCATCTTCGGCGCCCAGCTGCGCTTCGACCTGCGCGCCGGCTTCCCGCTGCTCACCACCAAGAAGGTGCACACCCGCTCGGTGTTCGGCGAGCTGCTCTGGTTCATCAAGGGCTCGACCAACGTCGAGTGGCTGCACGAGAACCGGATCTCGATCTGGGACGAATGGGCCGGCGAGGACGGCGAGCTGGGCCCGATCTACGGCCACCAGTGGCGCTCCTGGCCCGACCCGGAGCACGGCGGCGCGATCGACCAGCTCGCCCAGGTGATCGGGGCGATCAGGAACAACCCGGACTCGCGGCGTCACATCGTGTCCGCCTGGAACGTCGCGGACATCCCGCAGATGGCCCTGCCGCCCTGCCACGCCTTCTTCCAGTTCTACGTCGCCCCGCCGGCCGACGGGGAGACCCGGGGGCGACTGTCGTTGCAGCTCTACCAGCGCTCCGCCGACATGTTCCTCGGCGTGCCGTTCAACATCGCCTCGTACGCGCTGCTCGCCCACATGGTCGCCCAGGTCTGCGACCTCGAGGTGGGCGACTTCGTGCACACCTTCGGCGACGCCCACATCTACCTCAACCACCTCGACCAGGTGCACGAGCAGCTGGGCCGTACGCCCCGGGAACTGCCACGGCTGCGGCTGAACCCGGCGGTCCACGACATCGACGCCTTCACCCTCGACGACATCGAGATCCTCGGCTACGACCCGTATCCGGCGATCAAGGCCCCGGTGGCGGTGTGAGCGCGTCCGGCGCGACGGAGGGCACGGGCCGCCCGGAGCTCGTCGCCATCGCTGCGGTCGCCGACAACGGCGTGATCGGCTCCGCCGGGGACATCCCGTGGCGGATCGAGGGCGACCTGCCTCGGCTCAAGCGGCTGACGATGGGGCACGTCCTGCTGATGGGGCGGCGGACGTACGACACCCTCGGCCGTCCCCTGCCGGGACGGACGAACATCGTCGTCACCCGCGACCCGGACTGGCGGGCCGACGGCGTCCTGGTCGCCCACGATCTCGACGCGGCCCTGGCGCTGGCCGCCGAGGCAGCGCCCGGCCGGATCATCTGGGTGTTCGGCGGGGGAGAGGTCTACCGCCTCGCCTGGGAGCTGCTCGACCGACTCGAGCTCACCGAGGTGCACCGCCGCCCCGAGGGCGACACCACCCTGCCCGCGATCGACCCCGAGGTGTGGGCCGAGACCACCCGTGACCCCCACGACGGCTTCGACTACGTGACGTACGTCCGCCGCTGACCCGGGCCGGTGGATGCTCGTCCGGTCGGCTCCTCCCCGGTGCGACACTTGACCGTCGCCACGGTCCCGGCAGAGCGGACCGGGCAGGGAGGAAGTCGTGGACCGTCGCCGTCTCACCGCCGCGCTGTCCCTCGTCGCCGCCACGCTGTTCTGGGCCGGCAACTACGTGCTCGGTGTCGTCGCGGTCCGTGAACTCGACCCGGTCAGCCTGGTCTTCGCCCGCTGGGTCATCGCGGTGCTGCCGCTCGTCGCCATCGCGCAGCTGACCGAACGACCGCGCTGGCGCGAGGTGCTCGGTCACTGGCCGTGGCTGGTCGCGCTCAGCCTCACCGGGCTGGCCGGCTACAACCTGTTCCTGTACGCGGCGCTGCAGTTCACCGACGCCCTCAACGCGTCGCTGATCAACGCCTTCAACCCGGCCCTGATCCTGCTCGCCGCCGCGGTCTTCCTGCAGCAGCGCCTGACCCCACGCGGCATCGGGGGTGTCCTGCTGGCCCTGCTCGGGGTGCTCCTGGTGTTGACCCGCGGCGACCTGGCGGCCGTCGCCGGCCTGCGCCTCGGCTCCGGGGAACTGCTGATGTTCGGGGCGATCGGCGTGTGGACCGCGTACACGATCATCGGCCGGCGCGCCCCGAAGGTGCCCCCGGTCACCTCCACGGCGATCCAGGCCGCCGTGACCGTCCTGGCGATGGCTCCCTTCGTCGCGGTCAACGGCTTCCACGGCCCGGTCACGGTGGCCGGCGGCTGGTCGCTCGCCTTCATCGCGTTCTTCCCGTCGGTGCTCTCCTACCTGCTGTGGAACCGCGCACTCCGGGTGATCGAACCCGGTCGGGCCGGGGTGTACCTCAACCTGATCACCGTCTTCACCGCGCTGATCGCGGTCCTGACGGGCCAGGCGCTGCACTGGGCCGAGGTGGTCGGCGGGGTCCTGGTGATCGGCGGTGTGGTGCTCACCAGCGGCCGTCCGCGGGCCGCCGTTCCGCGGGAGACCATCCGGTCCTGATCGTGGCCGGGCGGGTCGCGGTGGAGAGCCCTGTCGGGCCCTCCGGGGGGCGGATTCAACGAGCCGACCAGCTCGCTGGCCTCGCGGACCCGGATCAAGACCCTCACGCCCGGCACCCGGTCGGCCAACGCGCGCTTCTTCGCCTCGCTCGACGAGGTGCCCACCCACTGCCTGCCCCAGGGGCTGGGCGCGATCATGGACGCCGACGAAGTGCTGCTGGTGGCGCAGGGGCGCGACAAGGCGATGGCCGTGGCGGCGATGGCTGAGGGACCGATCACCGCGATGGTGCCCGGTCCGTCCTGCAGGCGCATCCGCACGCGACGGTGGTCGTCGACGAGGCGGCGGCCGCCAGCCTGCGGCTGACCGACTACTACCGGTGGACGTACGCCCACAAGCCCGACTGGCAGCGCTTCGAGCCCGACGACGGGGAGGCCTGAGTCGCCGGGGCGGGCCGGCGGACCCCGCCGCTAGGACCGCTCGATCGCCAGCGCCACGCTGAAGCCGCCCAGCATGGTGCCGGTGATCGCGTCGAGCCATCGCCGCACCCGGCGCCGCGACAGCCAGCCCGAGGCGCGGTCCATCAGTGTGACCAGCAGGGCCAGCCACAGCATCGCGACGACCGCGTGGGTGAGCGCCAGCCCCGCCAGGTAGGCGAGGTAGGCGACGCCCGCCCACTTGATCGCCTGGAACACCGGTTGGGAGCGCAGGATGAACGCTCCCAGGCCGGCGGCGGCCGCGACGCCCTGGACCGCGCAGGCCCCCGCCACCCCGACGGCGGTCGCCCAGCCGCGTCGCCGGCCGCCGGTGAGGGTGTTGGACGACACGACCGCGACGTCGGGACCGGGCACCACTGCCACGACGACCGCGACGGTCAGGAACGCCAGATACGCCTGCAGTGTCATGGGCCTCCCACCGGGCTCACTCCGGGGCGCCGACTGCGACCCGCGGCTTCAGCCTAGGTGGGCGCTGTGACAACCGGCCGGTCGCGGTCAGCTGCGGTACTTGCGGACGTACTCCGCGAAGTCCCAGCCCGGATGAGCGGCGGTGCCGTCGCCGTCGAGGAATTGCTGGGCCGCCTGGCGGCCGTTCCGGTAGAGCATGTCCCGGTCCGCGTCGGAGAGGTCGAACTGGGTGGTCCGGACGTTGCCCGTGTCGATGAAGATGGTCCGGTCGATCGCGCCGTCCTCGGCGATGTGCATCTGGTCGTAGAAGCCCATCATGGTCCGCAGCAGCGCGAGGCCCAAGCTCAGCGGCCCCTTGACCGGATGGCTGGTGCCCTGACGGGCCTCCGGCCTCGAGCCGAGCATGATCCCGAACGTCGGCCACCGCGGCATGACGCCCGGGGGAGCGTCGAAGACGCTGATCGGGAAGTTCGACAGCATGCCGCCGTCGACGAACCAGGTGCCCCGGCCGTCCTTCGTCGTCCACCGGACCGGACGGTAGAAGAACGGGATCGACATCGACGTGCGGACGGCGTCGGCGACCGGCTCGGCGCCGGGCTCCCTGCCGAAGTCGCGGTAGTCCCAGGGCAGGTAGCGCAGTCGCCCCTGGCTGATGTCGGAGGTCGCGACGATCAACCGGAACTGTCGCTCGGGTGGCAGCGGATGGTGCTCGGGATCCGGGTCCTGGTAGGCGAGGTCGGCGAAGGTCCCGGTCTTCCCGTACGCCCCGTACGTCGTCAATTGGTCGGTGAGCCAGGTCCGCAGGTAGTCGCCGCGGTAGATGCCGATGTGCAGGAAGAGATCGGCGACCTTCCCGACCAGGGTGTCGTCCCACCACCGGCCGTCCTGGAACCTGTTGTAGTTCGCCGCCCGGAGGATCTCCACCATCTTCGTCGCCGGGATCCCGGCGGCGACCAGTGAGGCGGCGATCGCGCCCGCTGACGTCCCGGCGACCCGGTGGAACGTGTAGCCGTGTTCCTCGAGCACTTCCACGGCGCCGATCAGGGCGATGCCCTTCACGCCGCCTCCCTGCATGACCAGATCTGCTTCCGGCATGTCGTCCCCCGTGAGGATCGCCTCGGGTGCGGCCCGACGGCCGGGCCGCAGTGCTTGTGACCAGCGTCACACCATGGCGGGTGTCGGTCAACAGTCGCCGGAGGGGAGTCAACTGCGCGTGCGGTGACCGAGGCGGCTTGAGGCGGCCGGCCCGGGACGAGTTCACCGGAATGTAGCGTGACGTACGCCACGGTGGCCCCTTCGCTTCCTAGGGTTGACCGCGAGCCCACCGGCTCGCGGTGGGCGGAACGGAGTTCCCCTCATGCAGGTTCCCCCGATGAGCAAGCGCCTCTGGGCCGAGTTCCTCGGCACCTTCTGGCTGGTCTTCGGCGGCTGCGGCTCGGCCGTGCTCGCCGCCAAGGTCCTGTCGCCGGAGGGCGTCAACATGGGCATCGGCTTCGTCGGCGTCGCCCTGGCGTTCGGCCTGACCGTCGTGACCGGGGCGTACGCCCTCGGCCACATCTCGGGCGGTCACTTCAACCCGGCCGTCACCCTGGGCTGCGCCATCGCCCGGCGGGTCGAGTGGTCGGCCGTCGTCCCGTACTGGCTGGCCCAGTTGGTGGGTGCCACGGTCGCCGGCGCCGTCCTGTTCGCGATCGCCTCCGGCAGGGACGGCTTCAGTGCCGTCGGTTCGGGCTTCGCCACCAACGGGTACGGGGCACTGTCCCCGCACGGCTACGGCATGGTTGCCGCACTGGTCACCGAGGTCGTCCTCACCGCTGTGTTCCTCTGGGTCATCCTCGGTGTCACCTCGAAGAAGGCGCCCGCCGGCTTCGGCCCGCTGGCGATCGGCCTGACCCTGACCCTGATCCACCTGATCTCCATCCCGGTCGACAACACCTCGGTCAACCCGGCCCGTTCCCTCGGGGTGGCCTGGTTCGCCGGTGCGGAGCCGCTCTCTCAGGTGTGGCTGTTCATCGTCGCCCCGCTCGCGGGCGCGGCGATCGCCGGCTTCTCGTACGCCTTCCTGACCGGCGACGAGGACGATGCCCCGGCCGAGCAGGAGGCCCGGGTGGGAGCTCAGGAGGTCGCCGGCTGATCCTGAGGCGCGGCTTCGGACGGCCGCGCGGCGACCGTTGTGTCGTCGGTCACACGCTCCTACCCTGCTGGTATGGAACGGGGTGTTGCCGCCCTGATCGGCGTCACGTCCGCCGGCCTCGGGGTCGCCGTCGGGCACTTGGTCGCGGCGTTGGCCGAGCCCGCCGCTGCGCCCCTGACGGCGGTCGGCGCGCTGGTGGTCGACCTCACCCCGACGGCGGCGCGCGAGTTCGCCATCCGGGCGTTCGGCCCCCTGGACAAGACAGTGCTCACCGGCGTGATCGTGCTGGTCGCCGCCGTGCTGGCCGCCCTGGCCGGGATCCTGGCCGGCCGCGCGCTCCGGCTCGGCCTGCTGCTGGTCGGCCTGCTCGGGCTGGTGCTGGTGGTGGCCGCCCTGACCCGGCCCGGTGCCGGCGTCGCGTACGCCTTGCCGGGCCTGGCGGCCGGCGTGGTCGGTGCAGTGGCCCTCGCCCTGCAATTCCGCTGGGCGTACCGGCCGCGACGCCGGGTGCCGGCCGTCCGGGTCGCCGTGCCGGAGGGCACCGAGCCGGAGGGCGAGGGCCCCGAGGCGACCGCACTCGACCGGCGTGCCCTGTTCGTG
>CAYOBI010000021.1:0-34046 GCA_964402325.1 uncultured Propionibacteriaceae bacterium | reverse complement strand
GCGGCGCTCAGGAAGGTGCCGTCGACGACCTCACCGGCGAGGACGGGCAGCGACTCCTTCAGCACGGTCTCGGTGCCGTCGGCGGCGACCAGCTTGATCTGCAGGGTGTCGTCGGCCGGGATGATGACGGACTTCTCGTTGGTGCGGAAATCGTCGTGGCCCATCGTGGCGACGCGGGTCTTCGAGTCGGCGGTCCAGGCACCCATCGAGTGCGGGTGCTTGCGCGCGTAGTTCTTCACGGCCAGGGGCGCGCGGCGGTCCGAGTTGCCCTCACGCAGCACCGGGTTGACGGCGGAACCCTTGACCTTGTCGTAGCGGGCGCGGGCGTCCTTCTCGGCGTCCGTCGCCGGCTCGTCGACGTAGTCGGGCAGGCCGTAGCCGAGCGCCTGCAGCTCCGCGACGGCCGCCTTGAGCTGCGGGACCGAGGCCGAGATGTTCGGCAGCTTGATGATGTTGGCCTCGGGGGCCTTCGCCAGCTCGCCGAGCTCGGCGAGGGCGTCGGCGACCTGCTGGTCCGCGGGCAACAGGTCGGCGAAGACGGCGAGGATGCGGCCCGCCAGCGAGATGTCACGCGTCTCGACCTCCACACCCGCCGTGGAGGCGAAGGCCTCGATGACCGGGAGGAGGGAGTACGTGGCCATCAAGGGCGCTTCGTCGGTGTGGGTGTAGATGATCTTTGCCATGTGCTGGGCATCTCCCTGGGTCGTACGGCTGCGTTGCGGACGCTCTTCGGCCCGCTCAGATTATCCGAAAGGCCTCGCCCCGGCCGCGGCGTTCGGGGCCGGTGTGCCGTTCCCCGGCGCCGGCCCGGTGTGACCTTGGCAGCATTCCGCCCCGACCGGCCCCGCCCAGGGGTGGGGGTGCCGGGTCAGCTGCGGGGCGCCAGTACCAGGTTGTCGATCAGCCGCGGTGCGCCGACCCGGACCGCCAGCGAGGCCAGCGCGCCGACGGCGGGGTCGACGTCGTCCAGCTCGGCCAGGCTGGCGGGGTGCGCGACGCTGACGTAGTCGAGCGCGGCGTGCGGCTCGGTCGCGATGATCTCCCGCATCGTCGTGCGGAGCGCCTCGGCGTCCCGTACGCCCCCGTCCCAGGCCCGGGACGCCGCCTGCAGGGCGCGGGACAGCACCAGCGCCGCGGGCCGGTCCTCGGCCGTCAGGTACGTGTTGCGGCTGCTCATCGCCAGGCCGTCGGCCTCCCGGATGATGGGGCAGGCGACGACGTCGACCGGCAGGCCCAGGTCGCGGACCAGCTGGCGGATCACCGCCACCTGCTGGGCGTCCTTCTGGCCGAAGTACGCCCGACGTGGTGCGACGAGGTGGAACAGGATGCTGACGATCGTCGCCACGCCACGGAAGTGGCCGGGCCGGCGGGCCCCCTCCAGCACGTCGGCGACGCCGCCGGGGGTGACGTACGTGTCGAAGCCGGCCGGGTAGACGTCCTCGACCTGCGGGGTCCAGACCAGGTCCACCCCGGCGTCGGCCAGCAGAGCAAGGTCGTGGTCGAGGTCGCGCGGGTAGGCGGCGAGGTCCTCTGCCGGGCCGAACTGCGTCGGGTTGACGAAGATGGACACCGCTGCGGCGTCGTTCTCCTCCCTGGCGCGCCGGACCAGACTCAGGTGGCCGTCATGCAGGAAGCCCATCGTCGGCACCAGGCCGACCCCGCCGGGCAGTCCCGCCCGGGCGGCCCGGAGCTCCTCGCGCGTGGTGACGACCTTCATCCCTGTGCCTCCTGCTGGTTGCCAGTGCCTGCCGGTGTCCCCACCGGGGCGATCAGGCCCGGTCAGGCCTCGTGCGCGGCCCGGTCCAGGCCGGCGAGGGCCTCGGCCAGCACGGCCGGGTCCATCCCGGCGCTGTTCGCCTCGGTCGGGAACACGCCGGATCGTACGTCCTCGACGTAGGCCTGCAGGCCGCTGACCACTTCCTCGCCGAGGGTGCGGTAGCGGCGGGTGTGCCGCGGGACGAAGTCGGTGAACAGGCCGAGCAGGTCGTGCCAGACCTGCACCTCACCGGAGCAGCCGGGACCGGCGCCGATCCCGATCGTGGGGATGTCGAGCCGGGCGGTCACCTCGGCGGCGAGCGGGGCGGGGATGAGTTCGAGCACCACCGCCCAGGCGCCGGCGTCCTGCAGGGCGAGGGCGTCCTGGACCAGGTCGCGGGCGGCGAGCGATTCCTTCGCCTGCACCCGCATGCCGATCTGGTTGACCGACTGCGGGGTGAAGCCGAGGTGGCCCATCACCGGGATCCCGGCGGACACCAGGCGGCGGACCGTCGGGGCGACCGGCCGGCCGCCCTCGAGCTTGACCGAGGTGGCGCCGCCCTCGGCGAGCAGCCGGGCACCATGGCGCAGCGCGTCGGTCTCGGTGGCGTACGTCAGGAACGGCAGGTCCGCGACGACGAGCGGGGTCGCACAGCCCCGGACCACGGCCCGGGTGTGGTAGACCATGTCGTCCACGGTGACCGGCAGGGTCGAGTCGTGGCCCTGGACCACCATCCCGAGGGAGTCGCCGACCAGGATCATCGGGACCCCGGCCCGCTCCACCAGCTGCGCGCTGGTGTAGTCGTACGCGGTGATCATCGGGACGCGCTCACCGCGTCGGTACGCCGCCCGGATGTCGGCGATCGAGGTGCGCATCGGTCAGGCCAGCGCCGCCGGCATCGGGCCGTGCAGAGCCATCGGGTCGTTGACGTCGGTGATGATCCGGGCGATCGAGTTGTCGTTCGAGTCGACCAGGACGACCTTCGGGTGCCAGCCCTCCGGGACGGGGTCGGTCACCTGCGTGTAGGCCATGATGATGACGAGGTCGCCGGGCTGCACGAGCCGGGCCGCCGCGCCGTTGAGCTGGATCTCGCCCGAGCCACGGGCACCGGCGATGGTGTACGTCTCGAGACGCTCGCCGTTGTTCAGGTCGACCACCTGGACCCGCTCGAAGGGAAGGATGTCCGCCGCGTCGAGGAGATCCTCGTCGACGGTGATGCTGCCGACGTAGTCGAGGTCGGCCGCCGTGACCCTCGCTCGGTGGATCTTGCCGCTGACCATCGTCCGGAACCGCACGTGTGTACCTCTCTGCCGTGTGGTGTTCGGACCGAGTTTACGTGATCTTCCCGGGGGTCTCGAGAGGGTCCCGCTGGGCGGCATCGTCCGGCCCCGGCCGTACGTCCCGCAGCGCGGCCTCGACGGCCGCGACGGCGGCCGGGTCCATCCCGCGGGCGAGCAGCATCGGGAGAGTCGCCCGGCCGGCCGCGCGGTAGAGGGCGGCGGTGTCCGGACGGTCGGCGATCGCCGCGAGGTGCCGCTCGACGGTGCCGACGTCCCCCCGGGACAGCGGCCCGGTCAGCCCGGCCGGCAGTCCGGCCCGCTCCAGCCCGTCGAGGCTGGTCCGGACCAGCGGCAGCAGGGCACGCAGTGCGGCGTCGGGTGTCAGACCGCAGTCCTCCAGCAACAGGGCTGCGTGGTGGATCAGCACGTCGGTGTAGTTCGAGGCCATCGCCGCGGCGGCGTGGTAGCGGGCCCGGTCCTCGTCGCGCAGGACGAGCGGGTGACCGCCGAGTGTCGCGGTGAGCTCCAGCAGCACCGGGGTCAGCACGGGGTCGGCGGTGATCCCCCAGGTCACCCCGGCCGGGACCGGGGCGTCCGGGGTGGCGAAGGCCTGCATCGGGTGCCAGGCCCCGGTGGCCCAGCCGCGGGCGGCCAGGGGTGCCAGCGGGGCCCGGTCCAGGGCGCCGGAGCAGTGCACCACGCCGCGCCCCTCCCCGGCGGTAGTGGTCCCGGCGGTGTCGGTCGCGGACGCCAGGGCGGCGGCGACCGGCCCGATCGCGTCGTCGCTGACCGCGAGCACGGTCAGGTCGCGGGCCAGGAGGCCGGCGGCGTCGGGGTCGCGGGCCGAGAGGAGCGTGACCGGCAGTCCCCGGGCGGTGAAGGCCCGTTCCAGCGCGTACGCCACCCGGCCCGACCCGAGGATGCCGAGCGACGTCACCGGGTGACCTCCGGCCGGTCCCAGGCATGGGTGACGGCGGCGTGGATGTACGAGGCGCCGGCGACGATGTGCAGCAGCACGCCGGCCCAGATGACCACGGTTCCCACCACGGAGAGGGTGGGGGCGAAGGCCAGTGCGGCGACCAGCACCGCGATGCCGGTGAACAGCACCGCTGTCCGGGTCTTGCCGAGCCGGTGCACCACGATCCGGCCCCTGGCCGCCGCTCGGCCGGCGACCGCGGCGGTGGTCAGGTCGGTCACCAGGACGATGCCGACCGCCCACCAGGACAGGTGCCCGGCCACCGCCAGGCAGACCACGACCGCGCCGATGCCCACCCGGTCGGCGATCGGGTCCAGCATCTGCCCGACCCGGCTGACCTGGTGCAGGCGCCGGGCCAGGAAGCCGTCGATCCAGTCGGTGCACGCCCACACCGCCAGCAGCGCGACCGAGAGCGGGCCCACCGTGGCGGAGCGGACCAGCAGCCAGCAGACCGGGGCGAGCAACACCAGGCGCAGCAGGGTGACGGCATTGGGCACCGTCACCCACGCGGGGCGTCCGCCGTCGGTGGGGACGGGCGCATCCGACGTGGGCGGCAAGGGACGTTCCGGGGCGTTCATGGCACCTTCTCACACGCGTGGCTTGACCACAGTCAAGCGAGCGGCGCCGGGCGAATCAAGCGGACCAGCCGTAGGGCGCGGGTCCGTCCGGGCCGTGCGGGCCGGGTCAGGCCTCCGGGGTCACCTGCTCGAACCGCTGCTGCCACTGGGCGTTGTCGCGCACCCACAGGGCGGTCCGTACGGTCGTCGTGGCCGCCGCCTCGGTGGCCCGGCTGAGCAGCAGCACCTCGTCGGCGCGTAGGTGGCGGGCCTCGAGGATGTCCAGGGTGCAGACGTCGGGGGAGAGCACCCCGCTGAGCACGTCGGCGCGGCGGTCCAGGGTGCCGTCGGCCCGCACCCGGTACCACCCGGGGTGCAGCAACCCGGCCCACTGGGTCGGGTCCTCGGCGGGTTCGGGGCTGTGCAGCCAGCGCTCCAGCTCGGCCACCTGGTCCGCCTCGGGCAGGTCCAGTTCGGGCTCCGCGCCGGAGAACAGGTCCGGCTGCAGGTAGTCCTCGGCCAGCTCGGACTCCGCCGGCTCGGACTCCTCCAGCTCGGATGCCTGTGGCGCCGGTGGGGTCGGCAGCCCGGTGGTCAGCGGGAACCCCGGCCCGGCGTCGGGTTCGCGGCCCAGCTGGTAGGCGGTCGCGGCGGCCCGGGCGCGGGTGTCGGCCGCCTCGTTCAGCTGGTGGCCGTTGTGCCCACGGACCCACTCGAAGGTCACGTCGCGACCCTGCATCGCCTCGTCGAGGGCCTGGACCAGGTCGACGTTGAGGACCGGCTTGCCGTCGGCCTTCTTCCAGCCCTTCTTCTTCCAGCCCTTGGTCCACCGGGAGATCACATTGATCGCGTACTGGCTGTCGCACAGCACGTGCAGCGGCTCGTCGACGTGGGCGGTCTGTCGCAGCAGGTCCAGCACCGCCATCAACTCGCCCATGTTGTTGGTGCCGTGGGACCAGCCGCCGCTGGCCCAGCAGTCGTCGTCGACGTACCAGGCCCAGCCGGCCGGGCCTGGATTGCCGAGGGAGGATCCGTCCGCCGCTGCTGTGATCGTCACGGGCCCGATTCTCACACACCCCACCGACGGTCCGGCAGATCTCCGCCGGCCACGCCGATCAGGGTCTCAGTCCCGTCCGAGGGTGCGGTGGAGCAGCACGGCGGTGCCGACCTGGCTGACGGCGATGATCACCACCAGCAGCGGCAGCGCCGTGGCGTACAGGCCGCCGGCCAGCGCACCGCCGCCGATCGCGGCCGCGCCCTGGATGGCCGCGAACACCCCGTACGCGGTGGCGCGCCGGTCCTTGCCGACCAGGTCGGCGACCAGGGCCTTGACGGTGGAGTCCTGCAGGCCGTTCGCCGCTCCCCAGGCCAGGACGCCGAGGACGGCGAGCGGGACCGACCCGGTGAAGGCCAGCAGCGGGACCAGCGTCACCAGGGCCGGCAGGACGTACAGCACCCGCGCGCCCCACCGGTCGTACCCATGGCCGGTCGCCAGGGCGGCCAGCGCCGAGGCGCCCTGGCCGGCCGCATAGACGAGGGGGACCGCGGCCAGCGGCAGGACGTGGTCGGAGACGAGGTGGAACGAGATCACCCCGAAGGTCACCAGGCCGCCGGTGGCGAGGCCGGCGCAGGCGGCGAAGAGGAAGAACCGCCGCGGCAGGCCGACGCCCAGGGTGGCCGCCCACCAGCTGCGGGTGGCCGCGGACACGCCGCGGTGCCGGGCGGCAGGCGTACGTTCCCGGTCCGGGGCCGGGACGGACGCAGCGGCGGGAGCGACCGGCGCCGGCTCGCCGAACACCGAGGTGTCCGGGACCCGCCACTGCAGGAACAGCAGGATGGCGATGGCGATCGCCCCGGGCGCCACGAGCCAGGCCATCGCCGGTGCGATCGCGGCGGTCGCGGCGATCACCCCGGACACCAGCAGCGGGCCGCTGAGCGCGCCCAGCTCGTCGAGGAACTTGTGCACCCCGAAGCCCCGGCCACGACCGACGGCGCCGGCCGCGTCGGCCAACAGCGCCGTCTTCGAGGGGCTGCGCACGGCTTTTCCGGTGCGCTCCGCCAGGATCAGCGTGATCGCGACCCCCAGCCCCGCCGCCCCGAGCAGGGGTGTGATCGCGAGCAGCGGGACGCACACCGCGGTCAGCCCGTAGCCGATCAGGGTCAGCGACCAGTACCGGCCGGTCCGGTCGGCGAGCGGGCCGAAGACGAGGCGCAGCACCAGCGCCATCGCCTCGCCGGCCCCGGTGACCAGGCCGACGACGAGGCCGGAGGCGCCGAGCTGGCCGAGTAGCGGGCCGGTGATCGAGCGGGCCCCCTCGTACACCATGTCCGCGGCGAAACTGACCAGCCCGAAGCCGATCACCACCTGCCAGGCGCGGCTGGTGACGTCGACGGCCGATCCGTCCGGGCGTGGGGCGCGCGCCCCGGAGCTGTGCATGCCGTCTCCCTCCGGGCCGTCGACCGCCGTGGCCACGGGGTGTCGACGTCGCCATCGTAGGGTCGGCGCAGGCCGGCGGCGCGCCGATGGTTCCGATCGGCGGCGTCGGCGGGGCCACCGATGGGGGATGATCGGCCACGGGAGGTGTGATGGAGATTTCCAGCATCGCGGCCAGCCGGACCTGGCGCGGCGGGGTGGTGATCGACGACGACGTCCGCCCCGACGAGGTGGCCGAGGAGATCCGCGACCCGGACAACCTGGTCTGGATCGACCTGCTCGCGCCCGACGCCGGTGAGCTTGCCGCGCTGATCAAGGAGCTGGGGCTGCCGCCGACCGCCGTCGAGGACGCCCTGGCACCGTTCGAACGGCCCAAGGTCTCGCGGCACGAGGGCTATCTCTTCTTCACCGTCTACGCCACCCGGCTGCGGCCGCACGACCATCTCGACCCGACCAAGGGCCGGGTGGTCTCCAGCCGGGTCTCGGGGATCGTCACGCCGCACGCCCTGGTGACGATCCGCCTGGACGACGGCTTCGACATGGCGACCGTCGAACGGGTCTGGCGCGACGACCCCGATCTGCTGGGGTACGGGTCCGGGGCCCTGGTCCACGGCTTGCTCGACGTCATCGTCGACGGGCACTTCGAGACCATCCAGGCCCTCGACGACGAGACGGAACGACTCGAGGACATCCTGTTCGGCGAGGGCCAGCCGAGGTCCGGCTTCATCCGCTACCTGTACGGGTTGCGCAAGGACCTGGTCGACCTGCGCCGGATCGTGCTGCCGATGCGCGAGGTGGTGAACGGTGTGCTGCGGCACCGGACCGACACCCCGGGCGAGCTCGACTCGTGGTACGACGACCTCTACGACCATGTCCTGCGGGCCGCGGAGTGGACCGAGTCGCTGCGCGACATGGTGTCCACGATGTTCGAGACCCACCTGTCCCTGCAGGACTCCCGCCTCAACCAGATCATGAAGAAACTCGCCAGCTGGGCCGCCATCATCGCCGTGCCGACCGCCATCACCGGCTGGTTCGGGCAGAACGTCCCCTACTGGGGCTTCAACCAGCCCTGGGGCGTGGGGCTGAGCGTCGCGATGATCCTGGTCTCCTCGGTCGGACTGTACGTGCTGTTCCGGATCAACGACTGGGTGTAGCTCCGCCCGGGCAGGTCCGGGAGGATGACCCCGTGGCCGGACACTTCTACGCTGACGGGGACATCGCCGACGTCTACCGGTGGTTCGCCGCCGAGGCCTCCGCCTCGTCCCCGATCTGGCAGGCGGTCTGCACTTGGGTCGCCGAGACCCCCGCGATCGCCGTACGCCTCGACACCCTGCCCGGCATGAAGCGCCAGCCGCAGCTGTTCCTCGCGGCGCTGCGACGCCTCGGCGCCCCGCTGCAGCCGGGGCCTGCCCTGGCGGACTGGGTCGGCCGGCACTGGGACGAGACGGAGCGGACCATCCTCGGCCACTCCACCCAGACCAACGAGGTCGGCCGGTGCGCCGTGCACCTGCCGCTGCTCGCCGGCCTGGCCGCGCAGGCGGGGCCGTTGGCGTTGGTCGAGGTGGGCTCCTCGGCCGGGCTCTGTCTGCTTCCCGACGCGTACGCCTACCGCTACCGGTTCGCCGACCGGCCCGACCTGGTGCTCGGGATCGGCCGCCCGGAGATCGGCTGCCGGGTCGCCGGTCCTGCCCCCGACGAGGCGGCGTACGCCCTGCCCCGGATCGCCTGGCGGTGCGGGATCGACACCTCCCCGCTGGACCCGGCCGACCCGGAGGTCGGCGCCTGGCTGCGCGCCCTGGTCTGGCCGGGGCAGCCCGAACGCGAGGAACGCCTCGCCCGCGCCCTCGAGACCGCGGCCGACCGGCCCCCGGTGCCCGTCGTCACCGGCGACGCGCTGGGGGCGCTGCCGGAGGTGGTCGCCGAGGCCCGCCGGCACGCCGACACCGTGGTGGTGATGCACACCGCGACCCTGTCGTACGTCGCGCGGGACCGTCGGGCGGGCTTCGGTGACCTGGTCCGCGGGCTCGGCGCCCGGTGGATCTCCTGCGAGGGGGAGCGGGTGCTCCCCGAGGTCCGGCACCGGCTGCCCTCGGGCAGCTACGAGGGGCCGGCAGGCTTCGTGCTGGCGCTCGACGGGCGGCCGCTGGCCCGGGTCGGCCAGCACGGCGGCTGGATCGAATGGCTGCGACCCGCTGAACCGGTGGCGTGACGGGGGCCACACTGGAGCCATGACCAGTTACGTGGTGAAGCGCATCCACGACGACCCGGGGGTGGCCGACGGGTTCCGGGTGCTCGTCGACCGGCTCTGGCCCCGCGGCATCTCCAGGGAGCATGCGGCCCTCGACGACTGGGCCCAGGACCTCGCCCCGTCCCCTGACCTGCGCACATGGTTCGACCACCGGGCCGACCGGTTCGAGGAGTTCGCCGCCCGCTACCGGGCCGAGCTCGACGAGAGCGCGGAGGCCGCGCGCCGGGTGGCGGAGTGGGCCGACCGTCCCGAGGTCACCCTGCTGTACGCGGCGAAGGACCCGGCCGTCAACCATGCGGTGGTGCTCCAGGAGTGGTTGACCGAGGCCGACACCGACCGCGCAGACCCGGCCTGACCGGCTGCGCCCTCCTGCTCGGTGCTGTGCTGCCCCGGGAGCCGCGGGGAGTCGCCGGGAGACGCCCGGAGCCGCGGACCTGGGTGATCGTCCCGGGGAACCCCTGAGTGCGCGCGGCCGCCGGGGCGGGAATGATGGAGGCATGATCTGGCGCTGGTTGGTGAACTCCCTCGCCGTCGCTGCCGCGACCTACCTGGTGGCCGGCATCACGGTGACCGCCCCCGACACCACGGGCATCGTGCTCACCGTGGGCGTCGTCGCGTTGCTGCTCGGTGCGGTGAACACCGTCGTCAAGCCCATCCTCCAGACGCTCACCGGCTGCCTGGTGTTCCTCACCTTCGGGCTGTTCCTGCTGGTGATCAACGCGCTGATGCTGATGCTGACCTCCTGGCTGGCCACGCAGTTCGGGATCGGCTGGCACGTCGACGGGTTCGGCGCCGCGTTCTGGGGCGCCCTGGTCATCTCCCTCGTCAGTTTCCTGCTGGGCGCCTCGCCCTGGCGCCGGCAGAACGCGTGACCCGCCGCTGCGCACACCACGGCGCCCTGCGCGACGACCCGTGGGCGCGATGTCGCCGGCACCGGCGGATCCTGCTCCGGTGGCCCGGGGCGAACACCGAGTGGTCACCGGAGCGCGGACGCCGCTAGGGTCGGTCCTGCCGGCCGCCTGGTCGGTGGGCGCCGAGGGTGGGCGCCCGATCAGCAGGAAGGTGTCGCCATCGTGCTCGTGCTGTTCGATTTCGGGGAAGTCCTCGGGCTGCCCCAGACACCGAAGGATCGGGTCCGGATGGCCGCCGTCGCCGGTGTCGAGCTCGAGGCGTTCAACCATCGCTACTGGGCCAAGCGCCAGGCGTACGACAAGGCCGACCTGTCGGATGCCGACTACTGGCAGGCGATCGCCGGTCGTGGACTGTCCACCGAGACGATCGAGGAACTGGTCCAGCGCGACCGGGACAGCTGGCTGAACCTCTCGCCCGAGGTCCTCACCCTGCACGCCGACCTCGTCGCCCGCGGGATCCCCACCGCCCTGTTCTCCAACGCCCCCGAGTCGATCGCCACCGCGATCGACTCGATCCCCGAACTGGCCCCGATGCAGGGCCGGTTCTTCAGCTGCCGGCTCAAACAGGCCAAGCCGGACCCCAAGGCCTACCTCACGGTCGCCCGCGGGCTCAAGGTCGACCCGGAGTCGGTGATCATGGTCGACGACCGGCCGGTCAACTGCGAGGGTGCTCACAGCACCGGGATGGCGGCCATCCGGTTCCGCAACCCCCCTCAGCTGCGCACCGACCTCGAGGCGATGCTGGCCGGCTGACCGCCGGGGGCGAACGGCTGACCGCCGGGGCTGGTCGGCCACCCGCCGCGGGGACCCGGGCATGGAACACTCATGCCCATGACCACTGCGGAGACCGGCGGGACGCCCACCCCGACCCGTGCCGAGCGGCTCGACCGTCTGCCCTACACCCGGCAGCACCACCGGCTGCTGATCGGGTCGGGGATCGGCTGGGCCCTCGACGCGATGGATGTCGGGCTGATCTCGTTCGTGATGGCGGCGCTGGCCGTCGAATGGCACCTCGGGGCCTCGATCCTGTCGGTGATCGGCTCGATCGGCTTCGTCGGGATGACCGTCGGCGCCGGCCTCGGCGGCCTGCTGGCGGACCGGTTCGGGCGACGGCAGGTGTTCGCCCTCACCCTGCTCGTCTACGGGGTGGCCACCGGCGCCGCGGCGCTGTCCTGGTCGGTCGCCGCCCTGGTCGCCTTCCGGTTCGTCGTCGGCGTCGGCCTCGGCGCCGAACTGCCGGTCGCCTCGACCCTGGTCAGCGAGTTCGCGCCGCGCCGGATCCGCGGCCGGATGGTGGTCTTCCTCGAGGCGTTCTGGGCGGTCGGCTGGATCCTCGCGGCGTTGATCGGCTACGTCGTCATCCCGGCCTTCCCGAGCGGTTGGCGCTGGGCCCTGGTGGTCGGCATCGTGCCGACCCTGTGGGCCGTCGTGGTGCGCCTCGGGCTGCCGGAGTCGGTCCGCTTCCTGGAGCAGAAGGGGCGTACCGAACAGGCCGAGGAGGCGGTGCGCCGGTTCGAGACCTCCCCGCCGATGCTGACCCGGGTCCGGGTGCCGGAGGAGGCGCCGACCGGGGTCGAGGACATCACCGCGGGGTCGATCTGGGCCCGCCCGCTGCTCCGCCGCACGGTCGCTCTCTGGATCGTCTGGTTCACCATCAACCTGTCCTACTACGGCGCGTTCACCTGGCTGCCGACGCTCCTGCTCGGCCGCGGCTTCACCCTGACCCGGTCCTTCGAGTACGTGCTGCTGATCACCCTGGCCCAGGTGCCCGGCTACCTGGTCGCCGCCTGGTTGATCGAGCGCTGGGGCCGCCGGCTGACCCTTTCGGTCTTCCTGCTCGGCTCGGCTGCCGGGGCGGTGGCCTTCGGCCTCGTCGCGTCGGTGCCCGGCCGTCCGGCGGTCGGCGCCGTGATCGCCGCCGGGGCCGTGCTGTCGTTCTTCAACCTGGGTGCCTGGGGCGCCCTCTACGCCATCGGCCCGGAGCTCTACCCCACCCGGCTGCGGGGGACCGGCACCGGGGCTGCGGCCGCCTTCGGCCGGGTCGCCTCGATCCTCGCGCCGCTGTCGGTGCCGGTCCTGCTGCGCTGGGGTGGCGAGTCGTACGGCTTCATCGTGACGTTCGCGGTGTTCGGTGCAGCCTTCCTGGTCGGGGCCGTCGCCTCCCTCGCACTGCCCGAGCAGCGCGGCCGCATCCTGCTGTAGGCCTGCCGTCGGCCCGCCTCAGGAGGCGCCACTCGGTGCGCTCGCGATTCGTCCGCAAAGGGCTGCGGGTGCTGCGGAAAGACGCACTCCTCGAAGGTTTTCGTGCCGATTTCGTAACAAAGCAAGACCGGGGAGCACCACGACCTCGACCCGGCCGGACGTCGAAGGTAACCTCCTGCGGGTCCGAGGGTTCAGGGCGTGTACTACAGTCTGCGTACAACCCTCGTGCCGTTCGGTGGCCCGCAAAGGGAGGGTCCCCGAACGCGATGCTGAAAGGCCCGGCCGACGGTCGGGGTGTGCGGACTCGGCGCCGAAGGGGGCGCCGTACCTAGGAGGAAGTTCATGCGTCGAAATGTCCGTGTGGCCACCATCGCCACCGTGGCGGTCGTGTCCATGTTCGCCGCCGCCTGTAGTGGCGGTGGCACCGGTTCCGCCGGCGGTGGGACGGGCGGGGCCATCACCGTCCGTGGGTGCACCCCGCAGGAGGCCCTGGTCCCGTCGAACACCACCGAGACCTGCGGCAACATGGTCCTGCAGACCGTGTCGTCCCAGCTGGTGCACTACAACGTCGACACCGCGGCCCCCGAGATGGACCTCGCCCAGTCGATCGAGACGACCGACAACCAGAACTTCACCGTCAAGCTGAAGCAGGACCGTACGTTCCACGACGGCACCCCGGTGAAGGCGTCGAACTTCGTCGATGCCTGGAACTACGCGGCGTACGCCCCGAACGGCATGCAGGCGGGCTACTTCTTCGAGCCTGTCGAGGGCTATGCCGACCTGCAGTGCGCCGACGCCAAGTGCACCACCAAGCCGGCGACCGACAAGATGTCCGGCCTGACCGTGGTGGACGACCACACCTTCACCATCAAGACCACCGCGCCGGTCTCGAACCTGCCGCTGCGGATGGGCTACACCGCGTTCGCGCCGCTACCGGACTCCTTCTTCAAGGATCCCAAGGCGTACGAGGCCAAGCCGATCGGCGCCGGCCCGTACAAGTTCGTCTCGCAGGACGCCTCGAACATCGTGGTGGAGAAGGATCCGGCCTACAAGGGCCAGTGGCCCGGCAAGACCGACAAGATCACCTACCGGATCTACCAGTCGACCGACGCGGCCTACGCCGACGTGGTGGCCAACAACCTGGACGCCACCGATGAGGTGCCGACCGGCATGCTGGTGAACGACCAGTGGAAGACCGACGCCGACGGCCGCAACGCGATCGCGAAGGAGGGCGTGATCCAGCTGCTCGCCTTCTCCCCGGTCGACGACCAGCTGAAGAACCCGACGCTGCGCAAGGCGATCTCGATGGCGATCAACCGCCCGGAGATCACCAAGCAGGTCTTCATGGCGACCCGTACGCCGTCCGACTCCTGGGCCGCCCCGACCGTGGACGGCTACAAGGCCGGCGCCTGCGGTGACACCTGCACCTACAACGCCGAGCAGGCCAAGGCGCTCTACCAGCAGTCCGGTGGCTACAACGGCACCCTGACCCTGGCGATCAACGGTGACGGCAGCCACAAGCCGTGGGCCGACGCCACCTGCAACTCGATCAAGAACACCCTGGGTCTCGACTGCCAGGTCATCGTGACCCCGGACTTCAAGACCCTGCTCGACCAGATGAAGCACCGCGAGATCAAGGGCCTCTTCCGCTACGGCTGGCAGATGGACTACCCGTCGATCGAGAACTTCCTGACCCCGGTCTACGCCACCGGCGCCTCGTCGAACTACTTCAACTACTCCAGCAGCGAGTTCGACGGCCTGATCAAGGAGGGCAACGCCGCCAAGACCGCGGCCGACGCCAACGCCAAGTACCAGGCCGCCGAGCAGGTGCTGGCGAAGGACCTGCCGACCCTGCCGCTGTGGTCCACGACCCGTCCGGTGATCTGGTCGACCAACGTCACCAACGTCAAGGTCAACCCGTTCGGCGAGATCGACTACGCGTCCATCCAGAAGAAGTGACACCGGGTCCACGGTGATTCCCTGACCACTGCACCGGCCCGCCGGGATCCGTCCCGGCGGGCCGGTGTCTGCCCGTGACCCGGTCGGCCGCGCCGCTGCCCGGTCGCCGGGCTGTCGGTACAGAGGCGTACGCTGCACATTCGCGGCGGAAACGCAGGGGATCCCGCCGGTTCGAGAGGAGCAACCATGGGAACCTATGTCATCCGCAGACTTCTGCAGATGATCCCGGTCCTGATCGGATCGACGTTCCTGATCTTCGTCATGGTGTTCGCCCTGCCGGGCGATCCCGTCGCCGGACGCTGCGGTGAGCGGGCCTGCCCGCCGTCGTACGTGGCGAAGTTCACCCAGGAGTACCACCTCGACCAGCCGGTCCTGGTGCAGTACGGCTACTACCTCGGCCGGCTGGTCCGCGGCGACCTGGGCACGAACTTCTACGGCAACCCCGTCCTGCACGAGCTCGCCGTCCGGTTCCCGACCACCCTGCGGCTGGCCGTCATCGCGATCGTCTTCGAGATCGTGGTGGGCATCGCCGCCGGCGTCTGGGCCGGGATGCGGCGCGGCCGCTGGCCCGACACCCTGGTCACGGTCGGCAGTCTGCTGATCATCTCGGTGCCGATCTTCGTCATCGGCGCCCTCTCCCAGCTGGTCTTCGGCATCAAGCTGGGGATCTTCCCGGTGACGTCCACCTCGGGTACCTGGTGGCAGCTGATGCTGCCCGGCCTGGTGCTCGGCTCGGTCTCCGTGGCGTACGTCGCCAGACTGACCAGGACCAACCTGGTGGAGAACCTCCGGGCCGATTACGTTCGGACCGCGAAGGCGAAGGGCCTGGGACGAGGTCGGGCGATCGGCGTGCACACCCTGCGCAACTCGCTGATCCCCGTGGTCACCTACATCGGCTACGACTTCGGCGCCCTGATGGGCGGTGCGATCGTCACCGAGCGGATCTTCAACATCAACGGGATCGGCAGCTTCATCTTCCGCTCCATCTCCCAGCGTGACGGCGTGTCGGTGGTCGGCGCGGTCGTCATGCTGGTCTTCATCTACCTGCTCATGAACCTGCTCGTCGACCTGTTGTACGGCGTGCTCGACCCGAGGATCAGCCATGAATGACCGTGAGGACAAGGCCATGGCCGAGCTGGAGGAGGACCGGAAGTCCGCCTTCGCGCCGCAGGATCCGGTCGCGGTGCTGGAGGATGCGGTCGTCCCGACGTCGGGGGATCCCGACCTCGGGCCGGCGCGCTCGCTCTGGTCCGACGCCTGGGCCGAGATGCGCCGCCGCCCGCTGTTCTGGGTCTCCGCCGTGCTGATCGCACTGGTCGTGGTGATGGCGGCGGTGCCGCAGCTGTTCACCTTCTTCAGCCCGCAGCCCGACCCGTACTACGCCGATCTCAGCAAGGCCCGGCTACCACCGTCGCCGTCGGCCTGGTTCGGCCATGACGCCCAGGGCTACGACATCTACTCGCGCACCATCTGGGGCGCCCGCTCCTCGATCCTGGTCGGCCTGGGCGCGACCCTGGCGACCACTCTGTTCGGCTGTTTCGTCGGCATCTTCGCCGGCTACTTCGGCGGCTGGTGGGACGTCATCCTGTCCCGGATCGGGGACGTCTTCTTCGCCATCCCGCTGCTGCTCGGCGGCATCCTGGCCCTCTACACCTTCCCCAACACGCTGGACACCCCGTACCTGGTGATGGTCGGCAAGGTCGTCCTTGCCCTCGGCATCCTCGGCTGGCCCAGCATCGCCCGGCTGATGCGCTCCTCGGTGCTGCAGGTCAAGCCGCACGACTTCGTCCAGGCCGCCCGGGCGCTCGGCGCGAAGCCGGGCCGGATCGTCTTCTCGCACATCCTGCCGAACGCGATCGCCCCGGTGATCGCCGTCGCGACCATCAACCTCGGCATGTACATCGCCCTGGAGGCGACGCTGTCCTTCCTGGGCATCGGCCTGGCCCCGCCGGCCATCTCCTGGGGCGTGGCGATCTCCGAGGCGTCGGGGATCGGCCTGGTGCGGTCCACGCCGCACATGCTGCTGTTCCCGTCCCTGTTCCTGTCCGTCACCGTCCTGGCGTTCATCCTGCTCGGCGAAGTCGTCCGCGACGCCCTCGACCCGAAGCTGCGCTGAGAGGAGCGACCATGACCACCACGAAACCCCCCGCCGAACCGGTGCTCGAGACCCGCGCCTCCCGGCGACGCCAGCGGTTCGTCCGGACCTGGACGCCGGTGGACCGTACGCTGCTGCAGGTCGAGGACCTGCACGTCGAGTTCCGCACCCGTGACGGCATCGCCCGGGCCATCAACGGCGTCAGCTTCGACCTGCACGAGGACGAGACGCTGGCGATCCTCGGCGAGTCCGGCTCCGGCAAGTCCGTCACCGCCCAGGCGGTGATGGGCATCCTGGACACCCCGCCGGCGTTCGTCACCGGCGGCTCGGTGGCGTACTGCGGCACCGACCTGCTCACCGTCGACGAGCAGGTGATGCAGACCGTCCGGGGCGCCGAGATCTCGATGATCTTCCAGGACGCACTGAGCTCGCTCAACCCCGTCTTCAGCGTCGGCTGGCAGATCGCCGAGATGTTCCGGGTGCACCGCGGGCTGAACCGTCGCGACGCCGAGGAACAGGCGATCCGCCTGATGGAGCGGGTCCGGATCCCGGCCGCCCGCGAGCGGGTGACCGACTACCCGCACCAGTTCTCCGGCGGCATGCGCCAGCGGATCATGATCGCCATGGCGATCGCGCTGGACCCGCACGTGCTGATCGCCGACGAGCCCACCACCGCCCTCGACGTCACCGTCCAGGCCCAGATCATGGACCTGCTGAAGGAGCTGCAGGCCGAGTCGCACATGGGCCTGATCCTGATCACCCACGACCTCGGCGTGGTCGCCGACGTGGCCGACCGGATCGCCGTGATGTACGCCGGCCGCCTGGTCGAGAAGGCCGACGTCTTCGACCTCTACCGTGACCCGGCCCACCCGTACACGCTGGGGCTGCTGGAGTCGATCCCGCGGCTGGACCAGCAGGGCGAACGGCTCAACGCCATCGGTGGCCTGCCGCCGAACCTCACCCGGATCCCGGCCGGCTGCCCGTTCAACCCGCGCTGCCGCTTCGCCACCGACGTCTGCCGGACCGGCGAGCCGCCGGCCCTGCTGGAGGTGGCCCCCGGCCGGCGGGTCGCCTGCCATCACCACGACGAGCTCCTCGGACGGCACCTGCTCGAGGCCGACCAGGGCCTCGGCCGGCACGTCCTGGTCGAGACCGACGACAACGGCGAGGAGGTCGTCCGATGAGCGCCGAACCGATCCTGCGGGCCGAAGGCCTGGAGAAGTACTACCCGATCCGCAAGGGCGTCACCCGACGCAAGGCCGGCGACGTCAAGGCCGTCGACGGCGTCTCCTTCGAGCTGTTCCCGGGTGAGACGCTCGGCGTGGTGGGGGAGTCCGGCTGCGGCAAGTCCACCCTGGGCCGGTTGCTCGTCCAGCTCGAGCCGCCGACCGCGGGCAAGGTGTGGTTCGAGGGCCGGGACATGTTCTCGCTGTCCTCCGACAAGCTCCGCCGGGCCCGCCGGGACATCCAGATCATCTTCCAGGACCCGTACACCTCGCTGAACCCCCGGATGACCGTCGGGGACATCATCGGCGAGCCGCTGGAGATCCACCCCGACGTGGTGCCCAAGGGTGACCGGCGCCGCCGGGTCCAGGAGTTGCTCGACCTGGTCGGCCTCAACCCCGAGCACATCAACCGCTACCCGCACCAGTTCTCCGGCGGCCAGCGCCAGCGCATCGGCATCGCCCGGGGCCTGGCGGTCAACCCCAAGGTGATCGTCTGCGACGAGCCGGTCTCGGCCCTCGACGTGTCGGTCCAGGCCCAGGTGGTCAACCTGCTCCAGGACCTGCAGCGCGAGCTCGGGCTGTCGTACGTGTTCATCGCGCACGACCTGTCCGTGGTGCGCCACATCTCGGACCGGGTCGCGGTGATGTACCTCGGCAAGATCGTCGAGCTCGGCGACGAGCACGAGATCTACGAGAACCCCACCCACCCGTACACCCAGGCGCTGCTGTCTGCCGTGCCGGTGCCCGACCCTGGGGCCCGGGAGACCAAGCAGCCGATCCTGCTCACCGGTGACGTGCCGTCCCCGGCGAACCCGCCGTCCGGCTGCCGGTTCCACACCCGCTGCCCGCTGGTGAAGACCGACCCGGACTTCCTCCAGCGGTGCAGCACCGAGGAGCCGGCGCTGACCCTGCACCCGGACGGTGCGGGCGAGCACCTCAGCGCCTGTCACTTCGCCCGGCGGCTGGTCCGGGCCTGACCGACCGGAGGGCCTGACGACCCGGCGACACCCGAGGGCACCCCGCGCACAGCGCCGGGTGCCCTCGGTCCGTCCGGGCATCCGTCCGGGCGTCGGTACGACACCGCCGCCGTGGCGGCCCGCAGACCTGACCTAGGCTGGCCGGGTGACCGACGCGACACGGACCGACCGCAGACTGATGCTTGTCCACGCCCACCCCGACGACGAGTCGTTGATGACGGGCGCGACGATGGCCAAGTACGCCGCCCAGGGAGCCGCGGTGACTCTCGTCACCTGCACCCTCGGCGAGGAGGGGGAGGTCGTCGCCGAGGACCTGGCCCACCTGGCCGCGGCCGGCCTGGACGGCCTGGGTGCCCAGCGGCTCCTCGAGCTGGCCGACGCGATGGCCGTGCTGGGGGTGACGGACTTCGTCCGGCTCGGTGGCGACCACCGGTTCCGGGACTCCGGGATGGCCTGGGCCCCCGACGGCACCGCGACGGTCGCCGACAGCACCGACGAGCGGTCCTTCCACGCGGTCGACCTGCTGGTGGCCGCCGACGAGCTGGTGGCTCTGATCCGGGACCGGCGCCCGCAGGTGCTGATCACCTACGACCAGTTCGGCGGCTACGGACACCCGGACCACGTCAAGGCGCACCGGGTCGCCACGTACGCCATCGCGCTCGCCGCCGTGCCGAGCTACCGGCCCGAGCTCGGCGGGCCATGGCAGGTCCGGCGGGTGCTGTGGACGGCCATGAGCAGCTCACAGGTCGCGCACGGCATGGCCACCCTCGACGAACGCGGCCTGGCGGACGTCCTGGACGGCATCCCGACCGACCCCTCGTCCCCGATGCTCAGCGGTGACGACGATATCGCCGTCGAGGTCGACGCCCGGGAGCACGCCGGCGCGAAGCTCGCCGCCCTGCGCGCCTACCGCAGCCAGCTGCGCACCGACGAGGGCTTCCTCAGCCTGCCCGAGGACCTCGCCCGCGAGTTCTGGGGGCGGGAGCACTACCGGTTCGCCGGTGGCCGGCCGCTGCCCGCCGGCGGCTGGGCCGACGACGTCTTCGCCGGCCTGGACTGAATCCCCCGCGGGCCCGGGGGCAACGGGTCGGTGATCCCCGCGTGCGGCAAGTGGGGGACGTATTGTGCCACGATGCAGCGAGAATCGTGGCTTTTCGTTGCGACTGGGTCACAAGGTTGGCTGTGAGGCTCTCAGCACTGGAGGACGACGTCAGAGGTCTGCCTACTATGTCGGAGCCCTGAGTCGTCCGAGAGGATCCGCCGCGCATGACCAATGACCCGACCGCCACCGCCCGTCGAGTGCGCATCGCCGCCGTCGCCGCCGGAGGGGTCGTCGTCCTCGCCGGTGTGACCTACGTCGCGGCGTACGCGGCCGCCGGGGACTCGGTGCCGCGCTCGGCGTCGGTCGCCGGCGTCACGATCGGCGGGCAGAGCCCCGAGCAGGCCGCCAGGACACTGGAGACGGCGCTCGCTCCCCGGGCCACCGCGCCGGTCACCCTCACCGTCGGTGACTTCCAGGCCCCGGTCGTCCCGGCCGACGCCGGGATGAGGGTGGACTACGCCGCCTCGGTCACCGCGACCGGGGCGGGCCGTAGCTGGGCGCCCGGCCACATCTGGAAGGTGCTCGTCGGGGGCGGACCGACCGCGCCGGTGCTGGCTGTGGACGGTGCGGCGATGGAGCGTACGACCACGCAGGTCGCCGACGACGGCAGGCTCGAACCGCGCAACGCCAGCCTGTCGTACGACGACAAGGCGCAGGTGCAGGTGGAGGACAGCGTGCCCGGCCGCGCGATCGACCCGGCCGCGGTCGAACGGGCCCTCCGCGGCGCCTTCCCGACCGAGGACACGGCGGCCCTCGAGACCCGGGCGGTCGAGGCCGAGGTCACCACCGCCGAGGCCGAGCAGGTCCGCAAGGACTGGGCCGACCCGGCGGTGTCCGGCCCGGTGACGGTCAACGCCGGCGACGCCGGCAGCTTCAAGGTCACCCCGGCGATGATCGCCGCGTCCACCAGCTTCGACGTCAAGGACGGCACCCTCGTCGCGCGGGTCGACGCCAAGCGCCTGGAGTCCGCCACCAAGCCGGCGATGAAGCAGCTCAAGGGCATCCAGGAGGGGCAGGACGCCACCTGGCAGCTGGGCGGCGGCAAGCCGACCGTGGTGCCGTCCAAGGACGGCCGGGGGATTGCCCGGGACGCGCTGGTGAAGGCGATCGAGCCGGTGCTCACCCAGCAGGGCGACGAGCGCAAGGTCTCCGTCGCGGTCACCGCGGTGCCGGCCTCGTTCACCACCGACGACGCCAAGAAGGCCGACGTCGCCGGGGTGATCGGGCAGTTCACCACGTACTTCCCGCACGCCGACTACCGCAACACGAACCTCGGTCTGGTGGCCAGCAAGATCAACGGCTACGTCGTGCTGCCGGGGGAGACCTTCTCGCTCAACGACGTCGTCGGGCGTCGTGACGCCGCCTCGGGCTTCGCCGACGGCTGGGTCATCCAGGGCACCCGCGAGGTGAAGGAGGTCGGCGGCGGCGTCTCGCAGAGCGCCACGACGATCTTCAACGCCGCGTTCGCCGCCGGTCTGGAGGACGTGGAGCACCACCCGCACACGCTCTGGTTCGACCGCTACCCGCCCGGCCGCGAGGCCACCGTCTACTACGGCTCGCTGGACATGCGGTTCAAGAACGACACCGACCACGCCGTCGTGATCGAGGCGACCCGGGTCGCCTCCACCCCCGGTACCAAGGGCTCGCTGACCGTGAAGCTGTGGGGTGATTCCCCGTACGACAAGGTGGTCACGCCGGACCCGGTGAAGTCCAACTTCGTCAGCCCGGGCAGCAAGACCGTGACCGGGGCCGGCTGCACGGCCCAGCCCGCCTTCCAGGGTTTCACCGCCAGCTTCTACCGCGCCTTCATCAAGAACGGCGTCGAGGTGAAGCGGCAGAACTACACCTGGAAGTACAACGCCAACGACGAGATCAAGTGCGCCTGAGCGCAGCCACGCCGAACCCCGCCAGCACCCGGTCGGTGCCGCGCAGCTGGATGTTGCGTGCGTCGCGGTAGGCGGCCCACCGGGCCAGAGCGAGGACGACCTCGTCGGCCCGGTCGCCGTCGGTGAGCAGGACGGTCGCCCATTCGCCGACCACGACGGCCCGCCCGGCGGCGGTGCCGAGGGTGCACGCGGCAGTGCCCCCGCCCGTGTCGTACGCGTCGGGGCCCTGCACCGGGATCGCCGGGCCGAGCAGGTCGCACAACCGGGCCACCTGGCAGACCTCACCGCGATCCGTCGGATCTGCGGCCCGATCTCCCCGCGGACCGGCGTCGGTCAGGCGGTCGTCGGTCGCCAGCCGGTCCAGCAGTGCCCGGTCGGCGGCCAGCGGGTCGCGACCGCGGGGGACCTGCGGCACCCCGCGCCAGGACTCCAGGGTGTCCCAGGCGAGCAGCCGCGGGGTGAGGGTCCGGTCCAGCATCGCCAGCCCGTCGGGCCCCAGGGCCCGGACGTAGCCGATCAGCTCGCGGGGTCCGTCCTGGTCACGCCAGCGCAGCGCGATGCGCCGACCCGGCGCGGGCAGGTCGCTCATGACACTCTCCTCTCGTCCTCCGTCGTCGCGGGATACTAATGTCAGCATGACGGTCCTGGACTCCTGCCCAGGGCCACCCGAACTGGTCGTGCCCCCGGGTACGCCGAATAGAGGAGCTCATTGTGACGTACATCATTGCGCAGCCCTGTGTCGACGTGAAGGACCGTGCCTGCGTCGACGAGTGTCCGGTCGACTGCATCTACGAGGGCGATCGCATGCTGTACATCCACCCCGAGGAGTGCGTGGACTGCGGCGCCTGTGAGCCGGTCTGCCCGGTCGAGGCCATCTTCTACGAGGACGATCTGCCCGAGGAGTGGAAGGACTACTACGACGTCAACGTCCACTTCTTCGACGGGCTCGGGATGCCCGGCGGTGCCGCCAAGCTCGGCCCGCTGAAGAAGGACCACCCGGCGGTCGCCGCCCTGCCCCCGCAGAACCAGGACTGAGCCCCGCGTCCGGGCGTACGTCCCCCGGTGGGGCGTACGCCCGGAGCCGTCCCCGTCACAGGCCGGGCGGACCGGTCACCGGCCGGCCGTCCGGCGCGCCGGTCGTATGATCGGCGTACCCGCCGCCGGGTTCCTCCCGGACCGGCCGTCCGGCGTGCCCCGGCGTACGCCCCGAACCTGAGGACCGAGCTGCCATGACCTCCCGACCGAGCCCCGCGAGCACGCCGACGCCGGAGGTCCGGACGGGCCGGCGCCGCGTCGCCGACGTCCTCCCTGACTTCCCGTGGGACACCATCGCGGGCGCCCGGGCGACCGCCCGGGCCCATCCCGACGGCATCTGCGACCTGTCGGTCGGCACCCCGGTCGATCCCACCCCGGAACTGGGCCGGCAGGCGCTGGCCGAGGCGGCCGACGCCCACGGCTACCCGGCGACGATGGGCACGCCCGCCCTGCGGGACGCCATCGTCGAGCACATGACCATCCGGTGGGGGGCGGTGGGCCTGGGCCACGCGGGCGTCCTGCCGGTGATCGGCACCAAGGAACTGGTCGCCTGGCTGCCGACCCAGCTGGGTCTGGGCCCGGGTGACGTCGTGGTCGTGCCGGCCGTCGCCTACCCGACGTACGCCGTCGGCGCCCTGCTCGTCGGTGCCCGGGTCGTCCCGGCGACCGACCTCGCCTCGCTGCGCGCCACCCTCGGCGACGTACGGCCCGCCCTGGTCTGGATCAACTCACCGGCGAACCCGACCGGCGAGATCCTTCCGGTGGCGGCGATGCGCGACTGGGTGGCGTACGCGCGGGAGACCGGCGCCGTGCTGGCCTCCGACGAGTGCTACGGCGAGTTCGGCTGGGACGCCGAGCCCTGGTCGGTGCTGCACCCGGAGATCTGCGGCGGGGACCACACCGGGCTGCTCGCCTGCCACTCCTTGTCCAAGCGCTCCAACCTGGCCGGCTACCGGGCCGGGTTCGTCGCCGGCGACGCCGGGATCGTCCAGGACCTGCTGGAACTGCGCAAGCACACCGGGATGATCATGCCCGGCCCCGTGCAGGCCGCGATGGCGGCCCTGCTCGCCGACCAGGCACACGTCACCGTCCAGCGTGCTCGCTACCTCGCCCGCCGCGAGGTGCTCCGGCCGGCCCTGGAGGCCGCCGGCTTCCGGATCGACCACTCCGAGGGCTCGCTCTACCTGTGGGCGACGCGCGACGAGGACTGCCGGACCACCCTGGACCGGCTGGCCGCGGTCGGCATCCTGGCGGCGCCGGGCGACTTCTACGGCAGCGCCGGCACCCGGCACGTCCGGATCGCCCTGACCGCCACCGACGAGCGGGTCGCCGCGGCGGCCCGGCGGCTGGCCGACCTGGTCTGAGCCGCCGGCCGAGTCCGGGCCGGCCGGCTAGGTGCCGGGGGTCGCCGACGCCGTGGCGGTCCGGAACGTCACCGTGACGGTCCGGGTGTCGGCCGACGTCACGGTGGTCCAGGCCGGCAGCTGTCCGGCCGCCCAGCGCCATTCCTGGTCGCCCACCCGGACCGAGCTGACCCCCGTGGAGCTCGCGTTCACCACGGCGTGGGCGCCGATCGCCCAGGCCAGGTCCGTCGAGGAGGCGGTCGCGGTGAGCGTGCTTCCGTCGGCGCTCACCTTCGCGGTGACGCCGAGGGACGCGCGCAGTGAGGCGGCCAGCCCCGACGCGTCCGCCGCGGAGGGCGTCGAGTAGCCGCAGGTCACGCCGGCGGCGGTCTGGCCGGAGAGCACGCTGGCGATCACCCGGGCGTTCTGCTCGTGCTTGCGGTAGGCCTCCGGGTGGCCCGACTTCTGCACCGACTGCGCCACCGTGGTGATGTCGGCCGTCTCCCAGCCGTCGACCTTCACCAGGGCGGCGTAGAACGCATCGGTGGCGTGGTACGGGTCGAGGATCTCGGCCTGGGTGCCCCAGCCCTGGGACGGGCGCTGCTGGAACAGCCCGACGGAGTCCCGGTCACCGTAGTCGAGGTTGCGGATGCCGGACTCCTGGTAGGCGGTCGCCATCGCGATCGATCCGGCCCGGGGCGGCATCCCCTTGGCGACGGCCCGGCCGACGATGATCCCGGCGTAGTGCGCCTGCTCCAGGTCGAGCACGGTCGAGTTCCCGCCGGCGTCGAACCGGCAGCGCGACTCGAACGGCGTCGGCTGGATGTACTCGTTCGCCCGCAGCCAGACGATGCCGCCGACCAGCCCGAGCGCCAGCAGCAGCACCACGATCGCCGCCGCGAGGCCGCAGCCGCAGCCTGCCCGCCGGGTCCGGGCGCGCCGGGGCGGTACGGCGCCCGGCCGGTCGAGCGGGGTCGTCCGGTCCGGGTCGGAAGGGTGACCGGGGGCGGACATCAATTCGCGTGCAGGGCGGCGTTCAGCTCCACGGTGCGCCCCTCGCGGGACCGCACCTGCACCGCGCCGGTCAGTGAGTTGCGGATGAAGAGCAGGCCGTCCTGGCCGGACAGTTCGGACGCCTTTGCGGTGCCGCCGTCAGGCAGCCGGACCTTGGTGCCGGCGGTGACGTACAGGCCGGCCTCGACCACGCAGTTGTCGCCCAGCGAGATGCCGATCCCGGAGTTGGCGCCGAGCAGGCAGCCCTTGCCGATGGAGACGCGTTCCTTGCCGCCTCCGGACAGGGTGCCCATGATCGACGCACCGCCGCCGACGTCGGAGCCGTCGCCGACCACGACGCCCTGGGAGATCCGGCCCTCCACCATCGAGTGGCCCAGGGTGCCGGCGTTGAAGTTCACGAAGCCCTCGTGCATGACCGTGGTGCCCTCGGCCAGGTGCGCGCCGAGCCGGGCCCGGTCGGCGTCGGCGAGGCGTACGCCACGCGGGACGACGTAGTCGATCATCCGCGGGAACTTGTCGACCGAGAACACCGTCACGTGACCCGTCCGGGCCCGCAGCCGCGCCCGGGTGGCCTCGAAGTCGTCGACGGCGCAGGGGCCGGCGGAGGACCACACGACGTTCGGCAGCACGCCGAAGATGCCGTCCAGGTTGAGCGTGTTGGGCTGCACCAGGGTATGGCTGAGCAGATGCAGGCGCAGGTAGGCGTCCGCGGTGTCGGCCGGCGGGGCGTCCAGGTCGATCACGGTGAGCACCGCCTCGGTGTGCACCCGGCGTGCCTCGTCCATCACGACGCCCGCGGTCACCGACTCCGGGGCGCCCGATCCGTCCGGTCCGCCGAGCGCGGGCGCGGGGTACCAGGTGTCCAGGACCTGGCCGGAGTCGTGGACGGTGGCCAGCCCCCAGCCGTGGGCCGTACGTGCGGTGTCAGTCATGGGCCCGACTCTACCGAGTCGGGCCCAATCCCCCCGCACCCTGAAACGACCACGGACCGGCCCGGTCGACATGTCCGACGCCCGCCCGGGGGCGCGTCTCAGGCGCTCGCCGGGGCGGTGCCGGATGAGCCCTGTGACCGCCGGCGGGCGACCCGCAGGTCGCGCACGGCCAGCACGACGGCCACCAGCATGACCGCGGCGATGGTCAGGTACGCGTCCCGGAAGGCGGGCAGGTAGCCGGCGGAGGCGGCCGTGCCGAAGAAGATCGAGGTGATCATCGCGTTGCCGATCGCGGTGCCGATCCGCTGGGAGGTCGACATCACCCCGCCGGCGGTGCCGCCGACCGTGGCGGGCACGTCCTGCAGCGTCATCGTCTGGTTCGCGGCGCCCAGGGAGCCCTGGCCGAGGCCCGCGACCGCCCACGGCACCGCCAGCCACCAGAAGCTCGCGCCCTGGGTCACGACCAGCCAGGCGACCCCGACCGCAGCCAGGCAGGAGGCAGCGATCACCAGGATCCCACCGACCACGATCCGGCGTCCGTGCTCGTACGTGTGGCGGCCGGACCAGGCCGCGGCGTAGGCGCTGAGGACGGCGTTGGGCACGGTGATCAGGCCGGCCTCGAGGGGGCCGTGGCCCAGGCCCTGCTGGACGAAGAGGGCGGCGATCACGAAGATCGACGTCGAGCCGACGAAGAACGTCCCGGTCACCGCGGTGCCGTAGCTGAACGAGGCGTACGAGAACAGCGACAGGTCGACCATCGGCTGGTGGCCGCGGGCCCGGTAGGTCCGCTCCCAGGCCACCCAGGCGACGACCAGGGCCAGCCCGAGGGGCGCCAGCAACCAGACCAGCGCCGACCCGTGGGCGGTGAACGGGAACATCACGCAGAGCACGGCCACCGCCAGCAGCAGGGCGCCGAACGGGTCGAGGTCGAGGTGTTCGCGCTGCGCGTCGACGTGCTCGCCGCGGGCAGCGGCGGCCCGGAGCTGCCGGCTTCGGCGCCAACGTCGCCGCTCACGCCCGAACGGCAGCCAGAGCAGCGCCAGCACGACCCCGGCCAGGCCGAGCGGGGTGTTGATCAGGAACGAGGCGCGCCAGCCGTTCTGCGGCCCGAGCCACGCGATCATCGAGCCGGCCAGGATCGGGCCGACGGCGACCGACACCGAGACCACCATGCCGAGCAGGGCGAAGGCCTTGGCCCGGCCCCGACCGGTGAACATCTGCTGGATCATCCCCATCACCTGGGGGTTGTAGATCGCTGCCCCGACGCCTTGGACCAGGCGGGCGACGTTCAGGGCGGTCGGGGAGGGGGCCAGGCCACAGGCCAGGGAGGCCAGGGTGAAGACCGCCAGGCCGATGGTGAACAACATCGACCGGCCCAGCGAGTCGCCCAACCGGCCGGCCGGGATCAGCATGATGCCGAAGGCCAGCGCATAGCCCGACAACGCCCACTGCAGGTCGGTCGAGGTGGCGCCCAGCCCTTGCTCGATCGTCGGCAGTGCGACGTTGATCGACGAGATGGCCATCAGGGCCATCGCGATCGGCACCATCATCACGAGCAGGATCTTGTGGCGGTGGAAGGTCCGGGTCGTCCCCTCGACGCGGATCACGTTGCGGTCATTCACACCGAGAGTCAACGCCTCCCGGGTCCTGATCGCCAATCGGTGCGGCCCGTTGCCTCGTCGCGGCTGTTGCCACGTCGGGGCGCCGTCGGTGCAGCGTCCGGCCCGCGGCTCGATCCCCGCCGGGTCGTCAGGGTGCCCGGGTAGGGTGCAGCCATGGCCCTGGACCTGCGCGCGGATGTCATCGACCTGCTCGGCTCGATCGTGGACATCGAGTCGGTGAGCGGCGACGAGGCGCGCCTCGCCGACGAGGTGGAGGCCGCGCTGCGCGGTTGCGCCCACCTCGAGGTGGTCCGGTTGGGCAACAATGTCATCGCCCGCACCCTCCTGGGGCTGCCCGAGCGGGTGGTCGTCGCGGGTCACCTGGACACCGTCCCGTTGGCGGACAACCTGCCGTCCCGGATCCGTACGGTCGAGGGCGAGGAGCGGATGTACGGCCGCGGCACCTGCGACATGAAGGCCGGCGTCGCGGTGGCGCTCTCGCTGGCCGCCGAGCTCACCCGGCCGTCCCGGGACGTGACCTGGATCTTCTACGACAACGAGGAGGTCGAGGCGTCCCGCAACGGCCTCAACACGGTCGAGCGGGAGCGGCCCGACCTGATGGCCGGCGACTTCGCCGTGCTCGGCGAGCCGTCCGGGGCCAGGGTCGAGGGCGGCTGCCAGGGGACGATGCGGTTCACCGTCACGCTGACCGGCGTGGCCGCCCACTCGGCGCGCGCCTGGCGCGGCGTCAACGCGATCCACCGAGCCGGTGACGTGCTGGCCCGGCTGGGGGAGTACGTGCCCCGGACCGTGGTGGTCGACGGCCTGGAGTACATCGAGGGGCTGAACGCGGTGCGGATCAGCGGCGGCGTCGCCGGCAACGTGATCCCGGACCGCTGCACCGTCGAGATCAACTTCCGGTTCGCCCCGGACCGTACGCCCGAGGACGCCGAGCGGTTCGTCCGGGACTACTTCCACGGCCACGAGATCGTGGTCACCGACCTGGCGCCGGCCGCCCGGCCCGGGCTGGACCTGCCGATCGCCCAGGACTTCCTCCGTGCGGTCGGCTCGGAGCCGGCCCCGAAGTACGGCTGGACCGATGTCGCGCGGTTCTCCGCCCGCGGGGTGCCGGCGGTGAATTTCGGGCCCGGCGACGCCCTCAAGGCCCACCAGGACGACGAGTACTGCGCGCTGGCCTCGGTCCGCAGCGTACGGTCCGCCCTGGCGGACTGGCTGGGATGACCGCGATGGTGCCCTGGCTGCTGGTCGGCGTCGCCGCGGTCGTCCTGGCGCTCACCGTCCCCCTTGCCCGGGGCGCCTTCGGCGAGATGCCGGAGCCGCCCGTGCTGGACGATCCGCCGGTCCGCTCCGGCCCCGAGGACGACCACCTGTCCGACCCCGACGACCTCCCTCGCGACACCCCGGGGCTCGACCCCGACGAGTCCGCCTTGCCCGGTGCGGGATAATGGGTGAGGTTTGTACGTTCCAACGAGGTGAGGATGGACGATGGCAGCTATGAAGCCCCGGACCGGCGACGGCCCCATGGAGGTCACCAAGGAAGGCCGGGGGATCGTCATGCGGGTCCCGCTGGAGGGCGGCGGCCGGCTGGTCGTCGAGATGAATCCCGCTGAGGCCTCGGAGCTCGCCGGAGCACTCACCGCGGTCGTCGGCTGATCGACTCCGCGGCGGTTCCGTCGGTCCGGTCGGAGCCGCCGGGCCCTGCTCCTCGGCAGGGCCGACAGAGGGCCCCGGGTCATCGACCCGGGGCCCTCTGCTGTGCCGGGAGGTGTCGTGCCGGGAGGTGTCGTGCGGCCCGCCGGCGACGGCGCGGTCAGGCCCGGACGGCGCGCAGCTCCGGGTGGGCGGCGTAGTAGTCGATCGCCGTGCGGTAGACGTCGACCGTCTGGCGGGCGATCTTCTCCCAGGAGAAGACCTCCACCGCGCGCCGGCGGCCGGCCTTGCCCATCGCCTCGGCGCGGGCCGGGTCACGGACCAGCTCGTTGAGCCTGGCCGCGAACTCGGCCTCGAAGTTCCTCACGTACTCCGGGTCGCCGGCCTGTGCCGGGTCGTACGCCACCAGCAGGCCGGTCTCGCCGTCGTCGACGACCTCCGGGATGCCGCCGACGGCGCTGGCCACCACCGCGGTCTCCGAGGCCATCGCCTCGAGGTTGACGATGCCCAGCGGCTCGTAGATGGACGGGCAGGCGAAGACCGTGGCGTGCGCCAGCACCTGGCGCACGCTCGGGCGCGGCAGCATCTCCTGCACCCAGGTGACGCCGCCACCGCGGGACTCCTTGAGGTGGCCGAAGGCCTGGTTGAATTCGGCGGCGATCTCCGGGGTGTCCGGGGCGCCGGCGAGGAGCAGCAGCTGGGTGCCGGGGTCGAGCTGCTCCGCCGCCCGGACCAGGTGCACCAGCCCCTTCTGCCGGGTGATCCGGCCGACGAAGGCGACGTACGGACGCGACAGGTCGATGCCGAGCCCCTCGAGCACGTCGGTGTTCGGGTCGGGGTTGAACTCCTCCGGGTCGATGCCGTTGAGCACCACGTGGACCTTCTCCGGATCAAGCTCGGGATAGGCCTCGAGGATCGACTTCCGCATCCCGTTCGACACCGCGATCACCGCGGCGGCGCCGTTGTAGGCGGTGCGCTCGGCCCAGGACGACAGGTTGTAGCCGCCGCCGAGCTGCTCCTTCTTCCAGGGGCGGTCCGGTTCGAGCGAGTGGGCCGAGACGACGTGCGGGACCTCCCGGAAGATACCGCCCAGGTGGCCGGCCAGGTTGGCGTACCAGGTGTGCGAGTGCACGAGGTCCAGTCGGTCCGGCAGTGCGGCGACCATCGACAGGTCGGCGCCGAAGACGCGCAGGGCGGCGTTGGCCCCGGCCGGGTGGTCCTCGGCGTGCGCGGTGGCGCCCTCCCGGGGCTCTCCCATGCACTGGACGTCCACGTCGATGAACGTGCGCAGTTGCGGGACGAGCTGCTGGACGTGCACGCCAGCGCCCCCGTAGATGGTCGGCGGATACTCCCGGGTCAGGACCGAAACACTCAGGCTCATGGAAGGATGCTTGCACAACTCGTGTCTCGAGTTCCGGGGAGGCGGACACTTCGGTGGAACTCTCGGCAAATCGCTTGTCCATGGCCTGCTGGGGCCATAGGTTCGGGGCATGACGTCCCGCCCCAAGGTCCTGTCCATCGTCCTTGCCGGTGGTGAGGGCAAACGACTGATGCCCCTCACCCTCGATCGTGCCAAGCCGGCCGTGCCCTTCGGAGGCACGCTGCGGTTGATCGACTTCGTGCTGTCGAACATGGTCAACTCGGGCCTTCTCCAGGTCGCGGTGCTGACCCAGTACAAATCGCACTCGCTCGACCGTCACATCACGCTGACCTGGCGCATGTCGAACATGCTCGGCAACTTCATCACCCCGGTCCCCGCTCAGCAGCGCCTCGGACCGCACTGGTACCAGGGCAGCGCGGACGCCATCTACCAGTCGATGAACCTGATCAAGGACGCCAAACCGGACTACGTCGTCGTCTTCGGCGCGGACAACATCTACCGGATGGACATCCGCAAGATGCTGGACGCGCACATCGATTCCGGTCTCGGGGCGACCGTGGCGGGCATCCGCGTCCCCCGCGCGGAGGCGAGCGCGTTCGGCATCATCGACGCAGGGGTGGACAACAGGATCCGTCAGTTCCTCGAGAAGCCGGCCGATCCGCCCGGCCTCCCGGACAGCCCCGACGAGTCGTACGCGTCGATGGGCAACTACATCTTCAACAAGGACGCGCTGGTCGCGGCGCTCGAGGCGGACGCCGCCGACGAGAACGCCCGCCACGACATGGGCGGCGACATCATCCCGGCGTTCGTCTCCCGGGGCGAGGCGCAGGTCTACGACTTCACCGACAACGTGGTCCCCGGCGCCACCGAGGAGGACCGCAACTACTGGCGGGACGTGGGCACCATCGACGCGTTCTTCGACGCGCACATGGACCTGGTGGCGGTGAAGCCGAACTTCAACCTCTACAACGACGACTGGCCGATGTTCAGTTTCCAGCGCCAGCTGCCGGGGGCGAAGTTCACCCTGCGTGGCACCGCCGAGGACTCGATCGTGTCCGCCGGCTGCATCATCTCCGGCGGCGACGTCGACTCCTCGGTGCTCTCGCCGAAGGTCCGGGTCGACAAGTGGGCGAAGGTCGAGCAGTCGATCCTGATGGACAACGCCCAGGTCGGCCGCAACGCCGTCGTACGCCGGGCGATCCTGGACAAGAACGTCGTCGTCGAGCGCGGCGCCGAGGTCGGCGTCGACCACGAGGCCGACCGGGCGCGCGGCTTCACGGTGTCCGGCGGCGGGATCACCGTCGTGCCGAAGGACTTCGTCGTCAAGGCGGTCTGACCGCCCGGCGACGCCAGGGACAGCCGAAGGCCCCACCCGCGAGGGTGGGGCCTTCGTGCGTGGCCGGGGCGGGCGGGTCAGGCGGAGCGGCGGGAGGCCACCAGCAGGCCGTTGCCGACCGGCAGCAGGGCCGGCACCCAGACGTCCTCCATCGTGGCGACTCCCTCGAGGGCCTCGCGGATGACGATGGTCTCGTCGTCCTCGTTGTCGGTGTCGGCGACGAGGTTGTACCAGAGGGCGTTGTTGAGCACCAGGACGCCGTCGGGGCGGAGCAGCCGCTGGGCCTGCTCGATGTACTCGCCGCAGTCCAGCATGTCGCCGTCGACGAACACCAGGTCGTACGCGCCGTCGGAGAGCTTCGGCATCACGGTCAGCGCGTCCCCGGCGATCAGCCGGAAGCGGTTGGAGGGCACGCCGGCCTCGCGGAACGCCTCGCGGGCGACCCGCTGCACCTCGCTGTCGGCGTCGATGCTGGTCAACACGCCCTCGGGCACCATCCCGGCGAACAGGGCGAGGCCCGACACCCCGGTGCCGGAGCCGATCTCCACCACGGAACGGGCCCGCACCGAGCGGGCGAGGAAGGTCAGGGCGGTGGCGACACCGTGGCTGATCGGCACGGTGCCCATCCGGTCGGCGGCCTCCCGGGCCCGGCCGGCCTCGTGGCGTTCGTGGCGGTAGCCCTCGGCGTACGCCCAGGTCGTCTCGTCGGGAGCCTGGCGTCGGGTGTCCGGCGACGGGTCGGCGGGCGCGGGCGTGGCCTCCGCCGGCTCGATCACCGGCGGGGTGTCGGGCGCGGTGGGGGAGAAGATGTCATGCATCCGGTCCGAGCTCGCGGTCTTCCGGGCGGCGCCGCCGGCCGCGGCCTTCCTGGCCGTCGGACCCGCGGCCGCACCCTGCTGGGTGGTCTTGCGAGTGGTCACGGGTTCAGCCTAACCAATGAGCGGCGACGCGGAAGGGGGACGCGCGAGCCGGTGGCGTACCGGTCCGCGGGGACGGCGTGAGCGCCGCCACCTCTTCCGGCGCCGGTGGTCATAGAATCGCGCCATGACCGACCCCACGCACACTGCCACGGAGCCGCCCTTCGGCCGGCTGCTGACCGCCATGGTGACGCCCTTCGACGCGAAGGGCGAGCTGGACCTGGCGACCGCCCGGGCCCTCGCCGCCCACCTGGTGGACGATCTGCGCCACGACGGTCTGGTCATCAACGGCACCACCGGCGAGGCCCCGACGACCTCCGACGCGGAGAAGGCGGCGCTGGTCGCCGCGGTCGTCGACGAGGTCGGGGACCGGGCGCACATCGTCGCCGGGGTCGGCACCAACTCCACCCGGCACACCTGCGAGCTGGCCCGGCAGGCGGCCGCGGCCGGTGCCGACGGTCTGCTCGTCGTCACCCCGTACTACTCCCGCCCCCCGCAGGAGGGGCTGCTGGCCCACTTCCGGGCCGCGGCGGACGCCACCGACCTGCCGGTGATGGTCTACGACATCCCCAGCCGGGCCGGCATCCCGGTGCAGACCGACACGTTGCTCGCGCTCGCCGAGCACCCGCGGATCGTTGCGGTGAAGGACGCCAAGGGCCAGATCGTCGAGTCGGCGAAGGTCATCGCCGCCACCGACCTGGCCTTCTACGCCGGCGACGACGCGATCACCCTCCCGCTGCTGTCGGTCGGTGGGGTCGGCCTGGTCGGGACGTCCACCCACTTCACCGGGGCGCTGGCCCGGCAGATCATCGACGCCTGGGTCGCCGGCGACGCCGCCGGCGCGCTGGCGCTCAACCAGCGTGCCCTGTCCGTGTTCACCGGGGTGTTCGCCGCCCAGGGCTGCAGCATGGTCAAGGCGACTCTGGCCCGCCAGGGACGTCCCGCCGGCGGCCTCCGCGCCCCGCAGGTGATCCCGGCCGACGACGTCGTCGACGCGTACGTCGACAAGCTCCGGGCCGTCGGCCTGTTCTGACCCGGGACCGTGACCCCGTCCGAGGCCGGTGGCGGTGTCCCGCCCCTCGATCCGGCCCCCCTCCCGGCCCGTGGACCGCGCCATGCCGACACCGCGCCCACGGACGGCGAGCCCGCCGACACGGGCGCTGACCCGGCGTCCGCCCCGGGCCCCGGGCGTGGCGGCGGCCGGGCC
>CAYOBI010000020.1:19326-34399 GCA_964402325.1 uncultured Propionibacteriaceae bacterium | reverse complement strand
CGCCGAGGACGACGATCCGGAGCTGGAGACCGTCTGACCGCAGGTCCTGCTGCCGTACGCCCTGCGGCCCCGCCCACCCGGTCAACCCGAGCCGGACGGGCGGGGCCGCAGCGCTCGCCCGGCCTCAGAAGGTGCTGGCGTCGACCGCGAAGCGGTACTTCACGTCGGACTTCATCATCCGTTCGTACGCCTCGTTGATCCGGTCGGCCGCGATCACCTCGACCTGGGCGCCGATGGAGTGCTCCGCGCAGAAGTCGAGCATCTCCTGGGTCTCGGCGATCCCGCCGATCAGCGACCCGACGAAGGAGCGGCGGGTGTTGGTGAACATCCGCACCGGCGCCTGGAACGGCTGCTGCGGCAGCGCCACGTTGCACATCACCCCGTCCACCCGCAGGGTGTCCAGGTGGGCGGCGAAGTCCAGCGGTGCGGCGACCGTGTTGAGCACGAAGTCGAACCGGCGCCGGGCGCCGGCCAGCGCGCCCTCCCCGGAGGTCGCGACGTAGTCGGTGGCACCGAACCGCAGCGCGTCGGCCTTCTTCGACGGGCTGTGCGACAGGACGGTGACCTCGGCACCCATCGCCGCGGCGATCTGGACGCCCATGTGGCCCAGGCCGCCCATCCCGACCACGGCGACCCGGCTGCCCTCACCGATCCCCCAGTGGTGCAGCGGGGAGTAGGTGGTGATCCCGGCGCAGAGCAGCGGCGCGGCCATCTCCCGCGGCAGGGTCTCGGGGACGTGCACCGTGAAGGCCTCCCGGACGACGATCTGCTGGGCGTAGCCGCCCTGGGTGTACTCGCCGTCGGGCATCGTCTGGCCGTACGTGAGGACGCGGCGGTGACAGAACTGCTCCTCCCCCGCCAGGCAGTACTCGCACTCGCCACAGGAGTCGACCATGCAGCCGACCCCGGCCACGTCGCCCACCCGGAACTCGGTCACCGCGGAACCGACCGCCGAGACCACGCCGACGATCTCGTGGCCGGGGGCCAGCGGCCACCCCCGGTCACCCCACTCGCCGGTGACGGTGCTGACGTCGGAGTGGCAGATGCCGCAGTAGGAGATGTCGATCCGGACGTCGTCGGGACGCAGCTCGCGACGCTCCACGGTGAAGGGCTCGAGCGGCTGGCCGGCCCCGGGCGCTCCCCAGGCACGTACGGTGGTGGACATGTGACCTCCTGTCGGTACGGACACCGCCACGTTAGTCACCCCCGGCGCACCGGGCCAGCTGCCGGGGATCGGCCGCCGCGGGCGGACCTCAGGAGTCCGGCGGGATCTCCCCGGAGCCGCGGTGCAGCAGCGCCGTCGGGATCTCCACCTGCCTGGTGAAGCCGGTCGGGTCGTCGAGCCGCTCCAGCATCAGCAGCGCGGCCGCCCGCCCCAGTTCACCCGGGTCGTGGGAGACCACCGAGATGCCGAGCATGTCGGCCAGCTCGAAGTCGTCGAAGCCGATCAGGGCGACCCGGCCGCCGTGCCGGCGCAGCTCCCGCAGGGCCCCCATCGTGGCGCGGTTGTTGCCGGTGACGATGGCCGTGGGCGGCTCGGCGAGAGCGAGCAGTGACCGTACGGCCTGCTCGGGGGTGATCGACGGGTCGTTGTCGCACCGTTCGTAGCGGGCGGTGTCGAGCACCCCGACCTCGGCGAGCGCCTCCCGGTAGCCGGCGAGACGCTCCTGGAGGGTGTACATCTCCGAGGGGTTGCTGATGAAGCCGATCCGGCGGTGACCCAGCGCGGTGAGCGAGCGGACCGCCTCCGCCATCCCGGACCGGTTGGTCAGCACGACGGAGTCCGCGACCAGGTTGCGGGCCGGGCGGTCGACCGCGACGACGGGCAGGCCGAGCTGGCGTTCGCCTTCGAGGTAGGACTGGTCGTCGGCGATCGGGATCAGCAGCAGCGCGCGGACCCGCTGGGAGATCAGGGCGTCGACCACCACCGGCTCGCTCTCGGCGGAGTCCGCGGTGGTGGCCAGGATCATCGTCAACCCGTGTTCGGCCAGCTCCCGCTCGACCCGGGCGGCGACCTGGAAGTAGAACGGGTTGAGGATGTCGCCGATCACGAAGGCGACCGTGTTGGACACCCCGCCGTGGCGCAGGTTGCGGGCCAGGGTGTTGGGCCGGAACCGCAGCCGCTTCGCCGCCGCCAGCACCCGCTCCTTGGTGTCCGGCGACACGGCGTCCGACCCGGCGTAGACCCGCGAAACCGTCTTGGCGCTGACGCCGGCCAACCTCGCCACATCCTGCAGCGTCGCTCGAGTCAGTGCAGTCACCCGTACCCCTTCGTTCGCATGTCAGCGTAGGACAGGGGTCGACCAGGCTTCAACCGTCGCCGCGATCCGGCCCGGTCAGCGCCAGGGGGCGAGGACCTCGGCCAGGTAGCGGTGGGCCTCGAGCATGGCCGGGCCGTACCAGGTGATGCTGCGCCCGTCGAGGCACAGGCTCGGGACCGGGTGCTCCCCCTCGCGGAAGACCTCCGGACCGTCGTCGGGACCGAAGGCGTACGGCTCGTCGGGCAGCAGCACCAGCCCGGCCGCGGCCCGGATCGCCGCGACGTCGACGTGCGGGTAGCGCTCGGAGCGGTCGAACGCGTTGGGGAAGCCGAACCGCGCCAGCACGTCCGCGGTGTACGTACGTCCCCCCACCACCATCCAGGGGTCCCGCCAGATCGCGATCGCCACCCGGGGCCGCGAGACGGGAGCCGGGTCGGCGGCGGGCGCCGGCCGCCAGACCCGGTCCGCCTCGACCAGCCAGCCCGGCTCGCCGACCCCCAGTGCCTCGACGAACAGCCGGCGCATCGACGCGAGGGCCTGGTCGACCGACTCGATCACCGTCACCCACACCGCGATCCCCCGCTCGCGGAGCCGTTCGACGTCGAGGCGGCGGTTCTCCTCCTGGTTGCACACCACCAGGTCGGGCTCGAGAGCGGCGACCGCGGCCAGGTCGGGGTTCTTGGTGCCGCGGACCCGGGTCACCCGCAGGTCGACCGGACGGATGCACCAGTCGGTGGCCCCGACCAGCCGCTCCGGCACGGTCGTGGCGATCGCCTCGGTCAGCGACGGCACCAGCGAGACGATCCGGTGCGGGCCGCCGGCCGGCAGCGGCACCGGCGCGCCGAGGTCGTCGAGGAGCGTACGGGCCGCGACTGTCATGGCACCCAGCCTAGTGACGCGGCCGGGGCCGGTGGTCGAGGACAATGGGCGCATGCAGCGCACATCGGATCGACACACCCCGGGCCAGGAGGAGACCATCCGGCTCGGCCAGTTCCTCAAGTGGGCCAACGTGGTGGGCACCGGCGGGGAGGCCCGGGACCTGATCCAGAACGGCTACGTACGTGTCGACGGCGTGGTGGAGACCCGCCGCGGACGGCAACTGCACGTCGGCCAGCAGGTGACCCTGGCCCACCCGGGCGAGGACGTGATCACCCTCGTCGTCGAGGACCTCTGATCTCTCCGCGACCGCGACCGCGACCGCCGAGCCTGCCCGACCCGGGCCGCGCCGCGGAGGGGCTACGCGTCGACCGAGCCGGCCTCAGTCGCACCCGGCCGGTCGGTGGCCTCGGCGGCCGCCAGGTCGTGCCCGGTGACGGCGATCGCCTCGTCCTCGTTGCCGAGCGCCCCGGTGCGGCGTTTCCGGTCGACGTACTGCTTGGCCTCGGCCAGCCCCGCCCCGGTCCGCTCGCGGTACAGCATCACCGCGTCGATGTAGCCACGCTCGACGAGGGCATCCTGCACCGCCTCGTCCAGGGTCTTCTCGGTGGCGTCGCGACCGGCACGCCCCAGCAGCCAGGCGACCTGTTGCTCCAGTTCGTAGACGCGGTCGCGCAGGCGCTCGATCTCGGCACGTACGTCGAACATCCCTCCGGGACCAGAAATCTCCACGGATCCACCCTAGAGGGGCAGGGCGCCGGTCGACACCGGTTCGGGTCGTGTCGGGAGGCGGGGTCGGGGCAGACACACACCTCGATCACAGCTTTACCACAGGATTATTGCCCCCACCCATCGTTCGCCGTGGCAATCTCTGACTATGACCGACCGTTCCCACGGCATTCTGTCCCGTCCCGACGGCTCGCCCATCCGCATCCTCGCGGTGGACGACGAGCCGGCGCTGACCGAGCTGCTCTCGATGGCGATGCGCTATGAGGGCTGGGAGGTGTGGACCGCCTCGAGCGGTCAGGAGGCCGTGCAGGTCGCCCACGAGATCCGCCCCGACGCGGCTGTCCTCGACATCATGCTCCCCGACTTCGACGGCCTCGAGGTGATGCGACGCATCCACGCCGACCAACCGGGCCTGCCGGTGATCTTCCTGACCGCCCGCGACGCCGTCGCCGACCGGATCGAGGGCCTCACCAGCGGCGCCGACGACTACGTCACCAAGCCGTTCAGCCTGGAGGAGGTGATCGCCCGGCTGCGCGCGCTGCTGCGGCGCACCGGCGCCTCCCAGGCTCTGAACGCCTCCACCCTCGTCGTCGGCGACCTGACCCTCGACGAGGACTCCCACGAGGTCACCCGTGGCGGCGACTCGATCCACCTGACCGCGACCGAGTTCGAGCTGCTGCGCTACCTGATGCACAACCCGCGCCGGGTGCTGAGCAAGGCGCAGATCCTCGACCGGGTGTGGAACTACGACTTCGGCGGCCAGGCGAACATCGTCGAGCTCTACATCTCCTACCTGCGCAAGAAGATCGACGTCGGCCGCCAGCCGATGATCCACACCCTGCGCGGCGCGGGGTACATGTTGCGCCCGGCCGATGAGTGACCGGGCCGATGGGTGAGCGGCCGGCGCGCGCCCTGGAGGACACCGCCACCCACCGGCTGGCCACCCCGCTCCCGGCCCGGGGCACCCTGGCCCGCCAGCTGGTCATCCAGGTCAGCGCCATCGTCGCGCTGGTCGCCATCACCCTCGGCCTGGTCACCACCCTGGTCGCCCAACGGGTGATGATGCGACAGCTCGACGACCGGCTCGACGGCGTGCTGACCCGCCAGCAGAACGCCGTCAACAATCCCGGCCAGAGCTTTCCCGGCGGGGTGGACCTACCCGGCCAGCCGATCGGCACCGTGGTCGTCGTCGTGCCGCCGACCAGGATCGCCAAGCAGGGCATGCTCACCCCGGAGGGGATCCGACCGATCCCGAGCAGTGCCGCCGTCGTGGCCCTCTCCGCGGTGGCCCCCGACTCCGGCCACCACAGTCTGGTCCTGGACCAGCTCGGACCCTATCGGGCGATGGCCGTGACCGACGACCGCGACGTGGTCGTCGTGGGCCTCCCGCTGGCCGAGACCCGGTCGGCGGTGGTCAAGCTGGTCTGGACGGTCACGATCCTGTCCCTGCTCGCCACCGCGGCGAGCGTGGTCACCGTCTACGTCGTGGTGGTGCGCAAGACCCGCCCGCTCACCGACCTGGCGGCGGTCGCCCGCGAGGTCTCCGCGATGCCGCTGGAACACGGCAACGTCGAGCTGGGGTCGCGGTTCCTGCCGCCCCGCCAGGCCCATTCCGCCGAGGTGGCGGAGGTGGGCGACGCCTTCAACCAGATGCTGGGCCACGTCGAGCTGGCCCTGCAGGCCCGCCAGGTCTCCGAGTCGAAGGTCCGCCAGTTCGTCGCCGACGCCTCCCACGAACTCCGCAACCCCCTCGCGGCGATCCGCGGCTACGCCGAGCTCACCCGGCGCGGGCGGGCGACGATGCCGCTCCAGATCGCGCACTCCCTGGACCGGATCGACGCCGAGGCGGAGCGGATGTCCGGGCTGGTCGAGGACCTGCTGCTGCTGGCGCGGCTGGACAACCACCTCGCGCCCGCGGCCGAGCCGGTCGACCTCACCGAGATCGTCGTCAACGCCGTCACCGACGCCCAGGTGGCCGGTCCCGACCATCGCTGGTCGCTGGACGTGCCGACCGACCCGGTGACGGTGATCGGGGATCACCACCAGTTGCACCAGGTGGTGGCCAACCTGCTGGCCAACGCCCGGACCCACACCCCGCCCGGCACCCGGGTGACGGCCCGGGTGAAGATCGCCGCGGCACTGCCGGCCCTGGTCGGCGAGGAGGCCCGCAACGCCGCGTTCGGCGAGCCGGGCCCCGGCGCCGCGCTGCAGGCGGTGCTCACCGTGCACGACAACGGGCCGGGGATCCCCAACGCGATGATCAGCCAGGTCTTCGACCGGTTCGTCCGGGTCGACTCCTCGCGCGCCCGCATCCCCGACGCCTCGGCGGCGCACAACGGCGGCAGCACCGGCCTGGGCCTGTCGATCGTGGCCGCCGTCGTCGACACACACGGCGGGACGGTCGACGTACGGTCCCGCTGCGCCGACGACCTGACCGGCGCGGCGGCCGCGGACCCCGACACCTGGACGACCTTCACCGTACGGCTCCCGCTGGCCCCGGCAGCGACCTCCGGGCAGACCTCCGACACCGTCCGGGCCGGCTGAGGCGCTACTGCTGCGCGGGCCCGGTGCCGGAAGGGTCCGGCGGGGCCTGTTCCTCCAGCCGGTGCCGCTCGGCGGCCATGTTGGCGTGCGCCGGATCGGCCCACCAGGCGCTGGCGGGACGCGTACGGTACAGCGGGTCCAGCCCGTCCAGGTGCTGCAGCACGGCCAGCCGGCCGCGGCGGTAGTCCTCGGCCGGCATCCGCTGGTACTCGGCCCGGACCTGCCGGGAGTACTCCAGGTAGCGGGCGTCGTCGGCCCCCAGGATCGACAGGTCCGCGTCGACGAGGAGAGTGCCGGCCGGGTCGTCGTCGGCCGGCTCGTGGCCCGCGGTGAGCCGGACCAGCCGGGCGACCTCCTCGACCTCTGCGGCCGGGACCAGCCCGTCCAGGGACCGTTCGGCGAGCTGGGCCGAGGCCTCCTCGTCCTCCCCCGGGCTGCCCTCGTACACGGCGTCGTGGAACCAGGCGGCGAGCCGGAGCGTACGACCCGGGTCGGTGCCGTGCCGCAGGTCCGCGGCCAGTTCGTCCATGGCCGCCTGCAGCTCGGCCAGGTGCTGGGGCGTGTGGTAGCGCCGGTGCGGCTGCGACCAGCGGTCCAGCAGCTCCGCGCCGAGGTCCACCGCGTGCGGCAGCAGGGCGGCCCAGCCGGCCCGGAGCCGGTCGTCACGGCGCCGAGCGGCGGCCAGCACCTGCGGCTTGGTCCGCCGCAGCCCGGCCCGGCGCAGCGCCCGGACCACCTCGGTCGGGCTGACCTCGAGCGCCCCGGCGGCGACGGCGGCCGCGTGGTGCGAGGCCGGCAGGTCGTAGTGGTCGCGGTCGAAGGCCCGCGCGGACACGCCGATCCGGTCGGCGAAGGCGTGCAGTTCGGCCAGCGAGGTGTCGGACACCAGGTGGGAGAACATCGTGCCGTGGGCGGGCCACAGCGGCGGGTCGACGAGCAGCATCGGATTCCTGCGGGACGGTCGGGACGTACGGGCTGGCGCCAACCTACCCGCCCGGTGTCAGCGGCGTGTGCGACGCTGGCGGCATGGAGCTGACCCGGACCGTGCTGGCGCGGATGATCGACCACACCCTGCTGTCCCCCACCGCCACCGACGCCGACGTCGCCGCGGCGGTCGAGGAGGCCGCCCGGTTGGGCACCTGGTCGGTGTGCGTGTCCCCGTCCCGGCTGCCGCTCGCCGTGGTACCGCCGGGGTTGCACGTGGCCGCGGTGGCCGGCTTCCCGTCGGGCCAGCACACGGCGGAGGTGAAGGCGGCGGAGGCTGCCGGGGCGCTGGCCGACGGGGCCGACGAGATCGACATGGTGATCGACATCGGCCGGCTGCTGGCCGGTGACGAGGCGTACACCGAGCGGGAGGTGCGGGCGGTCCGGGAGGCGGTGCCGGCTCCGGTGGTGCTGAAGGTGATCCTGGAGACCGCGGCGCTGCCCGACGAGCGGATCGTCGCCGGCTGCGGCGCCTGCGAGCGGGCCGGAGCCGACATCGTCAAGACCTCCACCGGCTTCCACCCCAGCGGCGGGGCGAGCGTGCATGCCGTGCAGGTGATCCGGGCCGCCGTCGGCGACCGGCTCGGGATCAAGGCCTCCGGCGGCATCCGCGACCACGCCACGGCGGTGGCGATGGTCGAGGCGGGTGCCACCCGGCTGGGGCTGTCCCGCAGCCGGGCGGTGCTGGCGGGGGTGATCAGCTGAACAGGACCAGCTTCACCACTGCCACCGCGCTGACCAGCACGATGAAGACCCGCAGCAGGGTGGGTGAGAGCCGGCGGCCGATCCGGGCACCCAGCCAGCCGCCGCCGAGCGCGCCGACGGCCAGCAGACCGGCCACGGCCCAGCGCACCTGGTGCCAGGCGATGACGAGGAAGACGAGGGCGGCGAGGAAGTTCGCCGCCGGGGCGAGGATGTTCTTCACCACGTTGACCCGCAGCAGCGACAGCCCGGTCAGTGCGCTCATCAGGCCGATCAGCAGCACGCCCTGGGCGGCGCCGAAGTAGCCGCCGTACAGGCCGGTGAACAGCGCCCCCACCATCAGCCCGGTCCGGCGCCCTCCGGTGAGTTCCGCGTCGGCGTGGCGCGCCCCGAGCCAGGCGTTGATCCGGCGGCCGAAGACCACCAGCAGGGCGGCGATCACGATCAGCACCGGCACGATCGCGGTGAACGCCTGCGGCGGCAGCACCAGCAGCAGCACGGCGCCGAGGGCCGAGCCGAGCAGTTGCAGCGGCAGCATCAGCCGGACCACCGGCCCGACCGCCGCCATCTCCTGCCGGGCGCCCTGCGCGGCGGTGAGCCCGCTGAAGCTGAGGCCGAGGCTGTTGGAGATGTTCGCGGCGACCGGCGGGTAGCCGAGGAAGAGCAGGGTGGGAAAGGTGATCAGGGTCCCGGACCCCACCACGGTGTTGATGGTGCCCGCGGCGAGGCCGGCCACGATGATCACGATCATTTCGAGGGGCGACACCGGGCCACGGTAGAACGGCCGGAGGTCCACGTCCACGACGTCCGGGAGCCACGTCGGTGACGTTATGTAGAATCGGCTCCCGGAAGTCCCACTCTCCGGGAAAGCCGGTCGAACGCCGGCGCTGACCCGCAACCGTAGGCCCCACCACCGGATCACGGCCCCGAGGCCGCGGCGGCAAGAGGGCGAGCCGGATGGCCGGACCGTGGGCCGCTCATGAACTCGTCGTGGACTGCGAGAGAGCCGGCCGTCCGGGCCTGCGCGCATCCACATCGTCGCCTGGAGGCCCGATGTCCGTACGTCACCCCTCGTCCCGCCGCGGGAGAGGTGTCACCCCCTCCCTGCGCCGCTGGGCGCTCGTCGCGCTCACGGCGCTGGCCCTGCTGGTCGCCCCGCTCGGCACCGGCGTGGCCCGCGCCGAGGACGGCTACCGCTACTGGGGCTACTACCAGTCCCTCAACACTCCGTGGGCCTTCTCCCAGTCCGCTCCGGGGACCACGGTCCCGGCCGACGGCTCCGTCGAGGGCTGGCGCTACGCCGTCGCCGGGATGACGACCTCCCGGCCGCCGCGGACCGGCGCCGACTTCAACGATGTCTGCGGCAAGGTACGCCCGGTCGACGGGCAGAAGCGGGTCGGGGTGGTGATCGACCCGGGGACCACCGAGGACGCCCCGCAGGGCTCGACCCCGGGCCGGATCACCGCGACCTGTGTCGTCGTCCCGACGTCGGCGACCGGCTCCCAGGTGCTGCAGACCGCCGCCGCCGTACGGACCGACTCCGCCGGGATGGTCTGTGGCATCGCCGGCTACCCCACCTCCGGCTGCGGCGATCCGGTCGCCGGCATCGCGGTGCCGTCCACCGAGGCCGCGGTCACCCCGACGCTGACCACCCCCGCCGGCAACGTCGCCCCGAGCACCCCGGTCTGGGCCTGGATCGGGGTCGGCGGCATCGTCGTCGTCCTCGCCGGCGCCGGCATCGTCGTCGCCCGCAAGCGGCGTACGGCCTGACCGCCGCCACCCCGGACACCACCCGTGACCATCGGCCGGCCGGCCGGCGCCCACGCCCCACGCCACCCCCGGGACCTGCACCCGGCGGCGTGGTGGTCGTGGGCGCTCGGCCTCGGCGTGGCGGCGAGCCGCACCGACAACCCGGTGCTGCTCGTCCTGCTCGCCCTGGTCGCCGGGCTGGTGGTGACGCTCAAACGCACCGATGCGCCGTGGGCCCGGGCCTACTCCCTGTTCGTCCGGATCGCCCTGGTGGTGCTGGCCCTGCGGGTGCTGTTCCAGGCCGTCCTGGCCACCCAGACCCAGGGCACGCACGTGCTGGTCTCCCTGCCGCTGGTCCCGTTGCCCGGCTGGGTGATCGGGATCAAGCTCGGCGGTGACGTCACCTGGGAGGCCCTGCTCGCCTCGCTGTACGCCGGCGGACAGCTGGCGGTGATCCTGGTCTGCTTCGGGGCGGCCAACGCGCTGGCGGCACCGCGGCGGATGCTGCGACTCGCCCCGGCGGCACTCTACGAGGTGCAGGTCGCCCTGGTGGTGGCCCTCACCTTCGCCCCGCAGCTCGTCGTCGACGCCCGCCGGGTGCACAACGCCCGACGGCTCCGCGGGCGCCGGACCCGGGCCCGCGACTTCTTCCGGACCACCGCGATGCCGGTGCTGGAGTCCGCCCTGGACCGCTCGGTCGACCTCGCCGCCGCGATGGACGCCCGCGGCTACGGTCGGATGCGCCACCTCGGAAGGCACCGCCGGCTGGTCAGCGTGCTCAGTGTGCTCGGCTCGCTGGGCCTGCTGGTCGGCCTGTACGGCCTGTTGTCCGCCTCGATCGCCCCCGCCCTGTCGCTGGGCGGCGTCCTCGGCGGGACCGCCCTGGTCACCGCCGCCCTGCTGGTCGGCCGCTCGCGGGCGATCCGCACCCGCTACCGGCCGGACCCGTGGGCGCTGCCCGAGTGGCTCGTCAGCGGCTCGGGCGTCGTCGTCGCCGGCACGCTGGTGTGGTGCTCGCTGCACGGGGTCGGCGGACTCACCATGCCGGGCGCGCTGGCGCTCCCGCCGCTGCACCCGCTGCCGCTCGCGGCGATGCTGGTCGGCCTGCTGCCCGCCCTCGCGGCCCCCGACCCGCCGTACGTCACCGCCCCCGGACCGGCGACACCCCTGACCACCCGTACCCCGACCGAACCGACCACGGAGGTGGTCCCGTGATGCTCGATTTCGACCACGTCTCGCTGCGCTACAGCGGCTCCACCGCGCCGACGCTCGACGACGTCGACCTGCACCTCGAGGAGGGCGAGCTGGCCCTGCTCGTCGGCCCCACCGGATCGGGGAAGTCGACGCTGCTGCGCGCGGCGAACGGCCTGGTGCCGCACTTCACCGGCGGCCTGCTGACCGGCAGCGTACGGGTCGACGGCCGTGACACGTCCCGCTGGCAGCCCCGGGACCTGGCCGACGTGGTCGGGCTGGTCGGGCAGGACCCGGCCACCACCTTCGTCACCGACACGGTCGAGGACGAGCTGGCGTACACGATGGAGTCCCTCGGCGTCGGCCCCCAGACGATGCGGGTCCGGGTCGAGGAGACCCTCGACCTGCTCGGTCTGGCGGACCTGCGCCGACGGCCGCTGACGACGCTGTCCGGCGGGCAGGCCCAGCGCGTCGCGATCGGCGCCGCGCTGACCGCCCACCCGCGCATCCTCGTCCTCGACGAACCGACCTCGGCGCTGGACCCGCAGGCCGCCGAGGAGGTCCTGGCCGCCGTCCGCCGCCTGGTCGACGACCTCGCGATGACCGTGCTGATGGCCGAGCACCGGCTGGAGCGGGTGATCCAGTACGCCGACACCGTCGCCGAGATCACCGCCGGCCGGATCGTCCGGGCCGGTGACCCCCGGGAGGTGATGGCCGCGGCCACCGTGGTGCCGCCGATCGTCCGGCTCGGCCGGTTGGCCGGCTGGGACCCGCTGCCGCTGTCGGTCCGCGACGCCCGCCGGCATGCGCGGACGTTGCGGGCCCAGCTGCCCGACGTGCCGCCGCGCCGGCTCGCCAGCCCCGCCGCCCCCGGCCGGGTGCTCGCCTCCGTCTCCGGCCTGACCGTACGGTACGGGCGGGTGGAGGCCCTGCGCGGGCTGGACCTCGACGCCCGGGCCGGCGAGGTCTGCGCGCTGATGGGTCGCAACGGCGCCGGCAAGTCCACCCTGCTGTCCGTGTTGGCCGGCCTGACCGCGCCGACCTCCGGGACGGTCGACGTCGACGGGCTGGTGCCGCGGCGCGCCACGCCGCACGACCTCGTCCGGCGGGTCGGGATGGTGCCGCAGGACCCGTCCGACCTGCTGTACGCCTCGACCGTCGCCGAGGAGTGCGCCACCGCCGACCGGGACGTCGACGCGGCGCCGGGCACCACCGCGGCGCTGCTGGCCGAGCTGGCCCCCGACGTGCCGGCCGACCGCCACCCACGCGACCTGTCCGAGGGACAGCGGATGTGTCTGGCGCTGGCCGTCGTGCTCGGCGCGGCCCCGGCCCTGCTGGTCCTGGACGAACCGACCCGGGGTCTGGACTACACCGCCAAGGAACGGCTGTGCGCCGAGCTTGCCCGGCTCGCCGCCGAGGGGCACGGGATCCTGCTGTCCACCCACGACGTCGAGGTGGTCGCGGCGGTCGCCGACCGGGTGGTCGTGCTGGCCGACGGCGAGGTGGTGGCCGACGGGCCGGCCCAGCGGGTCGTCACCGGCTCGCCGATGTTCGCCCCGCAGGTGGCGAAGGTGCTGGCGCCGCTGCCGTACCTGACGGTGGGCCAGGTGTCCGCGGCCCGGGCGGCGGCATGACCGGGGGCTCCGGCCGGCGCGCTCCGCTGGTCGTCCTCGGCCCCCGCTCCACCGCGGTCCTGGTGGCCGCGTCACTGGTCGGGCTGCTCGGCTTCGCCTGGCCGTTCCTGGTCCCGGTGGCCCAGGCGGGCGGTGCCAGCGCCGTCAGCCACACCCAGGACGCGCCCTGGCTGTTCGTGCTGGTGCTGCCGCTGCTCGCGGGGGTGGTGCTGGCCCAGTTGTCCGAGGGCGGGATGGACGCCAAGGTCGTCGCGCTGCTCGGGATGCTCACCGCGGTCGGCGCCGGACTGCGGGCGATCTCCCCCGGCGTCGCCGGACTGGAGCCGAGCTTCTTCCTGCTGGTGCTGGCCGGCTACGCGTTCGGACCCGGCTTCGGCTTCGTGCTGGGCGCCCTCGCCATCGTCGCCGGTGGCCTGATCACCGCCGGGGTGGGGCCGTGGCTGCCGTTCCAGATGTTCGCGGCCGGGTGGGTCGGCGCGTTCGCCGGGCTGCTGCCCGGGGCCGGCCGGCTGCCCGGCACGGTCCGGCGCCGGCACCTGGCCCTGCTGGCGGCGTACGGCCTGGTGGCGGGCCTGGCGTACGGCGCGGTGATGAACCTGTGGTTCTGGCCGTTCACCACCAACGGCACCGGCCTGTCGTACGTCCCCGGCGACCCGGTCGCCGCCAACGCGGTCCGCTACGCGACGTTCTGGGTGGCCACCTCCCTGGGCTGGGACCTGCCCCGCGGGGTGGTGACCGCCGTGCTGGTCCTGGCCTTCGGGCGCGGCCTGCTGCGGGCCTTCGCCCGGGTCGCCCGGCGGGCGGCGTTCGGTGCCCCGGTGCGCTTCGGGGCGGACCCGGTCGCGGCGGCACGACCGAGCGATCCTCCCGTCGGTCATATCTGAGCGGAAGGCCCCCTCGAGGGGCCTCCGGAGGCTACGATGCCTGTTGCTGACAAGCGTCGATTCCGCGGCTGGGGGCCGAGGTCCGAGGAGTCCTGACATGTCGAACCTGCGCGTCGGCCGGCGACGGGAGCTGCTCCTGGAAGCCGGCGAACGGGTGATCGCCCGGGTGGGGCTGGAGGGTGCCACCACCCGTGCCGTCGTCACCGAGGCGGGGATGCCGCTGGCGTCCTTCCACTACGCCTTCACCAGCCGGGAGGAGTTCGTCCGGCTGCTGCTCGACCGGCACGTGACACCGCGCCCGCTGCCGCTCCCGGAGGGCGGGACCTTCGAGGAGGCGCTCACCGCCTTCCTCACCGCGTTGGCCGGGCAGGACGCCGAGGACGGCGACGTCGCCGCCTCGCTCGCCTTCCACGCGATGCGCCACGACGGGTTGCGGGCGGTGGTCGCCGAGCGCGCCGCGCAGTTCGACGACGGTCTCGCCGACGATCTCGCCTCGCTCGCCGCCGATCGCGGCCGGGAGTGGCTGGTGGACCCGCACCGACTGGCCGGTCAGCTGAACTGCTGGCGCTTCGGGTCGAACGTCCGCGAGGCCTTCCTCCGCCGGGCCCGGGACGCCCGGGAGGCCCGCGACGACCCGCCTGGCCACGTCATGCCCGCCCCGCACCCGCCGGCCGACGTCTCCACCTGCGTGCGGATGCTGCTCAGCCTCAGTGGCCCGGCCGGCGAGCGGGCCGACGGCGCCCCGGCGTCCGCCTGAGCCGCGCCGGCGCGACCCGGGATGCCGGGATCAGTCGATCGGCGTGCGGTGGAAGTTCAGGTACGAGCGGCTCGGGGTCGGGCCCCGCTGCCCCTGGTAGCGCGATCCGTACTTCGCCGACCCGTACGGCGCCAGCGCGGGCGAGGACAGCCGGAAGAAGCACAGTTGCCCGATCTTCATCCCCGGCCACAGCTTGATCGGCAGGGTCGCGACGTTCGACAGCTCCAGGGTGACGTGCCCGCTGAAGCCGGGATCGACGAAGCCGGCCGTGGAGTGGGTGAGCAGCCCCAGCCGGCCGAGGGACGACTTGCCCTCCAACCGCGCCGCCAGCGTCGTGCCGAGGGTGACCACCTCGTACGTCGAGGCCAGCACGAACTCCCCCGGGTGCAGGATGAACGGCTCGTCGGGGCCCTCGGGCTCGACCAGCCGGGTCAGTTCGCCCTGCTTGATCGCCGGGTCGATGTTGGGGTACCGGTGGTTCTGGAAGATCCTGAAGTACTTGTCGAGCCGTACGTCGACACTGGCGGGCTGGATCATCGCCGGGTCGTACGGGTCCAGACGGATCTGCCCCGACTCGATCTCCGCGGCGATATCGCCGTCCGACAACAGCATGCCTGGAAGCCTAACGCCACACCGAGGGGGCCGCGTCCCCGCCCCGGTCCGTGGGCGCCCCATCGGTGCCGTCCTCGTCGGTGCTGTCCCCGTCGTCGGTGCTGTCCCCGTCGTCGGGGCCGTCCCCGTCGGCCGGGACCCGCTCGTCCT
>CAYOBI010000020.1:0-19226 GCA_964402325.1 uncultured Propionibacteriaceae bacterium | reverse complement strand
TCGGTGCTGTCCCCGTCGTCGGGGCCGTCCCCGTCGGCCGGGACCCGCTCGTCCTCGCCATGCAGCCACCGGGCCGGGTCGAGGATCACCCGGTCCAGCGCCTCGTACGCCGCGCCGGTGGCCGACAGGGCGGGGCCCATCGGCGCCAGCTCCACCCGGGGGGCGGCCAGCGGGTCGGACAGCAGCCGATGGCGCATCTCCTCGGCGATCGGGGCGCGCAGGTGCTCCCCGATCACGGCCAGGTCGCCGCCGAGCACCAGGGTGGGCAGGTCCAGCAGGTTCACCACGCCGGAGAGCACCGACCCGAGGGCGTGGCCGGCCGCCTCGACCGCCTGCACCGCGACCGGGTCGCCGTTCTCCACCCGGCCGAGCAGGCTGTGGATGGGCGTACGGGGCGGCAGGCCGGCCGCGTGCAGCAGGCTGTACCGGCCGATGTACTGCTCGAGGCAGCCGTGCGACCCGCAGCGGCACGACGGGCCGGCCGGGTCGACGGTCATGTGGCCGATCTCGCCGGCCCAGCCGTGGGCGCCGAGGAACTCCCGGCCGTCCAGCCGGATCGACGCGCCGACGCCGATGTCGCCGTGCAGGTAGACGAAGCTCGACCACGGCCCGGGCCGGCCCGGGCGGGTCTGGGCGACGGCACGGGCCGCGAGGTTGGCGGAGTTGCCGATGCTGAAGTCGACGTCGGGGCCGATGACCGGCGCGAGCAGGGGGTAGGGGTCGAGGTCGGTCCAGCCGAGGTTCGGGGCGATCAGCAGCCGCCCGTCGCGCCGGTCCACCAGCCCGGGCAGCGACAGCGTCGCCCCCGTCAGCACCAGGCCGGGGGCCAGGTCGTCGAGGATCTCACGGACCATCACGCCCAGGTGGCGCAGCACCTTGCCCGGCTCCGCCCCGGACAGCTCACCCTCGTCGAGGCTCTCGGCCAGCACCCGGCCGGACAGGTCGACCAGCCGGGCGGCGAGCGTCCCGACGCTGACCTCCATCCCGAGCCCGACGTAGGAGTTGCGGGCCGGGATCAGCGGCACCGCCGGGCGCCCCCGGGCGGCGGTGTTGACCGGCGGGAGCGCCTCGATGATCCGGCCCTCGATCAGGGCGTCGACCAGCCGCGAGGAGGTCGACCGGGTCATCCGCGCCTCCTCGGCGAGGCGGGCCCGGGAGATCGGCTCCCCGTCCTCGCCGTGGGCGAACACGTGCCGGGTGATCAGTTCCAGATTGGCCTCCCGCAAGGACCCCTGCCGCACCCCCCGGTCCACACGGTGCCGTTGCCCGGCCATGGTCAGGCGCGGTCGATGAGGATCGTGACCCCGTCCCCGAGATCGAGGATCCAGCCCGGCTGAACGGCCACCGGCTCGCCCGGCACCAACTGGTGGCGCTGCCCGGCCAGCGACGGGTCCCCGCCGATCGGGCCGGTGATCAGCACGGTGCCGTTGGTGGAGTGCAGGTCGGTGACCTGGACGGTACGGCCCACCGGCTCGACCTTCAGGTGGGTACGGCTGATGTCGTGCGAAGGGCTCGGGACGGTCATCACCTTGGCCACCACGCCGGGGCCGGCCCGGTCCGGGCTGGGCGCGCGGCCGACCAGCACCATCCGGTCGACGGCCACCGGCGCCCCGGTGATCGGGCGCAGCAAGGCCATCACCGGGGAGGGTTCGACGCTCGGGCCCTCCCCGGTCCGGTCCGCCGACGGCTGGCCGGTCGGGGCGGAGGCGCCGAGGAGCTGGGTGGCGGCCTCGGCGGGCGCACCGCCGAGCACCTGGGTGGCCGACTCCGGCCCGACCGGGGCCGGGCTGACCGGGGCCGCCACCGCCGGAGCGGGCACCACCGGCGCAGCGACGACCGGAGCGGACACCACCGGGACGACGGTGTGGTGGGCGGGTTCGTCGCTCTCGGGGTGCATCGGGTCGTAGACCTGCCCGTGGTCGGTCTCCGGCTCCGGATGGGTCTCGACCGTCTCGGGGTCGGCGACGGGCTCGGGCACGACCGGGAGGACCCCCGTCGTACGTGCCGGGGCGGCCGGCTCGACCACCGCGGCCCGCGGCGGCGGGACGGGGACGGCGACCAGGCGGTCCTGGCTGGTCTCGACCAGCAGGGAGTGGGCACGGACCGCGCCGACGACCAGCGGCAGGACCAGCGCGTCCTCGGGGTCGGGTCCCCCGTCAGCGGCCTGGATCCGCACCGAGGCGACCTCGCCGAGGCCGCTCTCACTCCAGGTCCGGACGCCCTCACCGCTGGCGATGACCTCGCCGGTGGCGGTGTCGATCACCTGCAGCCGGCCGCGGACCAGGCTGTGCATGGACCCGGCGTCCCAGAACAGCGCCGCCATGTCCGGCATGTCGGTGACCCCGGCGCGGCCGAGCTCGGCGACCAGGTCGTCGATGGACACGCTCGGCACGATGCTCTCCCACAGCGTGGCGACGAAGCCGGCCACCCGGGCCGGGGCGGGGGGCATCACGACGAGCGCATCGGGGCCGGCGAGCACCACCCAGTCGCCGGGCGCGTACGTGACACGCCACGAGCCGATGGTCGCCCCCTCCTGGGGGTCGCTGCCCTGCTGTGGGTCCTGAACCGTCATCACCCATCCTGTACGTCGACGACAACAACCGACACATTGTCACGAGCACCGTAACCCAACGCGAGATCAAGCAGCGTCTGACAGGCCGATTCCGCCTCGGGACGGCCGATCAGCACCTCCTCGATCTCGTTCAGCGGGACCGCGTTCACCAGGCCGTCGCTGCACAGCATCAGCCGCTGCCCCGGCACCACCGGCAGCAGCCGGACATCCGCCTCGGACTCCTGCTCCGAGCCCATCGCCCGGGTGATCACGTTGCGCAGCGGCATCATCTCCGCGTCGTGCGGGTCCAGCACGCCGGCGTCGATCAGCTCCTGCACCAGCGAGTGGTCGACGGTGATCTGGCTGACCGTACGCTGCCCCGGCTCGCCGTCGACCAGGTAGCAGCGGGAGTCACCGACGTTGAGCACCATCCACTGGTCCTCGTCCGCGACCCGGACGGCCACCACCGCGCAGAGCGTGCTGCCGGCCCCGGGGTTGTCGACGTGCAGCGCGACGACCCGCTGGTGCGCGGCCCGCACCGCGGCCGACACCGTGTCGACGTCGAGCTCCCGGCCGACCAGCGTACGGAACTCCTCGACGATCGCACGGCTGGCCAGCCCACCGCCTGCCTGGCCCCCGATGCCGTCGGCGACGAGGAAGACCGGTCGGTCGGCCAGGACCGCATCCTGGTTCTCCGGGCGCACCGGCCCCTTGTCGGTCCGTGCCGCGTAGGTCAGTGTCTCCACCCCCGTGATCCTAGTGAAGGCCCGGAACCCCCCGGACGGGTGACCGGGCGTTGGAGACACGACCGTGACACACCCGCCCACCCGGTCGGCCCCGGGAACGGGCGTGGCGCCGCCCGGGCCGGTTCCCCGGCCGGTGCGGCGCCACGTCGTACGTCCCTGCCCGGACGGGCTCAGGCGCGCTGCTCCAGCGCCGCGCGGGCGGCCGCCAAGCGGGCGATCGGGACCCGGAACGGGGAGCAGGACACGTAGTTCATCCCGATCTCGTTGAACAGCTCGATCGACTGCGGATCGCCACCGTGCTCGCCGCAGACCCCGGTCTTCAGGCCGGGCTTCCTGCTGCGGCCCTTCTCGACGCCGATCCGGACCAGCTCGCCGACACCGTCGCGGTCGATCTGGGCGAACGGGTTGGCCGGGATGATGTCGTTGTCGAGGTAGGCGTTGAGGAACGAGCCCTCGGCGTCGTCGCGCGACAGGCCGATGCCGGTCTGGGTGAGGTCGTTGGTGCCGAAGCTGAAGTAGTCGGCGTAGTCGGCGATCTGGTCGGCGACCAGAGCGGCCCGCGGCAGCTCGATCATCGTGCCGACCGTGTAGTCCAGCGGGACGCCGCCGGCGGCGATCTCCTCGTCGGCGACCCGGACGATGATCTCGCGCAGGCGCTTGAGCTCCTCCGGGTAGGCGACCAGCGGGACCATGATCTCCATGATCGGCTCGAAGCCGCGCTTCTTGACCGCGATGGCGGCCCGGACGATCGCCTTGGTCTGCATGTCCGGGATCTCCGGGTAGAGCAGCGACAGGCGGCAGCCGCGGGTGCCGAGCATCGGGTTCGCCTCGGACAGCTTCTTCACCCGGGCGAGCAGCGCCTCCTCCTCGGCCAGCGTCTCGGCGGGGGCGCCGGTGAGCTTCAGCTCCTGGACCTTGAGGTTCTGCTCGACCAGGCCGGGCAGGAACTCGTGCAGCGGCGGGTCGAGCAGGCGGATGTTGACCGGCAGGCCGCTCATCGCCTCGAAGATGGCCTCGAAGTCGGACTGCTGCAGCGGCAGGATCTCGGCCAGCGCCGCGGCCCGGTCGGCCTCGTTGTCGGCGAGGATCATCCGCTGCACGGCGGGCAGCCGGATCTCGTCCATGAACATGTGCTCGGTGCGGCACAGGCCGATGCCCTGGGCGCCGAACTCGCGCGCCTTGGTGGCGTCGGGGCCGTTGTCGGCGTTGGCCCGCACGGTCAGCGAGCGCACCTCGTCGGCCCAGCCGATGATCCGCTCGAAGTCGTCGCTCATCGACGGCGGGATCAGCTTGACGGCACCGTCGAACACCTCGCCGGTGGTGCCGTCGATGGAGATGATGTCGCCCTCGTGCCAGGTCCGGCCGTTGATCATGAAGGTCTTGTTCGGGGCGTCGATGGTGAGCTCGTGTGCGCCCGCGACACAGGGCCGGCCCATCCCGCGCGCGACCACGGCCGCGTGCGAGGTCATCCCGCCGTGCGAGGTCAGCACACCCTGGGCCTGAATCACGCCGTGGATGTCGTCCGGGGTGGTCTCCCAGCGGACCAGCACGACGTCCTCACCGGCCTTGCCGCGCTCCTCGGCGGTGTCGGCGTCGAAGACGACCGCGCCGACCGCGGCACCCGGGGAGGCGTTCAGGCCGACGGTGACGGCCTCCGGCTTGGCCTCAGGGTCGATGCCGGGGTGCATCAGCTGGTCCAGCTGGCCCGGATCGATCCGGCGGACCGCCTCGTCCTTGTCGATGATGCCCTCGTCGACCAGGTCGCCGGCGACCTTGATCGCCGCCCGCGCCGTACGCTTCCCGTTGCGGGTCTGCAGCATGTACAGCTTCTCGTCCTGGATGGTGAACTCCATGTCCTGCATGTCCCGGTAGTGCTTCTCCATCCGGTCCATGGTGTCCAGCAGCTGGCGGTAGGCGTCGGGCAGGACCTGCTCCATCTCCTCCAGCCGCCGCGGCGTACGGATGCCGGCGACGACGTCCTCGCCCTGCGCGTTGGTGAGGAACTCGCCGTAGAGCTCCTTCTCACCGGTGGACGGGTTGCGGGTGAAGCACACGCCGGTGGCGGAGGTCTCGCCCATGTTGCCGAACACCATCTGCATCACGTTGACGGCGGTGCCCAGCTCGGCGGAGATGTTGTTGGCGCGGCGGTAGACCTCGGCGCGCGGGTTGTTCCAGGACCGGAAGACGGCGTCGACGGCGCGACGCAGCTGCTCCATCGGGTCGGTCGACCAGGCGCCGCCGAGGGCCTCGGTGGACAGCTGCTTGAACTCGGCGACCAGCTCCTGGAGGTCCTCGGTGCTCAGGTCGGTGTCGCTGGCGGCCCCCTTGGCCTGCTTCATCGCGGTCAGGGCGTCCTCGTAGACGTGCGGGGCGATGCCCTCGACGACCTCGCCGTACATCTGGATGAAGCGGCGGTAGGAGTCCCACGCGAAGCGGGCGTTACCGGCCTCGGCGGCCAGCGCCTCGACGGAGGTGTCGTTGATGCCCAGGTTGAGGATGGTGTCCATCATGCCGGGCATCGACTGCACCGAACCGGACCGGACCGAGACCAGCAGGGGCTTCTCGGCCCCGCCGAGCGTACGACCCGTACGCTCCTCGAGGCGATGCATGGCCTGCTCGATCTCGCTCCACAGGGAGGCCGGCCACTGGCCGGTCTTCATGGTCTCGACACACGCGGTGGTGGTGACGGTGAACGCGTCCGGGACCGGAACCCCGATCCGGTACATCTCGGCCACACCGGCGCCCTTGCCACCGAGGAGCGGCTTCATTTCAGCGTTGCCCTCGGCGAGGTCGTAGATGTAGCGGCTGTGTGGGGCCTGATCAGTCATCAACTTCTCCTCATTCGTGTCGGACATCGGTGTCCGACGACGTTCTTCAGCCCGGTGGTCAGCCGGTGATCAGCACTCTAGGCGAGCGCTGGACCATGCCCCTCTCGAGGCAGTCATGGGGTGTCCGGCGTCGGCGTCGGGCCCGGCGGGAGGCCGCCCGCGGGGGTCGTGGAGCCCTGCCGGACCGAGACGGCCGAGCGCGGGGTGGCCCGCGGCTCGCCGGCGATCTCCCGCAGGTGGCCGCCGGCCTGCTGGGCGCGCCGCTCGACGATCTCGATGATCTTCGCGGCGTTCTCCTCCAGAGCGACCGAGGTGGTGTTGACCACCACGGCGCCGAGCCGGCGCTCCATCGCGACGATCTGGTCGACCTCGTCGTAGACCCGGGCCAGGTCGGCGTACCCGTCCTTGCGGGAGCGCAGGCCGGTGCCCATGCCGAGCCGGCCGATCCGCTCGCGACGGATCTCGACCAACCGCTCCGGGTCCATCGTCAGCCCGACCAGACGCCAGCGGTCGACCAGGGCGAGCTGCAGCGGCGGGTCGATGCCCAGCACCAGCGGGACGTTGGCGGTGCGGTAGCCCAGGTAGCCGAGGTACATCGACAGCGGGGTCTTGCCACTGCGGGAGGCGCCGAGCAGGACGATGTCGGCCTGGCCGAGGGCCTCGAGGTGCTGGCCGTCGTCCTGCTGGATGACGTACTGCATCGCCGAGATCCGGGTGAAGTAGTCGGCCTCCACCCCGACCGGGCGCATCGGCACCAGGTCCGCCTCGGTGCCGGTGATCTCCTCGATCGCGGCCAGCGTCGGGCCGAGCAGGTCGGAGTGTCGGATGCCCAGCCCGTCGCAGGCCCGGCGGACCAGGTCACGCAGGTCGGGGTTGACCAGGGTGGAGATGACGATCTTGGCGGCCGTACGCCCCTTGAGGCTCTCGACGACCGACACGACGCTCTCCACGGAGGTGATCCGGGGATGCCGGATGATCCGGAACCGTCGCGAGGGGAACTGCGCCTGCGCCGCGCGGGCAAGACGAGCCGCCGTCTCACCCGTGGAGTCGGCAATGACATGGACCTCGAGGACTTCGGCCGCCACGGTGAGCACACTAGCGCTCGGCCCCGAGCGCCCTGCAGGGGCTCCCGCCCTCGCGAACGGCCTTGCCACACCCCGCAGCCCGGTCCTGCGGCACCGCCCGGTCACCCCGGGCTTCCACCGGCCCGGCACTAGGCTGGCCCCGTGCACACCCCGGACGCCGTGGACGAGCTGATCCTCACCGAGGCCGCCCCCTTCGAGACCGACACGCCGGTGCTCTGCCTGGAGGCCCCCGCCCTGGCGGTGGCGCTCGCCGGCAGCGGAGGTGCGGTCCTGCACCGGGCCGACCTGCTGGACGACGAGCGCGACGTGGCCACCGAGGCCGCCGCGGCCGGCGCGGAGGTCGCCCCCGCGGTGGTCGACGGGTGGGACGACCCGCGGCTGGCGGATGTACGCCTCGTGCTGCTGCGGCTGCCGGCCAACCTGAACGCCCTCGACGAACTGGCCGAGGCGGTCGCCGCACACTGCCACCCGCAGGTCCGGATCGTCGCCGGCGCCAGGGTGAAGCACATGACCCGCGGGATGAACGAGGTGCTCGCCACACACTTCGCCGAGGTCCGGGCCAGCCTGGGGGTGCGCAAGTGCCGGGTGCTGCACGCGGCCGCGCCGCTGCCCGGGGCCCGCGACACCGCCCCGAGCTGGCCGCGCCGGGCGGTCCTGCCCGAGGCCGATCTGACGGTCGTGGCGTACGGGGCCACCTTCGCCGGCAACCGGCTCGACCTCGGCACCCGGCTGCTGCTGGACCGGATCGACGGCCTGCGGCCAGCCCCGGGCGCGGACCGGGCGGTCGACCTCGGCTGCGGGTCCGGCATCCTCGCCGCGACCCTGGCCCGGCACGGCTGGCGGGTCACCGGCGTCGACACCTCACGGGCGGCCGTCGCCGCCACCGCGGCCACCGCCGCTGCGAACGGCCTGGCCGTCGAGGTCCGACGCGCCGACGCGCTGGCCGACTGGCCGGCGGCCGGCCTCGACCTGGTGGTCTGCAACCCGCCCTTCCACGTCGGGACGGCGAAGGACTCCACCCCGGCGTTCCGGATGATCCACACCGCCGCACGGGCGTTGCGCCCCGGCGGTGAGTTGTGGTGCGTCTACAACGCCCACCTGCCCTACCTGCCGGCGCTGCGTCGCGACGTCGGCCCGTCCAGGATCGTCGCCCGCGACCGCAGCTACCTCGTCACCTGCAGCGTCCGCTCGGTCGGTCACCCCGAGGGCATTTCTCCAGGCTGATCAGGTTAAATGGCTGGGTGAGCTCCGCCGTCACCCCCCGCACCCGCACCCGGCCCCGCACCCGCCGGCACGGGACCCGCGGCTGGGTGCCGAACCAGCACGGCGCCTGGGCGATGGTGACGATCCCCTGGTTCCTCGGCACCTGGCAGCGCTTCCACGACGGCGAGGGCGCCGGGTACGCCCTGGTCCTGGGGGTGTTCTGGCTGGTCGGCTATTTCGCCTTCCACGCCGCCTCGCTGTGGTTGAGCTCCCGCCGCCAGCTGCGCTACCTGCGGCCGATGCTGACGTACGCGGCCACGGCCGGCCTGCTCGGGCTGGTCACCTGGTGGCTGGCCGGGCCCGGGCTGGTCGGGTGGGCGGTGCCCTTCCTGCCGGTCCTCGCCGTCGCCCTGGTGCTGGCCGCCCGACGACGCGAACGCGCCCTGGCCGGCGGGCTGCTGACCGTCGCCGCCGCAAGCCTGGTGGTGCTGGTCGCCCGGTTCGCCTCGCCCGCGCTGGTGCTCGATGGCTGGGGCACCCCGCCGGTCACCCGGGCGCTGACCCTGGCGCTGGTCTGCCTCGGCTACTTCGGCGGCACCGTCTTCTTCGTGAAGTCGATGATCCGCGAACGCGGCAACGCCACCTTCCTGGCCCTGTCGGTCGGCTGGCACCTGGCCGCCACCGCCGCCGCGGTGGCCGGCGCGACCCTCGGCGGCTTCGCGGGCTGGGCGTGGTTCTTCGCCGTCACGACCGTACGCTCCCTCGCGCTGCCGCTGGCCGGGCCGATGCGCCGCGACGGGCTCCGGCTGACCCCCCGGCAGCTCGGGCTGGCCGAGGCGGTCTTCAGCGTCGCCCTGGTCGCGCTGGCCCTCGCCGGCGCCTGAGCCGGTCGCGAACGTTCCGACTCGAACGTTCCGGCTCGTACGCTCCCGCGGGAACGCCGCCATCCGGGAACGCCGACTTTTCTTCCCTCGGTGACCCCTGCTACTTTCGAATTGTTCGTGGGGGAGTATCCCGACACACCAGTCGTCAGCACGTCGCGTCCGTACGGTTCGACACCGTGGGGCCGCGGCCGGATGGTGTGGTCGACCGTCGGCAGAGCGCCGGGCGGGTCGGCGGAGAGACTCGCGAGACCGACATCCGTCGTCTCCGAAAGGACCCCCCATGGAGGTCTCACCCCTCGTCTGGACGCTCACCGTCGTGCTGATCGTCGGCATGCTGCTGTTCGACTTCTTCTTCCACGCCCGCACGCCGCACGTGCCGAGCATGCGGGAGTCGGCCGTCTGGTCGGCCGCGTACGTCGGGATCGCACTGGTCTTCGGCCTGGCCGTGTGGGCGATGGCCGGCGCCGACTTCGCCGGGCAGTACTACGCCGGCTACCTGACCGAGAAGGCGCTCAGCGTCGACAACCTGTTCGTCTTCCTGATCATCATGGCGTCCTTCGCGGTGCCCCGGCAGTACCAGGAGGAGGTGCTGCTGTTCGGCATCGCCTTCTCGCTGGTGGCCCGGACCGGCCTGATCCTGGTCGGCGCCGGCCTGATCAACGCCTTCGCCTGGGTGTTCTACATCTTCGCGGCGATCCTGCTGGTCACCGCCGGCAGCACCCTGAAGGGCGCGATCACCCCGGACGAGGACGAGGGCGACAGCGCGTTCATCCGACTGGTCCGGCGGGTCTTCCGCACCTCGGAGTCGTACGACGGCAACCGGCTCTTCACCCGGGTGGAGGGCCGGCGGGTGATGACCCCGATGCTGCTGGTGATGATCGCCATCGGTGGCACCGACCTGCTCTTCGCCCTCGACTCCATCCCGGCGATCTTCGGCCTCACCCAGGAGACCTACCTGGTCTTCACCGCGGTGGCGTTCTCCCTGCTCGGCCTCAAGCAGCTCTACTTCCTGATCGACGGCCTGCTGGACCGGCTGGTCTACCTGTCGTACGGCCTGTCGGCGATCCTCGGCTTCATCGCGGTGAAGCTCGGCCTGCACGCCCTGCACGAGAACAACCTGCCGTTCATCAACGACGGCGAGCCGGTGCACGTGGCCGAGATCAGTACCCAGCTCTCGCTCGGGGTGATCATCGGCGTCCTGGCGGTGACGGTGCTGGCGTCCCTGCTCAGCCCGCGCGGCCGGGCGATGTCGGTGATCGCCGCCACCCAGGCACTGTCCGAGCAGTACCTCGCGCTCCCGGAGGACGCCGGGGAGGCCCGTCGCGCCTCGCTCCGGCGTCGGCTGGCCACGCAGCTGGAGCGGATGCCGGCCATCCCCGACGCCCTCAAGGACGACCTGATCGAGGACAAGCGGCACTTCGCCGACCTGCTCGACCGCGTGCACGGCGAGGGTCTCGACACCCGCCGGGCACGCGCCGATTGGTAGAATCCAAGGGTTCCGCTCCCCGAGCCTCCCCCGGGACGCCCCGGGGCGGGACCGGCGGTCACCGGTCGTGGGCCGGCTGCGAAGCCCGCTCACCCTTTCCCGAAAGGACCCTTGCATGGAGGTTTCCGGCCTCACCTGGGCACTCACCACGCTGTTCGTGGTGGGGATGCTGCTGTTCGACTTCCTCTTCCATGCACGCCGACCGCACACCCCCGGGATCCGGGAGTCGGCCCTCTGGTCCGCCCTCTACGTGTCGATCGCGCTGGCGTTCGGCCTCTTCGTCCTGGCCAACTGGGGCGGGCACTATGCCACCCAGTACTACGCCGGCTACATCACCGAGCTGTCGCTGAGCGTCGACAACCTCTTCGTCTTCCTGATCATCATGGCGTCCTTCAAGGTGCCGCGGCAGTCGCAGCAGGAGGTCCTGCTGTTCGGCATCGTGGTGTCGCTGATCTTCCGCTCGGCGCTGATCTTCGTCGGCGCCGCGGCGATCAACGCCTTCTCCTGGGTCTTCTACATCTTCGGGCTGATCCTGCTGGTCACCGCCGGCTCCACCCTCAAGGAGGCGCTCGGCTCGGACGAGGAGGAGGAGACGGAGAACTTCTTCATCCGGCTGGTCCGCCGGCTCTTCCACACCTCCGACACGTACGACGGCAACAAGCTGTTCACCGAGGTCGACGGGAAGCGTGCGCTCACCCCGATGCTGCTGGTGATGATCGCCATCGGCGGCACCGACGTGCTCTTCGCCCTGGACTCGATCCCGGCGATCTTCGGCCTCACCCAGGAGGTCTTCCTCGTCTTCACGGCCGTGGTGTTCTCCCTGATGGGGCTCAAGCAGCTCTTCTTCCTGATCGACGGGCTGCTGGACCGGCTGATCTACCTGTCGTACGGGCTGGCGGCGATCCTCGGCTTCATCGCGGTGAAGCTCGTCCTGCACGCCCTGCACCAGAACAACCTGCGGTTCATCAACGACGGCGACCCGGTCAAGGTCATCGAGATCACCACCCAGATGTCGCTGGTCTTCATCGTCGGGGTGCTGGCCGTCACCGTGGCGTTCTCCCTGCTCAGCCCGCGGGGTCGCGCGATGGCGATCATCCGGGCCACCGAGGACCTGGCCGAGCGCTACCTCGCCCTGCCGGCCGACGCGCCGGCCGAGGAGCGCACCCGGATCAACAACCAACTGGCCGCCAAGCTCGGCAGAATGCCGCAGATCCCCGACCGGCTCAAGTCCGAGCTGATCGAGAACGAGCAGCACTACCGCGACCTGCTGCACCGGGCCCACGGCCGGCACGAGAAGTTCCTCGCCCAGGCGGCCGAGCAGGACTGAGCACGTGCTGGTCCGGCGTGGTGGTCGGACCGTGGTGGTCGGACCGTGGTGGTCGGACCGAGTGGCATACCAGCGGGCCCAGCGGTCCACCACACGGCACGGGGCGGGGCCCGATGAGAGCCCGGTCACCGTACCTGACCCGGGCGGACACACAGGATCTGTTCCTCGCCGGGGAACCGTGTGGCACAGCACACATTCACGGCGTTTTGACCGCCCCGAGCAGTCAGGCAGGATACCGACCAGTAAGTTTGGACTGCAAAGCCGCGCCTGACTTGGAGGACATTCATGGGCAATCGGATCCACAACGCCGCGTACCAGAGCAAGGTGATGAGCGCTGCGGACGCCGCCGCGCTGGTCAATGACGGAGACATGATCGGGGTTTCCGGCTTCACCGGCTCCGGATACCCGAAGGCGGTGCCGATCGCCCTCGCCGCCCGCGCCAAGGCGCTGCACGCCGCGGGCAAGCCGTTCCGGGTCAGCCTCGGCACCGGTGCCTCGACCGCTCCCGAGCTGGACGGCGAGCTGGCCGACGCCAGCGCGGTGAACTTCCGGACGCCGTACCAGTCCGATCCGGAGACCCGCAAGAAGATCAACACCGGCGAGATCGCATACTCCGACATCCACCTGTCGCACATCGCGCCGCAGTTCCGCAACGGGTTCCACGGCAAGATGCACCTCGCGATCATCGAGCTGACCGCCATCAAGGCCGACGGCTCGCTGGTGCCGTCCTCCTCCATCGGCAACAACCAGGCCTGGCTCGACCTGGCCGACAAGGTCATCCTCGAGGTCAACTCCTGGCAGTCCGAGGACCTCGAGGGCATGCATGACGTCATGGGCGGCCTGAAGAAGGTCCCGCTCGACTTCGCCATCCCGATCTACCACTCCGGTGACCGCGTCGGCGGGAAGTACCTGACCGTCGACCCGGCCAAGGTGATCGCCGTCGTCGAGAACGACACCCCGGACCGCAACTCGCCGTTCAAGCCGCTCGACGACGTCTCCACGTCGATCGCCGGCCACCTGCTCGACTTCCTCGACCTCGAGGAGAAGGCCGGCCGGCTGCCCAACCCGATGCCCGCCATGCAGTCCGGCGTCGGCAACGTCGCCAACGCGGTGCTCGCCGGCCTGCTGCACGGCCAGTTCGAGAACCTCACCTCCTACACCGAGGTGATCCAGGACGGCATGGTCGACCTGATCGACGCCGGCAAGCTCGAGGTCGCCTCCGCCACCGCGTTCTCGCTGTCGCCGGAGTACGCGGCGAAGATGAACGACAACGCCAAGTTCTACCGCGAGAAGATCATCCTGCGTAACCAGGAGGTCTCGAACAACCCCGAGGTGATCCGCCGGCTCGGCGTCATCGCGATGAACGGCATGATCGAGGCCGACCTCTACGGCAACGTCAACTCGACCCACATCATGGGCTCGCGGATGCAGAACGGCATCGGCGGCTCGGGTGACTTCGCCCGCAACGCCGGCCTGACCGTCTTCGTCAGCCCGTCGACCGCCAAGGGCGGCGCGATCTCGGCGATCGTCCCGATGGTGTCGCACGTCGACCACACCGAGCACGACACCGACCTGGTCATCACCGAGTACGGCGTGGCCGACCTGCGCGGCAAGTCGCCGCGACAGCGCGTCCCCGAGATGATCAAGGTGGCGCACCCGGACTACCGTCCGCTGCTCCAGGAGTACTACGACGTCGCGGTCAAGGTCGCCAACGGCCAGCACACCCCGCACGACCTGTCGCAGGCCCTGTCCTGGCACCAGCGAATGCTGGCCACCGGGACGATGAAGGCCTGAACAGCACGCAGCACGCCAGGGGCGGGATCCGGACGCCGGGTCCCGCCCCTGCGGCGTCCGCCGACGGACTAGGCTGTCGGCGGACGGGCCGGGGGGACGGTCCGCCACCCCAGACAGGACGACCACGACCGCAGGGCCCCGCGTCGGGACGCGGGCCGCACGATCCCCGGAGGCAGGATGGCCAGGAGCATCTTCCAGATCGAGCTCGGCAAGGCCGTCGACCCCCTCGTCCTGGCCGTGGACATCGGCTCCACGGCCACCCGCGGCTCGCTGTACGACGCGCACGGGCGTCCGGCCGGGCAGCGGGTCAAGGTGCCGCACTCCTTCACCACCCGTCCCGACGGGACCTCGACGATCGATCCCGACCAGGTGCTGGCCGAGGTGATCGAGATCATCGACGGGCTGGCCACCAAGGACCTCAAGGGCCGGATCAAGGGCGTCGCGCTCGACTCGTTCGCCTCCTCGCTGATCGGGATCGACCGGCAGGGCCTGGCGCTGACCCCCTGCTTCACGTACGCCGACGCCCGGTCGGGCCAGCAGGTCGACGAACTGCGCCGGCTGGTCGACGAGGACGCCATCCACGAACGGACCGGCGTCCGGCTGCACTCCTCCTACCTGCCGGCGCGGCTGCGCTGGCTCTCCGCCTCCGACCCTCGGACCTTCGACAGGGTCGACCGCTGGGTGACGCTCGGCGAGTACCTGCACCTGCACCTGCTGGGGCGTACCGCGGTGGCCACCTCGGCGGCGTCATGGAGCGGGCTGCTGGACCGGCGCACCGGCCAGTGGGACCAGGAGATGCTCGACCTGTGCGGGATCACCAGCCAGCACCTGTCCACCGTCCGTGACCCCGACCAGCCGCTGGAGGCCGCCGACAACCGGCTGGACGCCCGCTGGCCGGCGTTGAAGGGGGCACTGTGGTTCCCGGCGATCGCCGACGGGCTGGGCGCCAGCGTCGGTGCCGGGGCGACCGACAACCGGACCATCGGCGCCTCCGCCGCCACCTCGGGCGCGCTGCGGGTGATGGTGTCCGGGCAGCTGGAGCAGGTGCCGACCGGGCTGTGGTGCTACCGGGTCGACCGGCGCCGCTCGCTGCTCGGCGGCGCGGTCAACGACGTCGGCCGGGCCCTCAGCTGGGCCACCAACACCCTCGCCCTGCCGCCCGAGCCGGCGCTGGGCCGGGCGCTACTGGCCGAACCGTCCGAGGCGACGCCGCTGGTGCTGCCGTTCTTCACCGGCGAGCGGTCCACCGGCTGGGCATCGCATGCCACCGCGCTGATGGCCGGCGTGCACGTCACCACCGACCCGGTGGCGCTCTACCGCGGCATCGTCGAGGGGATCGGGCTGACGTACCGCCGGATCGCCGTCCAGTTGGTCACCCACGCCCCCGGCGCGGTCCGCGTCCTCGCCCAGGGCCGGGTCACCCAGGACCGGCCCGAGCTGTTGCAGATCCTCGCCGACGTGATGGGCCGCCCGGTGGCCCCGGTGACGATCAAGCGGGCCACGCTGCACGGGTCGGCGCTGCTGGCGCTGGAGATGCTGGCGCCGGGCCTGGAGCGTACGCCTCCCGACATGGGCACCATCGCCGAACCGCACCCGCGCCGGACGGCGTACTACTCCGAGCGGATGGCCCGGTTCGCCGAGCTGTACGACCGGGTGATCGCCGAGCGCTGGTAGCACGTACGTCCCCGCGGGAACGTACGTGCCGCCCAGCAGCGCGCCCGCCGCGACTGCCCGCCCCCGGACCCCGCGGCGGAGCACAATGCGGGCTGTGAGCGAGACCGGCGACCTGACCCTCGAGATCCACGGCGCGACGGCGCTGATCACCATCGACCGCCCCCGCAAGCGGAACGCGATGACCACCCGGATGTGGTCCGCCTGGCCGGCCCTGATGGCACGTCTGGTGGCCGACGACGCCGTCCGGGTGGTCGTCCTGACCGGGGCAGCCGGGCACTTCTGCGCCGGCGCGGACATCAGCGAACTCGACACGATCCTCGACAACGACCGCCCGACCGACGCCCACGAGGCGATCGCCCGCTGCCCCAAGCCGACGATCGCGGCGATCAACGGGTCCTGCGTCGGCGGCGGCGTGCTGATGGCCGGCGCCTGCGACATCCGGATCGCCGGGCTGTCGTCGCGGTTCGGGGTGCCGCCGGCCAACCTGGGGCTGGTCTACCCGCCGGTCCCGCTGGAGCGGCTGGTCCGGCTGATCGGGCCGGCCGCCACGAAGTACCTCGTCTTCACCGCGGAACTGATCGGCGCGGAACGGGCGCGGCACATCGGGTTCGTCGACGAACTGCTGCCCGATGACGTGGTGCTGCACCGGGCCCTGGCGCTCGCCGACGACATCGCGAGGCGGTCCCAGCTGTCCATCCAGGCGACCAAGGACCTGGTCGACCGGATGGTCGGCCGTACGCTCACCGACGACCGGGTCGCGGCCTGGATGGACCAGGTGGCGTCCAGCCCGGACTTCACCGAGGGGACCGCTGCGTTCCTCGAGCGCCGCACGGCGCACTTCACCTGGAACGGGGCCGGCCTGCCGCAGTGACGGCACCGGGCCGGGCGGACCTCCCGGCCCGCGGGGAGTCGTCAGTGGGCGCCGGGCAGGTCCCCGAAGCGGAAGCTGGACGAGTCGACCGAGCCCATGAAGTCGGTCTCGTGGTAGACACGTACGCCCGGCTCGTCCTCGGCGGCGCCGACCGCCACCATCAGCGGGATCAGGTGGTCCTCGGCCGGATGGCTGGCCCGCGCGCCGGGCGCCTCGTCCCAGTGCAGCAGCCGCTGGGTACGCTCCGCCCGCGGACCCTCGACCAGGGTGGTGTTGAGCCAGCCGCCGAACGCCCGGGAGGCAGTCACCGCGCCCGGGCCGAAGTTGCCCAGGTTGTGGTAGGTGAAGCCGCTGCCGAGGATCAGCACGCCCTCGTCCCGCAGCGGTGCCAGCGCCCGGCCGACCGCCAGGTGCGCCGCCGGGTCGTAGCCGCGCTTGATCGACAGCTGGAGCATCGGCACGTCGGCGTTCGGGTAGGCGACGTAGAGCGGGGCGAACATCCCGTGGTCGTAGCCACGCCGGCCGTCGTACCGGGTGGTGATGCCGGCATCCTCGAGCAGCTGCCCGACCCGCGCGGCGACGTCCGGAGCCCCCGGGGCGGGGTACTGGATGCTGTACGTGAAGGCGGGGAAGCCGCCGTAGTCGTAGACCATCGACGGGTGCTCGGCGGTCTGGACGGTGAACTCCGTCTCCTCCCAGTGGCCGGAGACGACGAGGACGGCGCGCGGGGTGACGCCGAGCTCGACCGGGATGGCCTGCAGCGACGCCTCCAGCTGGTCCATCCCTGGCATCAGGTCCTTGATCCACGGCCACGGCCCGCCGCCGTGCGACACGAAATAGGTGGGCAGACGCGTGCTCATGATGACTCCTGGGGTCCGTCGGCCGTCGGGGCCCGTTCCCCGGCCGGCTCACGGTCAGCCTAGGAGCCAATAGTTTAATAGTCAACCATCCGGTTCGGGGGTGGGCCGGGGGCGGGCCGACGTCCCTAGCGACTGGCCCCGACGCGGTCCCCGACCAGCGCGGCGGCCAGGTCCAGCAGTTCCAGGTAGCCGGGAAGGGTCCAGGCCGCCCGACCGACGAAGGCGCCGCCGACGCCGGGGATCGCCAGGATGTCGGCCAGGTTGCCACGGTTGACCGAGCCGCCGTAGAGGACCGCTTCCAGGCCTTGCCCGAAGCGTTCCGCGATCGCACCGATCGTGCCGGCGATCTCCTCGGGACGGGCCTCGCGGCCGTGGTCGCCGATGGCCCAGATCGGTTCGTACGCCACCAGGGGGGCGAGGTCCCCCTCGGCCACGCCGGCCAGCGCCGAGGCGACCTGCCAGGTGACGACCTCGACCGAGCGCCCCGCGGCGAGGTCCTCGGCGGACTCCCCGACGCAGAGCAGGGGTCGCAGGCCGGCGGCCACGGTGGCCGCGACCTTGCGGTGGACCACGGCGTCGGTGTCGCCGAACCACGCCCGCCGTTCGGAGTGGCCGATCTCCACCAGGGTCGCCCCCGCGTCGGCGACCTGGCCGACGGACAGCTCACCGGTCCAGGCACCCCGGGACTCCCAGTGCGCGTTCTGCGCCCCGACCACCACCCCACTGCCCGGCGCCAGCAGGTCGCTCACCGCGGCCAGGGCGGTGGCCGGCGGGACGACGAACGGCTGGACCCCCGGCCAGCCCTCGACGGCCCGTTCCCGCAGGCCGGTGGCGTACGCGCGGGCGAAGGCGAGCGAACCGTTCATCTTCCAGCTCGTGCCGATCCACAGCGGGGCGGTCATCGCGCCACCCCCGTCTCGTACGCCGTGATGGCGTCCACCTTCGCGCGCGAGCGCGACGCCGGGTCGAACCGGTGGTCGAGGAACTCCCGGGCCAGGCGCCGGGCGAGTTCGGGCCCGATCACCCGGGCGCCGAGGCACAGCACCTGTGCGTCGTTCGACAGCACCAGTCGTTCGACCGAGAAGCTGTCGTGCGCGGTGGAGGCTCGGATGCCGGGCACCTTGTTGGCACTGATCGCCATCCCCATCCCGGTGCCGCAGACGAAGATGCCACGGTCGGCCCGCCCCTCGGCGATGGCCCGGGCCCCGCCGATGCCCTTGTACGGGTAGTCCACCTCCTCCCCCGGGCCCACGCCGACGTCGAGGACCTCGTCGACCCGCGGGTCGGCGACCAGGTCGGCCTTGATCAGTTCCTTGTACTCGAAGCCCGCGATGTCCGCCGCGAGCACCACCCGCCACCCCATGCTGTCCCTCTCCTCCGTGCTGTCTTCGGTCGTGCTGTCTTCGGTCGTGCCGACGGGCTCAGTCGGCGGTCCGGCCGGCCAGGACGCGGCCGATCTCCGTCATCACCAGGGCGAACGAGACCGCCCCCGGGTCCGGGGTGCCGATCGAGTCGTCGCCGTGCGTCCGGGCCCGGCCGCGGCGGGCCGCGATCAGGGCGGTCCGGTCGGCCGCAGCCGTTGCCTGCTGCGCCGCCTCCGCCCAGACCCGGGCGAGGTCCGGGTCGGTCGCGTACCCCTCGACCAGGCGGTCGACGAACGGGACCACGGCGTCGACCATCGTCTTGTCCCCGACGACCGCCCCGCCGAGGTCCTGGATCGTCCGGCCCCCGGCGGCGACCGCGGCGACCAGGTCCGCACCGTGGCAGAGCTCCTGGTCACTGAGCCCCAGGGCGACCGTGCCGAGGGCCGCGCCCCACAGGGCGCCCGAGGTGCCGCCGGCACCCTCCGCCCAGGCCGCGCCGGCCCTGGTCAGGACCGTCCGGGCCCCGGCCCCCTCGGACACCGCCCGGCGCCCG